>JAIOYL010000169.1 GCA_021741195.1 Sneathiella sp. | reverse complement strand
GCTTCGATCCCCGCCGTCAACCCACGCGCGCCCATCTCGAGGACAACCGGCTGATCAGCGCCGCCGGCTGGCCTGAGCCGAACCAGCACTGTCGCTTCCCACGATTGGTAATACTTAAAAAACGAATAACGCGCGTCCTTCACCAGTGACGGATACAATTCAAATCGGCTGATCCGATCCGGAAGGTTTTTTACATGGCGTTCTCGATGCTCCCGGATGGGCGCCACCTTGAGGAACGCCTCCCGTCCCTCCTTGACGTACACGGCGAGCGCCCGGCTGGCCGCCTCCCGCGAAAGCCCGAGTATGAGCGAGCCATCCCCTTGCCGCTCGAAGTGTCTTAACGCCTCCTCGTCAGCGAGCGACAGAAGAATCTCGTCGTCTCCAAACTGCACCCAGCGATTGCGAATAACGTGCACATCCGAAAAGCTGATTATGGGGAGCGTATGTCCTTGCCTGCGCACGATTGGTTGAACATCCGTCGCATCCTTGAACACGAGGAATTCACTCCATCCATGATCAACACGCGCGGCCGGAACGATGACGAACACCCAGATCGCCAACCGTTCTTCCCCGTTGTCGAGACTTACGCGTGCCACTTCACGCACACTGGAGATAAAGGCCGCTGTCCCATCCCGCTGAAACCCCAGGCCGGGATAAAGGCTGACGACCTTCTCCAGCAGTCCGGAGGGGAGGTCAGCAAACTGCTGGAATGAACCCGTCTCTGGTGGCGCGGGATCCTGCCCCGCAAAGCCTTCAGAGATCGGGTGGGCCGACAGTAGGAGGACCAGTACGCCTGAGCGGATCGCTCCCGGCAAGAAATTCATCACGCTCATAGATTAAAGATTAAATTCGCTTGAGCAGCATATGAGGCTCAATGCGTCAGTGATTTCCTGGCGATAGTCCGGGTTGCCTCCTCCGTTGTACTTGACGGCACCGTCAATGAGGAGCCCTGGATCGCAATTCCCAAGCCGCCATGCCTCTCGCTCTCCTACTGGCATCACTTGCTGCAACGAGTAGAAGTACCAAATGACGCCCCACAAATAGCTCATATTCTTCGTAAACTGAGCATTCCGATACCCACTGTCACTCGCTGATCCGGAGTCACTGCCGGAGCCGCTCCCTGAGTCTGAATCAGAACCGCTGCCACTACCCGATGGGCTACCGCTGCTCGATGAACTGCTGCTGCCTGGCGAGGAGCCATCGCTGCTTGGAGGCGGCCCCGACGACGAGGATGAAGATAATGAACTTGGCATGTCTTTGCTCCTGTATTGTGATATTAATCGTTCCGTCGAGGCGCTCCTTCCGCGGGCCTTCCGCCTCGCCATTTGATTGTCAACGAGAATACGTTACCTCAGGGGAAGGGGGGCGCAACAATTTTTCCGATATTTTTTAGCCACCCATGCCGGCTTTCGAATCACCCGGCAAAAACACGTCTTCTGGGCGTTGGGTCGGACCTCGTTTAAGCGCTGTGCATCAGGAAAATACGACATATTAAACCCTCTGAGAGGGCCTTAGAGGCGTTTTTTTTGGGGTCAAAAAGAGCTTATAAGGAAATTGCGAGTGCGCTATTGGTTCTGTATGGCGAGAGCGAATCAATATTTCACGAGGGTAATGCATTACCATGTACCGCTCGATGATGCGGGAGCGTCTGGTCAGATACGATGTTAAGTTGCTGGGCTATTGCATCACCTCGAATCATATTCATTCCATAGTCACTGCCCCTGACAGATACGGTCTTGTCGGATTCATGCATTCGCGGAGGTAGAGAAGAGCATCAAGAATCGGTTCAGGAAAGAGGTCGTCCAGTCAGACCTCAAGAAGGGAACATACATTTTGAGGGAAAGGAGCCCGAAATATGCTTAGAGCCTGTTTGCCCCCCCCAAAAAAACGGCTCTAAGGTGTATATGGGGCGTTCATATATGCATAACTTACTGAGCGTAGGGAAGATAACGAGGTCCGACCCCGAACCCCTCACCTCTCATCGCTGCTGGTAGCTCTCAACATCCTGGCTTTTCTCTTCCACAGTTTCCTGACCTTTTGCGATGAGGACTATCGGCTTATACGTGACACGTTGCCCACCCGTGAGACCTTCTTTCAGGATATTCGCATATTAATGCGTTACCACTGTTTTTCCTCATGGCAGAACCTCATGGACTTCATGATGCGCGGACTGGAAATCGGCCCTTACGCCGCTAACTGAATCCCATAGGTGAACTGTGCCATATTGACTTCATCGTCTCGTTTGGTGCCCTTTGCAGTCCAAGCAGGCCAGCCAGGAGCCGGGTCGATGCTCTTTTGGCAGTTGGAAACTATCAACCCTGCAAAAGAAAACAGCGACAAAGCGAGACTTTTCTCCTTGCCCTCCCCTTAAGCATCCACTACCATTCTATCGAAACCGGCCATAATGAGAATTGCTGAGAGAAATGACATGAAACGCAAAGACAACTTGCCGACACGCGCAATGGCGGCGCTATTGCGCTGCTCCTCCAGTTCAAGCAGTTCATCCAGTTCCGGCGGAGGCGCGCCGGGATCGAGCAGCAGTTCCTCAAGTTCGAGCAGTTCTTCCAGTTCCAGCAGCAGTTCGTCAGCCTCGGCGGGTGGCTCCGGGTCCAGTTCAGGTGGCAGTTCATCGGGTAGCGGCTCCGGTGGTTCATCAGGCTCGAGTTCCGGTGGCGGCTCATCCGGTTCGAGCGGAGCGAGTTCTTCGGGGGCGAGTTCCTCAGGCGGTTCCAGTTCCGGCCAGTCCGGTTCCAGCGGCTCCACTTCAAGCAGCAGCCAGTCTTTTGCCTCGAGCAGCGGGAGTTCAACGGCCAGTTCGTCTGCTGGAGGTTCATCGGGTTCAGGCGGCTCTGGAAGCGGGTCGTCTGGCGGGGGCGGTGGATCAAGCAGTAGTTCGACTTCACCTCAGTTCGTTAAGCTCTGGGAAGCGGCAAATCCACTGAATTTTGTGTATAATAGTTGTCCCAAGACAGATCCGCCGCTCGTTCCGAAGAACATGCTTTATGTCGTCAATCCGAACTTCACTGCGCACCAAATTGTGCTTCAAATGAAGTTCTTTGACGATCCGCAAACTTGGCGTTGCGCTCTTTACTGGAACGGCATCAAAGTACCGGGAAGCGACACTCAATTTCCACCAGGTGGAGCCAGCGGTTCTTCAGCCTTGATGACGTTCAACCAATTCCCTTCTGACGTGGATGCCACCGTTTACGAACTGCGGATCGGTCGCGATAAAAACGGCGCAATCGATCCCGCCACTTTGATGCCGGCCACTCTTCCCGACGGCAGCACGGCTTCGGTCGATTGCCGTGATGCCAACGACTACGCACAGAAATTCTCCTGGATATTCGCGGGAGCATTCGGAGCCGGACTCGTAGGGTATCCCCATGCCGCGAATCTATTGCGCCTGTTTATTTATTCAAATCCGGCGCTCATGGATGACGGGTATTTGCCCGACGGCATCAACGCATTCCCATTCAGTTGCCTGAACTGCAGCAGCTACTTTAATGACTGGCTCTCTCATAACGCGGGAGCGTCGTTTGACCTCGCTGGAAACGTGACGCTCACGGAGTGGATTTTTAATGCCGACAACACCTACGGACAGATGGCTGCTGAAGCCAGTCAGATGCGTCAACGCGAAAAGGATTATTTCGACGACAACATCGCGACCGACCTTTTGATCCAATGGGGTAGTCAACCAGCCGGCTATTCGGCGTGGCTGCCAGACTGGTACCAGATCGGCCCTTGGGTTGACAACCTGACCGATCCAAATAATGGGGACCTTTACTTCACCTTCGGAGAAGTGCGGGTACTTGATCACCAAGTTCAGTACCACGCAAATAAGACCGGTCCCAGCACAGTCATCATTGACGGCTACCGTTCCAAAGGGGTTTTCATCGATCTTTACGATTTCTCGATTCTTGCCACATCCCCCGGGAACTGGGCGGCCGAATGTCAACTCGGCTACGGCAATGGAAATAAGGGTGCCTCCACGTGCCGAAT
The DNA here is from genome assembly GCA_021741195.1 of Sneathiella sp. Classification (GTDB taxonomy): domain Bacteria; phylum Pseudomonadota; class Alphaproteobacteria; order Sneathiellales; family Sneathiellaceae; genus Sneathiella. The sequence goes on along the minus strand of JAIOYL010000169.1, from coordinate 3,826 downwards.
TTTCCGCGACCGTGTTTATTGGGATAAGTACTCACCACCTTGATTTGCCTAAGCTATGAAAGAGAACGATTCAATCTCCAAACTGGCGGCTTCCCTAAAGGAAGAGGGGATCGCTGAATTCTTAGCCGGTGCCGGAAAGGAATTCTCTGGTGCGCCGCGTATTGATTCGCGTTGGCATATAGACACGGTCTGCCAGCCTTCCGCAAGAACCGCAGCCTTGGAGGCCAGGCACTTTGGCAAAGACGCCATCGACCAGATCGATAAATTCGCCGAAGATGTGCGAGCTTACTACCCTCCAACGGATTCGGTGCGGCGGTGCCAGATTTTGCTGGATTTAGCTGATTGGATCGCGTCGGAAACAGGCTATGGTAACCTGTTCATTGCAGCCCGCTGTCACGACCTCGCAGCCGTTGAAATCGGTCGATTGATCGCCGATGCGGGTCTTCCACTTGGCACCGGACAAGGCCTGCTCGAAAGGAGCAACGCAGCGTGGTATGCGCCTGAGGTTCGCGCCGCAGTCTTAAATCGGGAAGCTGGTGCGGTCCTGTTTCGCGCACATTTGGCGTTAATTACACAGCAAGACTTGGATGCGGTCTGGAAACTGGGCGTCCTTTGCGAACTGGAAGAGCAGAATCCGCAATTGAAAATCGCCCGACAGGGAATACCGCCGAAGGGCCTTGAGCCTTGGAAGGATATTTCCGCGAGCATAAGTACCTCGTTCAAGTCCCATGCGGAGATCGAACGAAATGCGGCTTTCTTCCGGGACGATCCGTATAATGCCGGAAACACACTCTCCGAAACCTGGGAACTGAAGCACCACATGCGGCTGGTTGTTGGGCTACGACCCCGTTCGTTCCACGACCTCGCTGCGTTGGCCGCATTCCGCAAGGCCGTCGGATATTTTCCTGAAAGAGCGCCGCGCGGCGGACATCCATTTGGATCCGAGGGCGAAGCCGCGTTCGATGAAGCGTGGCGCCCGCATGCGACGCCAGCGAATCACACCACGTATGTCCGCGCATGGGCTACTTACAGCCAAATTCAGAATCGGCAATTTCTCGACACTGAATCCCGGCGCTGATCGCGCTGGAAGATCAGAAGGTTCGGATGAGAAACATCCTTGTATGTCTGTTTGCTTTCTTAGGAGCGAGCATTTTATATCTCGTGTTTGCTCTTGGCGTTAGCGCGCGCTCTCTTGGCGGGCTTCGTGCCGCTTGTGTTTACCTTCTTCCGTTTGCGCTCGCGGTGTGGACATGGATTCTCTTTTCGGTCGCTTGCGGAAGTATCGCCTATTTTGCGTCCCGGATGTTCTTCCGAACTCGAACCAGTTCAGTATTGATGCCGGGAGAATCAACCAGTGGGAAAACTGCGCAACGTAGCAGGGCTGCATCCATGTGGAAGCTCCTAAATCCACTGTATATTTGGGTGCTTCTTGTCGCTGTCACTTTTGCGATCTGTGGTGTTTTCCTTTACGATTTCTATGTCGGTACACCTTATGAAGAAGTCACTTTTCCGGGTACTCGACACCCTTCCATTGAAGTCCGTTACAATGGATTTGTAGACCAGCAGGCGCATGTGTTCATTGCCGGCCCGATCTACCGAGAGCGCATTCTGGATATTCCGTGGACGACAATATACCGCAGCCCGACTAACCCGCCCCCGCGGCCGGGCCAAGGGAAGGTGAAAATGGCGATGTCTCATTTCGATCCTTACGGGGTTTGGTGGTCGAAAGATGGCCATCGTCTCGCCATCTCCATTGGCAATCAGTATGTAGGCGGTTACGATCTGACTACTGGCCAGCGAATCGAAAAGCACGGGGCGGACGTTGACCGGCTCGTTGCTGTCTTTTTGAAAGATTGAAGCAAGCTGCCTTTCAATCGAAACGAACGGCACAAGAAAGAGTCTATTCGTATTATATGTCTCAATTTCCTGATACGAGGCGGTCGAACCAAAGAAAAGTACGTGTAGCACAAGTGACAGCCAATCGTGTTGAATCACAAAGAGACCGTAACAAATGGGCGGCCAGCCGTCCTGCGGTCAATAGTAAATTCAATCCACGCGGGCGCGACGCCTTGGCAGATTACTTTGGCCAAGTGTGTGTCATCAGCTTGAAACGCCGGGCGGATCGTCTCGAACGGTTTTGGAAGGAAATCTAGGCGTGGGGTCGGACATCGTTTAAGCGCTGTGCATCAGGAATATACGACATATTAAACCCTCTAAGGTGTATATGGGGCGTTCATATATGCATAACTTACTGAGCGTAGAGAAGATAACGAGGTCCAACCCCGAACCCAATCAAGCTTGTGGCCAGTCTCTGCGACCACCACCCACGGACGGTTCCGTGGCATGCCGACCTTCACTTCAACCGGCGCAGCCAAATGCATCAGTGATTTTACCGGACAAACCAACCTTGAGAATGGTAAACCAGTCGGACCAACGGAATGTCGCAGCTCACTTTGTGTGTTGTGGTTTTGCAATTTCATTAATTGCTTCCTCGGCGCGTTCGTTGATCTTGATCGGTACGAGCGTCAAGCTTGACGGTTCGTCTACTGCGCCATCGAAGGCGATCACGTAGCGATCACCCAAAAACAAAGGGAATCCTTGTCCGTTCGCAAGAACGCTCCGCAGGCGAATCTCACTCACGTTCACTGCGCCCTTCAAAATACGGTCAACACGAAAGTTCACATCAGCATAGATCCTGGCACGCAGCGGAACGCCGCCGTAGAGATAATTTTCAATGTATTTTCTTCCGCTGTAATCGCGGAACACCACAGTACCGAGAACTGCCACCTCATGAGTCTTCACGGCCGAATTTACGTCAGAGCCCGAGAGAAGCAGGGCGTCTTGGGTAGTTGCGCAGCCTGTAAGAAAAAGGGCCAACGAGGCCAAAACTGCCCATGTCCCGGCTTTCGATCCAATTCCAGATATCAGTGAAGCATCCAAAACGAAATAGAGCCGCTCGAAGCACTTACGCATGCGAACCAAGAAACTGTGTTGTTCGTTGCAAGAATTCACGGTAACTCCTCCCGGCTAGAATTTCGCAGCAAACTCGCCACGGGCAATCCAAGGAACGGTCATGTGATTACATTGAGATGGATTTTGCGTGTACTGCATTTGGGGCGTGTACGCTCCGCCTAACTCAGCGATGCTATCCTGCCATGTCAGCGGCGGCGCCGACGTAGTGATATTCACGCGAATATTCGCGGCGGCATTGGAACCAAATTCGACGCCCGTGAATGGAGCTGTGACAACGTTGTTCGCAGGCGGATCAGCGGGATTAAACGGCGTAAAACTGCCGTAGTCTCCTTTGGTTTGCCTGTACTCGTAATATTTGCTGACCGTTTTACCGACCTTTCCGTGCCAGGGAAAAAGGTACCAAACCGGGTCAAAATTAAATACCGTTGCGATCGGAACGCCCTCCGTTTGGGTCGTGTACACCGTTTCCGGATCAGTGTACCAGTCAACCACCGTACCCTGCTGGTCGATCATCTTGGAAACCCACGCGGCAGAGGCGCAGCCTGTACTGAATCCCGCGAGCTTGATCGTTGTGTTGGCTACGTCATCACCGGAAATCTTGCGATCGCCGTTTAGGTCGAGCCAAATCAAGAGATCATGCAATGCTTTGAGATAGTGGTCCCAAGTGTAAAGCATGCAGCCTTTGGGCTGCACCGTCTTTTCGAAACATTCATTCTCAACCTCATCAACGGCTCCGGCGCCGTAGAACGCAATGTATCGAGAACGAGGTTCAGCAGAGCTTCCGCTGCTTTGTGAACTCTTGCTGCTGCCAGATGATTGTGATGGCTGGCTGGATTGCGATGACTGACTGGAT
>JAIOYL010000168.1 GCA_021741195.1 Sneathiella sp. | reverse complement strand
ATCAGATCCTTTTTCGCGACAAACTGATCGATGCATTTCGTCAGGATCGCGGCGCGCTCAGCGACCGGACGCTTTTGCCAGGCGTCTTGCGCCTCTTTCGGCTGCCTCAGCATTTTTTCCACATTTTCTGGCGAGGTGTAGGGCCTTTCGACATGCAGGCTGCCATCCACCGGGCTAATTGTCTTCAAACTTTCGGGCATATGTTTTTTCCAATTTGTGACTACGGAATTTCTAGCATTTTCTATTCGATTACCTAATCAGAATTTTCGATTTCGCCATAATTTCGCGTCCACATTATTTTGTTTTACGCCGGCAATTTTGTGGAATTCCACATTCTGATTTAACTTTCCCGCAAAATATGCTAGCGAGGGCTGAATAGGGAGTTCTAACAACGTCACGAACAGGGATATTAATGAAACAGACAAAACGACAACTGGCCATCATGAACATGCTCCAGCTCGAAAAATCCTGCGGCGTCATTGAACTGGCGTCGAAACTCGGCGTGTCCGACGAGACGATTCGCCGCGACATCAAGGAAATGGCAAAGTCCGGCGCGGTGGAGAAAATCCACGGCGGCGTCATGCTCCCCCATACATCAATGGAGCCCCCGTTCCTGCGCCGCCTGGAAGTGCAGCGCCGGGAGAAGCAGCGCATTGCCAAATTGGCGGCCTCCCTGATCATGGACGGGGAAACCCTGCTCATCGATAACGGCAGCACATCCTGCTACGTCGCCAAGGCCCTCAGCACCCACCGCAACATGACGGTCGTCACCAACTCCACAGAGGTCGCCCGCGATCTCTGCGCCCGCAATGACAACACGGTCTTTATGGCCGGTGGCCAGATCCGCGCCGACGACAGCGCCGCTTACGGCCCGACGGCGGTCAGTTTCGCGCGTCAGTTTGCAACCGAGCGTGCCATCCTTTCCGTCGCCGCGATCAGCGCCGAGCAGGGCTTTCTCGACTATGACCTTGGGGAAGCAGAGTTCAAGCGTGCGATCATTCCCCAGGCGGCCAGCATCATCATCGTCGCCGATCATACGAAGTTCAACCGGCCAGGAGTGGTCAGGTTCTGCGATTTTGACGCCGTTGACCTGCTCCTGACCGATCAGCTGCCCCCGCAGAGCATAATCGATAAAATCGGCCGTGACCGCATTCTCATCGCCTGAGGCCGGGAGTTCCGGAAACAGACCTAGCAGCCAAGCCGGGGCGTAATTTTGGCCGCGATCCAGTTGCGGACTTCCTGCTGCTTGACGTCATTATCAAGAACATCGCCGTCGACGCCGAGCTGCCAGCGGAGATGGCTCGCCGACGGCGCCTCATGGAGCGCCTGCATCTTGCCGATAAACTGGTCCGCATCGTCCAGCGACGCAAAATTTCCCTGCTTGGTCAGCGCCTCGCGCCGCCAGCGGCACAGGCACGCAACTTCATTGAAATCATATTCGGGATGATATTGCACCGCCCAGAAGCTACCGCCTTTATGCGAGACGTCCACCGCTTGCACCCTTGAGAAATCATTGGAGGCAAGGAGTACAGCACCGTCGGGCAGTTCGGCAACCTCATCCTCATGGCTGGTAAAGCCGTCGAAAACCACTTTCTTCCCCGCGAACATCGGGTGATCGCATCCCGCCTGAGTGAGGGAGATCTTGCGGGCAAGCCCAAATTCCCGGCCCTTCGGGTTTTTTGCGCATCGCCCGCCCGCCGCCGTGACCGCCATCTGCGCCGCCCAGCAGCTACCGAACATCGGCACCCGCGCCTCATAGGCAGCTTTGGCGAATTCGATCTGGCGGCTCACGCGCACGTCCGTCTCATTATGTATGGTCAGGCTTGATCCCGTCCAGCAGATGCCGTGATAGCCGGAAAGGCCGCTCCCTGCCGGCAGGGCGCAATCCTCATCCGCCGGAAAGACAATATCGACATGGGCGCCGGGCGCGCAGGACTTCAGCATCCGGGCATAGAGATCGCCCGCCAGCGTCCCGCCATTCGCCGCAAGCGCATCACGATGATCGACGGGATACCCGTCGAGCACCAGAAACCGGGCTGTTGCAACCACTCTTTACGCTCCTACCCGAACTTAAACCGGCCGTGTATCGCCGCCGATGGTGACACGCCGCATCAGGCGCCGGTACTGGACATAGTCATTCATGGCATAATGCTGGGTGCTGCGGTTATCCCACATGGCGACCGATTTGGGCTGCCAGCGGAAGCGGCAGACAAATTCCGGCTTGGTCGAAAACTCATAGAGATATTTGAGGAGCGGTGCGCTTTCCGCATCCGTCATGCCCTTGATCCGGAGCGTGAACATCGGATTGACGAAAATACATTTGCGCCCGGAGATGTCATGGGTGCGGATCAGCGGATGTTCGACTTCCGCCTCGACCGCCTCAGAATATTTGTATTTCAGGCTGTGCTTGCCTTCATATTTCTCGCGGGTCGTACGCGGATCATAGGCGATACTCGCCGAATGTACGGCAACCAATCCGTCGAGCAATTCCTTCATGCCGTCAGAGAGCGCATCATAGGCCGCCTCCATGCTGGCCCAGAGCGTATCGCCGCCAACCGGCGGAATATCGAGCCCATAGAGCATGGTGACCATGGAGGGCTTTTCGAAGAAGGTATTATCCGTATGCCAGCCGGTCCCGAAGGACGCGCCCTCGCCGGCAGGCTTTAAAACCTCGATCAGTTCCGGATGCGCGTTCGATCCTTCAACGATGGGATGGATTTCGGGTGTTCCGAAGCGGCGGGCAAAATCAAGCTGCCCTTCGGGGGTAATTTCCTGGTCGCGGAAAAAGACGACTTTATTATCGACAAGGGCATCATGAACGTCCTGGAACTGCTCGTCCGACAGGGTTTTCGACAAATCCACGCCGGCGATTTCAGCGCCGATGCATGACGTGAGCGGATGTATTTCGATTGTGCTGTATCCCATCGCAATCCCCAGTTCGAAAATAACAAATTTACGGCCTGTGTTTTAGGTAGGACATTCGCCGTACCGGCGATAGTACCAGTTTGCCGGAATCATTTCTACCAGATGATGCGAACGTCAAGGTCAGAGCAGGGTTGACAGACGCTTCAACCCCTCGTCGATCCGCTCCGCCCCGATAGAGGAAAAGCCGAGGCGGAAAAAGCGATTTCCCATTTCCGGATTGATAAAATGCACAGAACCAGGTTCAATCACGATCCCTTGCGAGAGGGCGCGCCGGGCCAGATCTGCCGCATCAAGATCCACCGGTCCCCGGATCCAGAAGCTGGTGCCGCCGAAGCTTGGCGCCGTGGTCATGCCCGGCAGGTATTTTTCAAGGCCCGCCATCATTTTCCGCCAGCGTTCTGCGTACGACTTGTGCAATTTCCGGATATAGGCGAGATGATAGCCTTGCGCGATGAAGAGCGAGGCGGTGCGCTGGTTATTGCTGGGCGCATGACGGAGCATCAGCCGCCGCAGCCCCCGCATTTCGCCGATCAGCGGTTTGGGAGCGACGATATAGCCGAGCCGGAGCCCCGGAAACATGGATTTCGACAGGCTGCCGGCATAAATGACCCGGCCTTCCGTATCCTCCCCTTTCAGCGCCGGGACAGGCTCGCCGGTATAGTTGGTGTCGCTCTCGAAATCGTCCTCGATAATCAGCAGGTTGTTCTCCGACGCGCATTTCAGCAAAGCCTTCCGGCGCTCGGAGGAAAGCGTAACGGTCGTCGGATATTGATGGCTCGGCGTGACATAGACGAGATCGCAGGCGGCAAGCGCATCATCGACGACCACCCCCTCCGGATCGACGTCGAGGGATACGAGCGCCGCGCCGCAAAGATCAAAGATATTGCGGGCGTCCGGGTAGCCGGGATTTTCCACACCCACCTTCACCCCGTTCTTCATCAGCGCGGCGGCGATCAGGTAAAGCCCGTTTTGCGCCCCCATGGTAATCAGCAATTCATCCGCTGTGGCGTAGATACCGCGCTTGGGAAGCAGCTTGGTGATAATCTCCCTGACCAGTTCAGGATCATCCTGGGTGAAGGCGTCATTGGCCCAGTCGTGCATCGCCATCCGGCTCATCGCCTGGCGCGAGCATTCCCGCCAGGCGGGGAGCGGAAACAGGCTCACGTCCGGCTGGCCATAGACGAACGGATAGGGATAGTCCTGCCAGTTGGCGGGCTTGTGGATATTGCGCTGGGAGTTAAGTTTCGGATCGATCCGCTGGTCCCAGTTCACAGGCGGCTTTGCCGGCGGCACTTGAGGTAGCGGCCGCCTCGCCTCCTGCGGCCAGTTTGCCGCCGTCGCAACTTCATAGCCGGACCGGTTGGCGGCAACCAGAAAACTGTTTTCCACAAGTTTATCGTAAACAATAACGACCGTTGTCCGCGAGATGCCGAGATCGCGCGCGAGCTTCCGGGTCGACGGCAGTTTCGTGCCCGGCGCGAGCTGGCCATTCATGATCCCGGCGATGATCTGTTGCTGCAGCTGGTTCTGTACAGAGATGTCGAGTTTTCTGTTGATGGTGAAAAGCAAATTGCCCGGTCCCGGAAAAAAGATGTAAAAGCGGTTGTCAGGCCCATGATAGGAATATTTATCCCATGATGTCACCGCTGAAGATCAGGCCCGCTACAGAATCTGACTGCCCGGCCCTGACGGAGCTCGCCCTGACCTCCAAGGCCTTCTGGGGGTATCCGGATGATTTTATGCACGCCTGCGAGGCCGTCCTCACCGTAACGCCCCGCATGATTGCCGACTGGGACAGCGGGGTTATCGAGGATGGCGGGGAAGTCGCGGGATTTTATTTTTTATCTCTCGAGCCGGGCGAAGCGGAACTGCAGCTTCTCTATGTCTCTCCACTTGCCATGGGAAAAGGCTATGGCCGTGCCCTTATCAGGGCCGCGGCGGAAAAGGCGGCGCTTCTTGGGCATGATACGCTGCGCATCGAGGCGGATCCCAATGCCGTCGGCTTTTACCGGCGGATGGGTGCGAAACAGACCGGCTGGTGCCGCTCCGAGGTTGAGGACGCTCGCGAGCTGCCGCTGTTGATGCTCAACCTAAAATCTAGATAATCTCGAAATAGCGCTGCATTTCCCAGTCCGTGATGGCTTTGCGGAACTGCCGTTCCTCCCATTCACGGGTGACGACATAGTGATCGACGAAGGCGTCGCCGAAGAGCTCGCGCGCGACCGTTGATTTTTTGAGCGCCTGCGCCGCGTCCCAAAGCGTTTTCGGAAGCATGAGTTCGTCGGGAAATTGCTGCGTATAGGCATTGCCGACAACGGCGGCTGTCGGCTCAATCCTGTTCTCGATCCCCCAGAGGCCTGAGCCGAGCGCCGCCGCGATAGCGATATGCGGGTTCATGTCAGCGGCCGCAATCCGGTACTCGACCCGCTGCGAATGCTCGGAGCCCGGGATTGCGCGAAGGGCGCAGGTGCGGTTCTCGACGCCCCAGCTTGCCTCCGTCGGCGCCCAGAATCCGGGGATCATCCGCGTGTAGCTGTTAATGGTCGGGGCGATCATGGCAAGTAGCTCGGGCATCAGCTTCTGCTGGCCACCGATGAAATGCCGCATGGTATCGCTGATATTATTCTCCTTGGAGGCATCAAAGAAGAGGCTCTCGCCGTCCTTACCTTTCAACGACAGATGAATATGTCCGCTCTGGCCCGGCACGTCCTTCGACCATTTTGCCATGAAGGTCGCCATCAGGTCGTTTTTCTGTGCGAGTATTTTGGTGAAGGTCTTGAACAGCGCACCCTTGTCCGCCGCCTTCAGCGCCTCGTCATAGGCAATCGCCGCCTCCAGCACGCCAGGGCCGGTTTCCGTATGCAGCCCCTCAATCGGTATGTCCATCTCCTCGCACAGCGCGAGAAGCTGCTCGTAGAAATTATGCTCCACCGAGGCGCGCAGGACCGAATAGCCGAAATTGCCGGGCGTGAAGGTGGTGAGATCACGATAGTTCTTCTCGCGCACCGACTGCGGCGTCTCGTTAAAGAGGAAAAACTCGAACTCACAGGCAGCCGTCGCCGTCATGCCCATGTCAGAAGCTTTCTTGAGAACCCGCTTCAGCGTCTGCCGGGGGCAGACATGCGCCGCTCGATCGCCGAATTCAAGCAGGAAAAACAGCATGTTATCCTCAAGCGGCAATTCGCGGCAGCTATCGATGATGGGCATGACCTTCGCGTCCGCATACCCGTTCGACCAGCCGGTATAGCTGTCAGTATCGTAAAGCTGGTCATTAACGTCCCAGCCGAGCACCACGTCGCAGAAACCGAAACCTGTTTCCAGAATGCTGAAAAACTTGTCCTTGCTGAGATATTTACCGCGCAGAACCCCGTCAATATCGAAAACGCCGACTTTCACGAAGGCAAGATCGCGGTCCTCGATAATGCTGCGGGCATCGGTAATCGTTTTTACATAACGAGCGTCCATGTTTCCCCCGAAATAACTGCATCTGTGCAGCCTATACTACCGCGATAAAATCTCAAGCGCCTGTTGATGCAACTCCGGCGTTGCAGCCGCCAGAATAGTGCCGCCCGAATTCAGACCCGGGCGCCGGCCGGACCAGTCGGTAATCACGCCGCCGGCTTCCTCGATGATCGGGATCAGCGCCATGTAATCATAATTCTGCAATCCGGTCTCCGCCGCGATATCCGCCCAGCCGGACGCCACCATCGCGTAGATATAACAGTCGCCGCCATAGCGCCGGACCCGGGTCTTGTCGCGAAGCGCCGAAAATCGCGCCGTATCCTGTTCGGAAAAATACTCCACTGAGGTCGTCATCAGAACCGCGTCATTCAAGTCACGGCAATCGCTGACAGAGCATTTCTCGCCGTTGAGAAAACATCCCTCACCTTCGATGGCGATCCAGAATTCCTTCAGCGCCGGCATGGAAATCGCGCCGATGCGCACTTTCTGTTTGTTCAGGTAGGCAATCAGGGTGCCATACAGCGGCAAACCGGAAATAAAGCTCTTGGTTCCGTCTATCGGATCAATGACCCAGATTTCATCGCGCATCTCCCCATCGCTGCCATGTTCCTCTCCAAGAATGCCATGGTCCGGATACTTCCTCGCGATCAGATCGCGCATCCGCTTCTCGCATTCCCGGTCGGCAATCGTCACCGGGGATTTATCCATCTTGGTGATGATTTCAAGCGGTTTTCTGAAATAGGAGGTGGTGCATTCCGCGGCCGAAATGGTAAGGGAGCAGGTGAAATTCGCGAGCTCGGACAGTTCTCCCTGTACGGGCGCCGTGATATACTTTAGGTCAGTCATTACTTTTTTATTCGAGAGAAATCGGAACTGATCCTACATAACAGCAGTCAGGTTGCAAGACCACTCATTTTCCACAGCAGATCACATTATTCCCACAAATATCAAAATTTTTTCACCTGGCGGAAATATATTCCTCCTGGGCGTCGGTGAGCCAGGCGCCGACATAGCGGCTGAAGGAACAGCGAACGTAAATATGGAAGACCGTCTCCCCGGTTTGCTCAACAATTGCCTGCGACTTGGCGATCAATGTCTGGGCACAATCTCCGGGCTTGAAGGCGCGCGGATGCAAATCAAGTTCGCAGCTTTTCATCAGGACGTCATGACTATGGGAGCCGGAAAGCTCGAAGATAATGCGGTTGGCACTCAGGTCATTAACCGCGACATGCTGCCCGGCAAGTGCAGCCTCGAGTTTCGTGATCAAATCATCGCCCGCCTCGCTGACGATCAGCCATTCCTCCGGCGCAAGCCAGAGGGCTTTCGAGGCGCCGCTACTTGCAACCTTGTTCGGCGTGGTCGGCAGCTCAAGGCCGATCGCCGATTTCACGCCCGCAAGAAACGCCCGATCCTCCGGGTTTCCCCGCAGATTGATCTG
>JAIOYL010000014.1 GCA_021741195.1 Sneathiella sp. | reverse complement strand
GCCCAAGAGCGCTGGAAACGCATTACATCCCGATGAATGTGATGAAGCGTAAGGAAATCGACCTTGAAAAAGCGCAAGCCGAACTGCCCCCCTTACTGAAGGGCTATCTTCGCCTCGGCGGATATATTGGTGACGGTGCGGTGATCGATCACCAGTTCAACACCATTGACGTCTGCGTCATTGTGGAAACGGAAAACGTCACTGACAAATATATACGTCATTTTGCTCGCAACAGGAAAGACAGTGGCGAAGGCGCTATAAGCGCCGACAGCCGCCGCCCCGTTCTATCCCTAGTTCGCTAAGCCGCCCTGAGCAATCCACCGACCGACTAATTTCCGTTCCTCGTCAGTCATTTGCGTAGCATTGCCAAGCGGCATGGTCTTGGTGTTGACGGCCTGCTGTTTGATGCGCGTTTTCTCGCGCAGGATCTGGGCGGCTGTTGCCAGCTTCACCCCTTTCGGAGGCGTCTCGAAGTCCGCATTTGCGGGCTTAGCGGCATGGCAGCTTGAGCACCGTTCCTGGATGATTTTTTCAACTGTTGTGAAAGGGACTTTTTCCGTTGAACTCTGATCCTCTGATTTTGGCGCCGCTGCATAGGCAATTGCAAAGAACAAGATGAAGGCAATTGGCAACAGGATGAAGCCCTGCTTCGCCTGTCCCTGATTTTTCATGTTGAAGAAATGGCGGACAAGGACACCAACCAGCGATATCCCGGCGAGGAGTAGCCAGCCATAATGGTTGCCATAGGTCATTGGATAATGATTGCTGATCATGATGAACAGCACCGGCAGCGTGAAATAATTGTTGTGAAGCGACCGCTGTTTCGCCCGGAGGCCATATACCGGATCCGGCGCTTCGCCTTTCTTTGCGGCCGATACCAGCGCCATCTGGCCCGGAATGATCACCATCAAAACATTGGCGAACATGATGGTGCCCATGATCGCGCCGACATGAATATAGGCGCCACGCCCACTGAACACATGCGACAAGCCGAAGGCGGCGAGGGTAAACAGGATAAAGAGGACAACGCCGAATACGGCCTGATTGTTGATCAGGGGCGATTTGCATAGCAGGTCATAAATGATCCAGCCGCCGACAATGGAACCGACCCCGATCAGGATAGCCGCATCGGTTGAAATATTGGCAATGCTCCTGTCGATCAGATAGATGTCGGCACTGAAATAATAGAGGATTGTGAGCAGGGTAATGCCGCTGAACCATGTGAAATAGGCTTCATATTTGAACCAATGGAGTGTTGGCGGTATTTCCGGTGGGGCGAGGCGGTATTTCTGCACCTCGTAAAAGCCACCACCATGCACAGCCCAGAGCTCTCCACTAACGCCAGCCTTGTCTTTATAACCGTCCTTGACCGGCGGGGTCAGGTTCATGTCGAGCCAGACGAAGTAAAAGGAGGCCCCGATCCAGGCGATCCCGGTAATCATATGGATCCAGCGAATGGCCAGCTGGGCCCATTCCATAAGATCTATTTCCATTTACGCCTGTCCCTCAAACTGAAAATGTTTCCAACTGCATCGCAAATATTTTTATGGGCAAACTGTTTACCCATTGAGTTTCCAATAGCCGCGTAAAATCTGTTTCGCCGCGAATTGAACGTCCACCATGCTGGTAGAACGCCCGAACCCAATTCTGACTGTTGCCGCCGCCTCAACCGCGCTCCGCCCCATTGCAAGCAGGACATGGGACGGCTCCGCTTGCCGTGAGCTGCAGGCGGACCCCGTCGAGAGCGCCAGCTGGGGCAATTCATGTAGCAGGTCTTCGGCGTCGATACCGGCAAAAGTAACACTGAGGCAGCCCGGGATATGCGGCGCGGCATTCCCGTTAAAGCTCGCTTTCCCGGTGAGCTCTGTGTCCAGTATTTCGTGAAAGGTGGCGGTGAGCCGCTGGAGATGAGCTGCATCCTTTTCGCGGGCTTCTCCTGCAATGCGGCAGGCGGCCCCCAGACCGACACAGAGCGCTGTGGGTAGCGTGCCTGCGCGAAGCCCTCTTTCCTGTGCTCCGCCGACGATCAGCGGAGTGATCTCAGATCGGTCGCGTATGTAGAGCGCACCAATCCCCATCGGGCCATAAAGTTTGTGGCCGGACAAGCTGGCGAAGGTAAGGTTTGTTTTTACGGTGTCCAGTTTTCGCGTTGTCAACGCTTGCGCGGCGTCCGTATGAAAAGCAACACCGTGCCGGGCACAGATTTTGCCAATGGCGTCGATATCCTGACAAACACCCGTCTCGTTATTTGCGGTCATCACAGAAACCAGCATCGTATCGGTACAAATAGAATTCTCGAGAGCTGCCAGCTCGACAAGTCCGTCTCTATCCACGGGCAGCAAAGTGATATCGACGCCTTCCTTCTCCAGCAACTTGAGAGGTTGCAGGACAGATTCATGCTCGGTCGCGACGGATATAATATGACGCTTTCCGGTCTTCGCCCGCGCCGTCCCCAGAAGCGCAAGGTTGCTTGAATCCGTTGCGCCGGATGTGAAGATAATTTCATGTGGCTTGGCCGTAAGGAGAGAGGCTATCTCCGCACGTGCCTCCTCAATCGCCTGGGCGGCTTTCAGGCCGAAGCCATGGGTGGCACTATGGGGATTGCCGAAAACGCTGTTCCAGTAAGGCGCCATGGCCGCTTCCACCCGCGCATCCATCGGTGTCGAGGCCTGATAATCAAGGTAAAGCGGAAGAGATATAGGATTAATGTCCATAATCTTCGAGCCGCGCGATCATCGCCTGCTTTTGTGTGTTCGTACAGAAGCTCGCCTCGAAACCGTTTCGGGCAAGGGCAAGAATGTCGTCTTTGGTCAAATCGAGGTTGTCGGCAACTGCCAGATAATTCTCGTTCACATAACCGCCAAAATACGCCGGATCGTCGGAGTTCACTGTTACCTTGAGCCCCAGATCCAGCATCTTCTTAATTGGATGGTTGCGCATGTCCTTCACTCCGGCGAGTTTGAAATTGGACAACGGACAGATAGTCAGCGCCATTTGCATGTCCACCAGCCGGTCGATGAGCTCCGCATCCTCTAACGATCGATTGCCGTGATCGAGACGATCTATTTTAAGGAGATCAAGCGCTTCCTTGACATAGCCAGGCGGTCCCTCCTCTCCCGCGTGGGCCACCGCGAGGAAACCTTCGGTTTTCGCTTTCGCAAAAACCCGTTCGAATTTTGACGGTGGATGACCAAGCTCCGAGGAATCTAGGCCAACACCAATAATTTTATCGCGGTAGGGAAGGGCTTGTTCCAGCGTAGTAAAGGCCTCTTCTTCGCTTAGGTGGCGGAGGAAGCACATGATCAGGCGCGATGAAATGCCGTATTTCTTTTCGCCGTCGGAGAGGGCGCGGTCAATGCCATTAATCACGCTCGAAAAAGACACGCCGCGATCCGTGTGGCCCTGGGGATCAAAGAAGATTTCCGTATGAATAACATTCTGCTGATGGATTTTGGTGAGATACGCAAAAGTCAGGTCGTAAAAATCCTGCTCAGTGATCAGAACGCTCATGCCCTGATAATATATATCGAGAAAATCCTGCAGGTTTGAGAAGTGATAGGCATCCCGGACCGCTTGCACTGTCTTGAACGGAATGTCGATCTTGTTACGGGCAGCGAGCTCGAACATCAACTCCGGCTCCAGGCTGCCTTCGATATGCATATGCAGCTCGGCCTTCGGCATTTTCTCAATAAAATCTTGCATATCCGACATTCCCGTCTCCCTTGCCCTCACAGTTAGAAGTAAAATCCCCGCCAACCCAATCCGGACCGGCGGAGATTTCTCATGAGTGGAGAAAAGGCTTACTTGGGCAGAGATCCTTCCACCCCTTCGACATACCAGTTCATGCCAAGCAGGGTCCCATCATCAAGAGACGTTCCGTCGGCGGCGCCAACCGACCCGTCCTGCTTGTTGAATGGGCCGGCAAAGGGCAGAATGGTCCCGTCCTCAATCCCTTTGCGGGTCGCATTTGCCAACTCGACGACGTCTGAGGGAATGGCTTTGTTGAACGGTGCGAGTTCCACCATGCCAGCCTTGAAGCCGCCCCAGGTGTCTTCCGATTTCCAGGTGCCATTCATAACCGCCTTGGTACGCGCGATATAATATCCGTTCCAGTTATCGACGATTGCCGTCAATTGCGACTTGGGGGCGAATTTCGCCATGTCGGATGCCTGACCTACGGCCCAAACGCCCCGGCTTTCCGCCACCTGTAGCGGGGCTGGGCTATCCGTGTGCTGAAGGATCACATCCGCGCCTGCGTCAATCAGCGCTTTGGCGGCGTCCCCTTCTTTGCCCGGATCGTACCAGGTGCTGACCCAGGCAACCTTGACCTTGACATCCGGATTGATGCTGCGGGCAGCGAGGGTCATGGCGTTAATGCCGCGAACTACTTCCGGGATTGGGAAGGAACCGACATATCCGATGATGTTGGTTTTCGTCATTTTACCAGCGATCTTGCCGACCACATAGCGCCCTTCGTAAAAGCGGGAAGAATAGGTGCTGACATTGTCGGCGCGTTTATAGCCGGTGGCATGCTCAAATTTTACGTCGGGAAACTGCTTTGCCACTTTCAACGTGGGATTCATGAAACCGAAGGAAGTGGTGAAAATCAGCTTGTAACCATCTGCGGCCATTTGCCGGATGACCCGTTCGCTGTCCGGACCTTCTTTTACGCTTTCGACAAAGCCCGTTTTAACCTTGTCACCGAATTCCTCTTGCACCGCGTGGCGACCAATATCGTGCCGGTTGGTCCAGCCAAAATCGCCGATCGGGCCAACATAGATGAAGCCGACTTTTGTTTCCTCTGCTGCGGCCGTGCTACCGATGAGAAGGCTCCCCGCCATGGCGACTGCGCCGACCAGCGTTGAGATATATTTTAACGTCATTACTTTCTCCTTTGTCATAAGTGATTGTTATTTCCTGTGGATTAAGCAGCTGGATGAAAAATCTTGCCGATACAGGCCGGCGCATGTTTTCTGATCCGGGATTGATCTTTCGATATCAAGACGAGAACAAATACGGTTGCAAGATAAGGCAGCATGGAAAGAACCTGTGAAGGCACGTTAAGTCCCGCGGCCTGCGCGTGCAACTGCAAAATCGTAATGCCGCCAAACATATAGGCACCGACGACCACAAGACCAGGCTTCCATGTAGCGAAGACGATCAGTGCGAGGGCAATCCAGCCCCGACCTGCTGTCATATTCTCCGCCCACATAGGGGTGTAGGCGAGCGACAGATAAGCGCCGCCGATTCCTGACATCGCGCCGCCAAACATTACAGCGAGATAACGAATGCCGATCACTGAATAACCGATCGAATGGGCGGCGTCATGTGAATCACCGACGGCGCGCAAAATAAGTCCGGCCTTGGTTTTATAGAGAAACCAGCTGACCACAATAGCCATAACAAAAGAAAGATAGACCAGCCCGTCCTGGCCGAAAAGGATTGGGCCGATAAAAGGCAGGTCAGATAAACCCGGGATATCGAGCTTGGCCAGTGCTGCGACCGGCTGGCCGACAAAATTCTGCCCCATCAAGGCGCTCAGGCCCACGCCAAACAGGGTCAGCGCGAGACCGGTCGCGACCTGATTTGCCATCAACGATAATGTCAGGATGCCGAACAGAAAAGCCATTATGGCACCGGCAAGCGCAGCGGCGGCGACGGCAAGGAAATAGTTTCCGGTAACGGTGGCCGTTATAAACCCACTTACGGCACCGACAAGCATCATTCCCTCGACGCCAAGGTTAAGCACGCCTGACTTTTCCGTGATGAGTTCGCCGATGCCAGCGAAGACTAGGGGAGTGGCCGCCGTGATGACGGTGAGGATTACCGGAGTGATCCAATCAAATCCAGACATCAGGATACGACCTTTCTTGCAGTATTCAGACGGAAACGGTAGTGAACGAGAACGTCACAGGCGAGCAGGAAGAAGAGGACCATGCCCTGAAAGACGCCGGTTACCGCTACAGGCAGACCAAGACTGATCTGTGCCGTCTCGCCGCCCAGATAGGTGAGCGCCATAAGCAGGCCAGCAAAAAAGATACCGACGGGGTGCAGCCGTCCAAGAAAGGCAACAATAATGGCAGTGAAGCCGTAGCCGGGCGAAATTGTGGGGAGAACCTGGCCAATGGGGCCACTCACTTCCGATATTCCGGCAATGCCCGCCATGGCGCCCCCAAAAAGCAGGACGAACCAGACAACTTTCTTCTGGCTGAATCCGGCATAACCGCCTGCCCTTGGCGCGGCTCCGATGACTTTTACCTGAAACCCAATGAGGGTGCGGGCCAACATGATCCAGGTGCCAAGAACGGCAAGCAAGGCAAGTAAAGTGCCAAAATGCATGCGGGTGCCGGAGACAAGGATGGGCATGGTGGCGCTCGGACTGAACGTCTGGGATTCCGGAAAATTGAAGCCGGCCGGGTCCCGCCAGGGCCCATGGACAAGTAGAGAGAGAACCAGAATGGCAACGTAGACAAGCATCAGGCTGGTCAATATTTCATTCGCATTGAAGCGGGTCTTGAAATACGCCGGGATTGCTGCCCAGGCGCCGCCGCCGACGGCGCCCAGCATAATCATCGCGGGCAACAGGAAGACACTCTCTGTTTCGGGAAAATATATGAAAAGGCTGCTCCCGACGATCGCTCCCATGGTCAGCTGCCCCTCCGCCCCGATATTCCAGACATTGGCGCGAAAGCCAACGGACAGACCGATAGCGCAGAGAATAAGAGGCGTCGCCTTTACGAAGAGTTCCGAAAGTTCATATTTGGAATCAAGTGGCGCAACAAAAAACTGATACAGAGCCTCAATTGGATTAACCCCAAGTAGTTTAAACAAAATGATGCTGGCCAGCACTGTCAGTACCAGAGCGATCACAGGCGTGAGGTAAACCATTGCCTTCGAATATTCGGCGCGTTTCTCGATCTTAAGCAACATGTGACCGCCCTCCGGTTTCGCCCATGCTATGGGTGCCACCCATCAGAAGACCAATTTCTTCAATTGTGATTTCTTTAAGGTTGCGGCTAACAGACAGTCGGCCGTCGGCGATTACGGCAATACGGCCGCTGATGGCGAACAGCTCATCGAGATCCTGGCTGACGACAAGAACAGCGCCGCCGGCTTCCGCAAGATCAATGAGTGTCTGGTGAATGGAGGCCGCCGCCCCCGCGTCAACCCCCCAGGTCGGATGGGCGACAATAATGACATTGGGCTTTTGCAGGACTTCCCGGCCGACAATGAATTTCTGCAGGTTCCCGCCTGAAAGGCTGTTCGCCGTGTGATGGATTCCAGGTGTCCGGACGTCGAACTTGTCGACAATTTCCTTGGCATAGGCGGCGGTCGCACCGGTATTGATAAAGCCGCTGTTCATAAGCTGCATACGGCTGTAACCACTTAAAAACGCATTCTCCGTCAGCATCATTTCCGGGACGGAACCATGTCCAAGCCTGTCCTCCGGCACAAAGGCGAGGCCGAGATTGCGGCGCTGGTTCGGCCCAAGACGGCCGATCGCTTTTCCGTCAAGCTCAATGGCTTCACCATCTTCGCATTTGGTTTCGCCATTCAATGCGGAAAGTAGTTCCACCTGCCCGTTACCGGCGACACCTGCGATGCCCAGAATTTCCCCGCTGTGGACCTCGAAATTAATGGTGCTGAGATTAATGCCAAATTCGATGTCCGCGTCGACGCTGAGATTCCGGACTTTCAGGCGAATTGGGCCCGTGTTCTCCTCGATATTATGCTCAGGCGCGTGGAGGTCCGTGCCAATCATCATCTCGGCGAGACTTTTGGCCGTTTCAAGCGTCGGGTCGCATTCGCTGATATATTTGCCGCCGCGGAGAATTGTCGCCTTGTGGCAGAGCGCCTTGATCTCATCGAGCTTGTGGCTGATGTAAAGGATGGAAACACCTTCGGAAGAAAGGCGGCGAAGCGTTTCGAACATTTTCGCGGCTTCCTGGGGCGTGAGAACCGACGTCGGCTCATCCATGATCAGGAGCTTGGGATCCTGGAGCAGGCAGCGAACGATTTCAATGCGCTGCTTTTCACCGACAGAAAGCGTATGCACCTGCCGGCGTGGCTCCAAGGGCAGGCCGTAATTGCTGGAAACCTCAATAATTTGTTTTTCGAGGGCTTTCATATCCTGTCGTCCGGACATCCCGAGTGCGATATTCTCGGTGACCGTCATCGCTTCAAATAGCGAGAAATGCTGGAACACCATGCCGATGCCAATTTTTCGGGCGGCATGCGGGTTCGGGATTTTGACCAGCTCTCCGGCCCAGAAAATCTCGCCTTCGTCAGCTTCAAGGACGCCATAGATGGTTTTTACGAGGGTGCTTTTGCCCGCTCCATTTTCACCGAGCAATGCATGAATTTCGCCGGGCATTATCTTGAGATCGATATGATCGTTGGCCAGACATCCGGGATATTGTTTTGTAATCCCCCGTAATTCCAGCTGCGGTGTTTCTCCGCTGCCAATAGTCATTCAACACATCCCCCTCGTTCTCAAACTGTTGCGGCCCAATCCGCGTTATTTTATTCTCGCAGATAGCGTTCCGCTGTCTGTCAGCAAAGCGCAATTATATTCCATTTGCACCTTCCACCTTTGTCGAAGCCTTTCTTTCAACCGCGCGCCGATGCCGAAGAAGAATATCTGTTGCGACGCTTAAGGCAATTTCCGCCGGGCGCTTTCCGTTCAAATGGTCGAGCCCGATCGGACAGGTTATCCGCGCGATCGTTCCGGCATCGAAGCCGCGGAGCGCAAGACGCTTTTCAAACTTCGCCTTTTTTGTCTTTGAGCCAATCACGCCGATATAGGCTTCATCCGATCTTTGGTTGAGCAGTGTTTCGCAAATCTCCAAGTCCAGTTGGTGGCTATGGGTCATGACCAGAAAGAAACTGTTTGCCAGGCTGCCCGCAACCTGGTCCGCCGGGCTGTCGGTCACAATTTTTCGGACGTTGGAGGGGATGTGATCGGGAAACGTATCCTCGCGCTGATCGACCCAGATAATCGAGCAGGGGAGCGGCGATAACACATGGACAAGGGCTTTTCCAACATGTCCCGCGCCGAAAAGGGTTATATGAAATTCTGCATTGTTTAGGGACTGCACAAGCGTAAAACTCGCTTTATCTGTGGGAGAGAAAACAATCTCCGCGCCCGGAGCAACAATTCTCCGTTCGATTGCGGATTGCAGCGGTTTGTCGATATAGATGGGGCAGTCGCTTATCCCGGCGAGCTGTCGGCGGGATCCCTTTTTCGACCAGTGGGACAGCAGAACGCCAAAGTCATTAAGTATATTTAACCGGTTAAATAAATTTAACACCTCATCGGCTTCCAGCTTATCCATAAGGATATCAACATGGCCCCCGCAGCACTGCGCGAGATCCGGTCCAAGCGGTAGCTTCAGGATTTGCGCATCTGCGCTATAGTCGCTCAACATGGCGCGCGCTTTCTCAATCGCCAGATATTCCAGCCGTCCGCCGCCGATGGTTCCGGCAGTCCTCTTCGTCGTTACCAGCATGTTAGCGCCGGTATCGCGCGGCGTTGAACCCTTGATCGCCCCGACGGTGACAAGAACGGCGGGCCCCTCCTCCGGCGTGAATACCGTTAATATGTCCGCCCAGTTGCTCATTGTGCGGCTTCCGTCAGTTCGCTCTCGTGGACGGTTTCGGTTATTTTCTGCACGGCCATCAGCACTCGCTCCGGTGTCGCGGGTGCGTCGAGGTCGGGATAGAGGTGGTAATCGGCGACACTGGAAATGGCATCTGCAATGGCGTTGAAGGCAGAGATGGCGAGCATGAAAGGGGGTTCGCCGACAGCTTTCGATCGGAAGATCGTTTCTTCGATATTCTCGCCGCGCTCAAAGATCTTCATATTGAAAATCGCCGGGCGATCGCTACAGGCTGGAATCTTATATGTGGAGGGGGCGTGCGTTTTCAGAATACCCTTGGCATCGAAGTAAAGCTCTTCCGTTGTCAGCCACCCCATGCCCTGAATATAACCTCCTTCGATCTGGCCAAGGTCGATCGCGGGATTGAGGCTCTTGCCGGTATCATGGAGAATATCCACCGCAACAACCTTGTTCTCGCCGGTTAAGGTATCGATGATCACCTCTGAGACGGCCGCGCCATAGGCGAAATAATAAAACGGCCGGCCGGAGAGGGTCGTGGCATCATAGTGAATTTTCGGTGTGCGGTAATATCCTGTTGCGGAAAGCGAAATCCGGTTCATATAAGCAAGCTGCACCAGATCCTTGAACGAAATCTCGTCTTTTCCGATGCGCACTCTGTTCGGCAGGAATTTAATTTCGTCCGCAGCAATATCATAATGGGCGGCAGCGAAAGTGATGAGCCGCTCCTTAATAGACAGCGCCGCGGCCTCGGCCGCCTTGCCGTTCAGATCCGCGCCGGAAGATGCGGCAGTCGGTGAGGTGTTTGGCACCTTGTCGGTCCTGGTCGCCGTGATTTTAACCCGCTCGATATCGATTTGGAGAACCTCAGCGACGACCTGCGCGACCTTGATATAAAGCCCTTGGCCCATCTCGGTGCCACCATGGTTGATCATGGCACTGCCATCCGTATAGACATGCAAAAGGGCGCCAGCCTGATTAAGATGGGATGCAGTGAAGGAGATACCGAATTTCACAGGCGTCAGCGCGATGCCTTTCTTGAGATAGGGGCTCATCCTGTTGAAAGCGCGGATAGCGTTCCGGCGCGCGGCATAGTCGGCGCTCTTTTCAAGCTCGGTAATAATCTCTGGCGCAATATTGTCCTCGACCGTCATTTGGTAAGGGGTGACGTTGCGTGTTTCCTTGCCATAGAGATTGCTTTTGCGCACCTCAAGCGGATCCTTGCCGAGGTAGCAGGCGATGGCGTCCATCATCCGTTCCGGCGCGAGCATACCTTGCGGACCGCCGAAGCCGCGGAATGCCGTGTTTGAAACCGTGTGCGTCTTGCAGCGATGGGAGATGATCGTGACATTCTCAAAGTAATAGCAATTATCAGCATGGAACATCGCCCGGTCGTTAATGGAGGCAGATAAATCCACAGATCGGCCGCAGCGCGATGCGAAAATGAATTCAGCTCCGCTCACGCGCCCTTCATCATCGAAACCCATCTCGACGGTGGCAACAAAGTCATGGCGTTTGCCGGTCATAATCATATCGTCGTCCCGATCGAGGCGAATTTTCGCTGGCCGACCGGTCATCTTCACCGCGAGCGCCGCAATCGCCGCGAACCAGGCGCCTTGCGTTTCCTTGCCGCCAAAGCCGCCGCCCATCCGCCGTATCTCGACGGTGACCGAATGATCCGGCAGATCAAGGAATTTGGCGACGTTATGCTGAATCTCCGTCGGATGTTGGGTCGAGGAATGAACGAAGATATCGCCGTCCTCACCGGGAAGTGCGAGGGCGACATGGCCTTCGAGATAGAAATGATCCTGTCCGCCGATTTCTAAGCGCTGGCGCAACCGGTGCTTTGCCGTTGTTATCGCTTTGGTGGCGTCGCCGCGCCGGATCTCCCGGGGGGGCAGGACAAAGGAGCTTGCTTCCATCGCCTGCTCAACGGTGACAATCGCCGGGAGTTCTTCATATTCAATTATTGCAAGCTTCGCTGCAGCGCGTGCCTGGTCCATTGTTTCAGCCGCGACAGCAAATAAAGACTGGCCCGCATATTCGACAATCCCTTCTGCGAACACCGGATCATCACCGGCAAGTGGGGCAGCGTCATTTACTCCCGGCACATCTTCAGCCGTCAGTACGGCAACAACGCCGGGCGCGGTCCTGACCGCTGAAACATCCATCTTCAGAAGCTTTGCATGGGCCTTTTCACTTTGCGCGATATAAAGATGAAGGAGATCCTTAGGCTCCGCGATATCATCAATATAAAGGGCGTCCCCAGCAACCTGCTTCGCGGCGCTGTCATGGGGATGGGCGCTATGAACCTGACCCTGAATTTCCCTTGTGTTGGCGGGAGGGCTACGCATAGGCAAGTCCTCCTTCGCCGACAATCCGCGTCGCAATGCCGGGTGCAGATGTTTCGATATAGAATTTTTTCAGCAAGTTCTGCGCCGCCAACATTCTGTATTGCTTGCTTGCGCGCATATCCGTCATCGGTTGATAATCTTCGGTTATCACTGTCAATGCAGCCTCAATGGTCTCTTCCGACCATTTCCTGCCGATGATGGCCTGCTCGGCTGCAATCGCGCGCTTTGGCGTTCCCGCCATGCCGCCATAACATATCCGGATAGTGTCAACTTTTCCGCTATCGAGGGTCAGGTGGAATGCAGCGCAGACAGCAGAGATATCCTGATCGAAACGTTTGGAGATTTTATAGGTTGCAAAGCGGCTGTCCTTTCGTGGAAGCGGCAGCAGAACGGCCTCGACGAATTCACCGGAGCGTAAATCCTGTTTTCCATAGCCGATAAAGAAATCTTCAAGCGGGGCATCGCGATGCCCGCTTTTGGAACGCAGCCGAAGCGTGGCTTCAAGCACGATCAACGCGGGCGGTGTATCGCCAATCGGGGAGCCGTTGGCAATATTGCCTCCAATGGTTCCGCTATTGCGGATCTGGGTTGAGGCAATGCGCCGGATCAACTCACCAAAGTCCGGATAGTGGCGGGTGAGAGTATCCCAGACGTCGCTATAGGTGACGCCAGCGCCAATGATGAGCTGTCCGTCTTCTTCCTCGATAGTTTTTAGCGCGTCGATCTGGCCAATATAGACGACCGACTTTAATTCGCGATGTTGCTTCGTTACCCAAAGCCCGACGTCCGTCGCCCCGGCAAGAATTGTCGCATCGGGATGCTCGCCCAGAAAGCGCGCCAGTTCGTCGACGGTTTTCGGGGCAAAATATTGGCGGTCTTGCCAATTGAGATGAAGTGCAGGCTCATTATCAAGGCTTTCAAGAAGAGCGGTCGTCACAATTTCACGGTCATGGAACTGATCCTTGGCTCCCAATGTCGCGATTTTCGCCGCCGCCTCAACGATGGGGCCATAACCGGTGCAGCGGCAGAGATTCCCCGCCAGGACATTGTTGAGGTGTCGACGATCCGTATTTTCATTTGTATGCATCTCGGCGAACATCGACATCACGAACCCCGGTGTGCAAAATCCACACTGAGTGCCATTTGCTTCGACCATCGCCGTCTGCACCGGATGCAGGGTGCCGTCCTCTGACTTCAAATCCTCGACGGTGATCAACTCCTTGCCATCGAGAGTGGGGAGAAACTGAATGCAGGCATTAACGGCCTGATAGCGAAGCTTTCCCTCAACCAGATCTCCGAGGACTACAGTACAGGCGCCGCAGTCGCCTTCCGCGCAGCCTTCCTTGGTGCCGGTCAGCGCCCGTTCATACCGGAGATAATTGAGAACTGTCGTCGTCGGATCAAAATCCGCCAACTCGACAATTTCCCCCCGATGCACATATTTCAGTTTCTGGCGCATGACATCTTCCAAAATCGAATTTTTACATTATAGCATATCGGGCGGCCTCATTCTAACTGCCGCGATAGGTAGAATAGCTGTACGGCGAGACGAGGAGGGGGACATGGTAATGCTCGTCCGCATCGCTAATCCCAAATCTCAAAACAATGTCGTCGAGAAACTTGGGTTCCTGCAACTCAATGCCTGTCGTGTCAAAATAGCTCCCCATATGGAAAACCAGCTCATACTTGCCGCGCTTGAAATTCTGACCCTCCAGAATTGGCGCGTCGCAACGCCCGTCCGCGTTTGTAACGCGCGTATCAATCAACGCCCGTCTGCCGTCTGACAGCTGGTACAGATCTATCCGGATTCCCTTTCCGGGTATCCCTGCGGCGGTATCCAGAACATGCGTTGTCAGTTTCCCCATCTCAATCCTTCAGGCCTTTGTTGGCGTCGTCCGAAGCCGTCACAAAACTTTGCATGACACAAAACAGATTGTCCACATAATTTATTTATTTTGTATACAATAATTTTTTATATTGTATAAATGGAGTGAGGGAATCGCATAAATTTGAGGATTTTTCATGAGCAGGACTGCCCCAACAGTCGCTTTGAACCGGACCGATAAGCCACCGCGCAAGGCCGCCCAGAACGAGCGCATATATGAAGACATGTTTGCCGCCATTCTAGAGCAACGATTAGCCCCTGGCACCAAGTTATCCGAGGACACTCTCGGCGAAATATTTGGCGTTAGCCGCACGGTAATCAGGACTGTTTTGCAACGGCTGGCTCATGAGCGGATTGTGCAAATTCATCCGAACCGGGGTGCCTTCGTCTCGGAACCGACACCTGACGAGGCGCATGAAGTCCTGCAGGCGCGACGCCTGATCGAGGAAGGGATTGTGCGAATGGCCGTCCGGAACCAGACACCGACAGGTATAAGGGATCTCCGGAGATCTGTATCGGCGGAACGGCAGAGCCTGGACAAGGGGAATCATGAGGCTTGGGTTCGCCTCTCTGGGGATTTTCATCTGAAACTGGCGGTAATCGCCGGAAATGAGACGTTGGCAGCCTATGTCAAGGAACTGGTTTCCCGCACATCGCTGATCATTGTACAATATCAGAAGGGAAATCTTTCACCTTGCAGCTGTGCTGAACATACGGACATTATTGAGGCGATTGAAGGCGGGAATGAGGAACAGGCGGTTGCCCTGATGCAGGCTCATTTGCAAGCCTGTGAAGACCAACTCAATTTAAGCGATACTGAGCCTAAAGCCGATCTGTATTCGATTTTTTCTAAACCATCAGTCAAATCGGGGGAAGTTGCGTGACCGGGAAGGGAAAATACCCCCGTGACATGATTGGCTATGGCGCGACGCCACCGGATCCAAAATGGCCGGGAGGGGCCCGTATTGCGCTGCAATTTGTCCTCAATTATGAGGAGGGCGGTGAGAACTCAATCCTGCACGGGGATGATGCATCGGAATCCTTTCTGTCGGAAATCATCGGTGCCCAGCCGCTTGTTGGTGTTCGCCATATCAGCATGGAATCGCTCTATGAGTATGGCAGCCGTGCAGGTGTTTGGCGCCTGCTCCGGTTGTTCGAGAAATTTGATATCCCGCTCACCATTTTCGGCGTGGCTATGGCTCTCGAAAGGAATCCGGAGGTTACGCGGGCCTTTGTTGATCTTGGTCATGAGATTTGCAGCCATGGCTACCGCTGGATCAATTATCAGTATGTGCCCGAAACTGTCGAGCGCTCCCATATGCGACAGGCGATCGAGATAATTGAGCGGATGACGGGCCAGCGGCCATTGGGTTGGTATACCGGCCGGACCAGCCCCAACACACGGCGGTTGGTGGCGGAAGAGGGCGGGTTCCTCTACGATGCTGACGCCTATGACGACGATCTGCCTTACTGGATCACGGAAGTGGGCCGTCATCAACTCATTGTTCCCTATTCACTTGATGTGAATGACATGCGCTTCGCATCCCTGCAGGGGTTCAATAGTGGCGATCAGTATTTCACTTATCTCAAGGACAGCTTCGACACATTCTATGAGGAGGGAGCGACGGCGCCTAAAATGATGTCGGTCGGCCTGCATTGCCGACTCGTCGGGCGACCGGGGCGGATCGCCGCGCTCAAGCGCTTCCTCAAATATGCCAAGGGGCATGACGCGGTCTGGTTTTGCCGCCGTATTGAGATCGCCCGGCACTGGCATGAACAACATCCGCCAAACTCGGGGAAAATCGATAAGTGACAAAATTTAGCATGTTACCTAGTAAAATGAACTATGTTCAATTTATTGAAAGATTTGGCGGAATATATGAGCACTCTCCCTGGGTTGCCGAGCGGGCCTGGGCAGCGGGAATCATGGAAAAGCATGATGAGGTGGACGCGCTTGCCGATCTGATGGCCGGCATCGTCGCCGATGCGGCGGAATCTGAAAAGCGTGCACTGATCAAGGCACATCCCGACCTCGCTGGAAAGGCAGCCGTGCAAGGCGTACTGACGACGGCGTCAACGTCAGAACAATCAGGCGCGGGGCTTGGAGATTGCAGTCCTGGGGAATTCGCGGCATTCCAAACCTATAACAAGGCCTATAAAAACAAATTCGGCTTTCCTTTTATCAAAGCAGTCAGGAACAGCAATCGCTATGATATTCTGGCAGGGTTTGAGAGGCGCCTGAAAAATTCGGCAGATGAAGAATTTCGGACGGCGCTTGCTGAAATAGACAAGATTGCCCGTTTCCGATTGATGGATTTGTAGAGATTTTAGAGGGCTCCAGAGCCCCGCTGATGGAGAAAAGAATGACCTTGTTGTCC
Source organism: Sneathiella sp. (assembly GCA_021741195.1). GTDB lineage: Bacteria > Pseudomonadota > Alphaproteobacteria > Sneathiellales > Sneathiellaceae > Sneathiella. The sequence continues at coordinate 17,800 of JAIOYL010000014.1, read as the reverse complement.
ACTGACACCGCCGGGTTTGCCGTGAAATTTATTGATCTTGCCTCGCCGCGCCTCGGCAGTGAGGTGATCTTCGCGACCGATGATTTCTTCGCTGATAAATCGCGGTTGATCGACCCAGCGGAGCCTGTCTTCATTGCTGACAAATATGATGATAACGGGAAATGGATGGATGGATGGGAAAGCCGCCGCAAACGCGGAGAAGGGTTCGATCATTGTATTATCCGCCTTGGTCTGTCCGGCATCATTCACGGAGTGAATATTGATACCAGCCATTTTACCGGAAATTTTCCGCCTGCCGCATCGCTGGAGGCCTGCCTTGTTGAGGGAGAACCGACCGCGGCAACAAAATGGACAGAAATCCTGCCCGCCGTCAGTTTGAAGGGAAACAGCCCTCACCTGCACGCGATTGCGGACAGTAAAACATGGAGCCATTTGCGTCTCAACATCTATCCGGACGGCGGCGTTGCACGGCTTCGTGTCTATGGTGAGGTCCAGTGTAACTGGGAAAAACACGATCCGAACGAACTTATTGATCTTGCAGCCCTCGTCAACGGCGGGCGGGGGATCGCGGCCAGCGACCAGCATTATGGTACTCCGTCACAAATCCTTGCACCGGGACGTGGCGTAAATATGGGGGACGGATGGGAAACCCGTCGTCGCCGGGAGCCGGGGAATGATTGGGCCCTGATCGCTCTTGGCTATCCCGGCGTGATTTCGAAAATAGAAGTCGATACGGCTCATTTCAAGGGAAATTATCCGGACCGTTGCTCCATACAGGCGGCGCTGGTGACCGGCGGCACGGAGGATTCTCTGGTGACCCAAAGCATGTTCTGGAAAACGCTTCTTCCCGAACAGAAGCTCACCATGGATGCGATCCACAAATTTGAGCGTGAAGTGGCGGATATAGGCCCAGTGAGCCATGCCCGCCTGAACATCATCCCCGATGGCGGGGTCAGCCGCCTCAGGCTTTATGGAAAAATCAGCAGGTTGGGCAAATGAAACTGAAAATAGCACCGCTCACGAGAGAAGGTTTTGCGCCCTTCGGCGATGTGATCGAAACCGACGGCGCAGATAATTTTCTGATCAATGAGGGATCAACCGTCCGTTTTCACGATCTGGCGAAGATTGAAACGGACGCTGGCGGCTGGGTCCTCGTAAATATTTTCCGCGCAAGCCCGCTTAGCTATCCGCTGGCCGTCCGGTTGGTCGAGCGGCACCCAAAAGGTAGTCAGGCCTTCGTTCCGCTCAATAATCGCCCCTATCTGGTGCTGGTGGCGCCAAAAGGCGATACGGTTGCGCCTGACGATCTACGCGCCTTTCTGTCGACGGGTAGCCAGGGCGTCAATTACCATGCCGGAACCTGGCATCATCCGGTCCTCGCTTTGGAAGCGGTGAGTGATTTTCTCGTCATCGATCGCGGCGGCGAAGGCGAGAACTGTGACGAATATTATTTTGACGAGCCGGACATAAGGCTTGAGCTATGATTTTGTCCGGTAGTGATAGCTGTATAATGGTTCGGTAAATCCGACGCGCCCCCAGAAGTCGATCCCCGCTTTATTGGATTTCACGACCTGGAGGTAAGCCCATTCGAGTCCGGTCTTCTTTGCTTCGCCAAGAAGATGCCAGGCTATTCGGGCAGCCAGACCCTGACGGCGATATTTCGGATGGGTGGCAAATTCGAAAAGCCCGAGATGGGTCGATGAACTGACGCCAAGGCCGCAGGCGACGATTTTCGATCCTCGGGAAATGCCTAGGCAATGGATATCCATGTCGATATGGTCCAACATTTCGCGAAAAACCGCCTGTTTTTCCATATTTTGCCCGGTTAATGCAGCGAGGCCGCTCAACCAGGTTTCCGAATAGCAATCGGATATCTGGACATCCGGACTGATTTCCGGCAATTCGAGTTCCGGCAGGTTGATGGCCCTGACCTCTGTTTCCCCGAAAAAACCATATCCTCTTGCCGCGAGTTCGTCATCGAGATCGGGATCCGCTAGGGGTGTCAGGCGGAAATGACAGGATTGTTCGACACGCTCATAAGATGCTTCGCAATGCCCAATCTTCTCAGACAGCGGCAGTATGCCGGGCGTCAGGACATTGACCGAATTGGCGCGGCGTGTATGGTTCCTGGCGAAACGCAAATGCCAGCCGTCATACTCTTCCGTGTGAAGCGCCGGTATGGCGCCACGGGAATGGGCTTCAATTTCTGAAATCTGTTGTAACATAGACAGTAATCGGGATTTAGTAAGGTTGAGTTCGCATGACTGATAACAATAGCCATATGTATTGTGCCACAGGAGGAACGGCCTGCCTATGGGTTCTTTTTTTATGCTGATTGAGACGCGCCTGATGGCGGCGTGCCTGTTCGTTATGGCACTGGTCGTTACCCTGTTTTTAAGCCTCGTCGACTTGAATCCAAAGGTTTCTCCCGATTTCTTTTTTGGCTCTAACGATCCTGACCTTGCCCAGTCCGCTCGTATTCATGAGCTCTTCCCATCCGACGAGTTTCTTGTCATCAGCGTGGCGGGCACGGATATATTTTCCGGCGGCTATTACGACCGCCTTGCGACGTTCTCAAGGAACATTGAGAAAATTCCCGGGATTACCCGTCTGGTCAGCGCGGCGGCGGGACCTGATAGCGTCCGGGCGGCGAGCGAGAGCCCGTTCTGGCGCCCGCTTCTAGTAAGTGAGGACAATCGCGCCACGTTGATTATCGCGTTTGTCGGGACTCAGGATACATCTAATTTGGTCGCAGAAGTTGAAGCAGCGGCGCGGCTTTTCGACGAGGGAGACGCCTTTCGCATCCGCTCGTCCGGAATGCCCTATATCGTCGAGCAGATCAGAAGAAACCTTGTTCACGACATGCAGCTATTCAGTACAGTATCGCTCGTTATTTTCTCTGTTATCCTGCTGACCGTTTTTCGCTCGCCCGTGATTGCGCTTGGGGCAAGCGCCAGTGGTATTACGGCGATATTCCTGACGTTGTTGATCCTGCAGGGGATTGGCCAGCCCGTTGGCATCCTGACAGCAAACCTCGCCATTATCGTATTCGTGCTGGTCGAGTCGCAGGTTATCTATCTCACGTCGAATTGGCGGCAGCTTACCCAGCCGGACAAGGTCAGTGCGGTAAAACAGGCTGTCCTTCAGACCTTCAAGGCATCTTTCTGGTGTATGGTGACAACGCTTCTCGGCTTTGCAACCCTCCTGATGGTTGCTGCGGAACCGCTTCGTCAGCTGGGCATGGGCGGCATTGTCGGGGCCATTGTGGCGCTTCTTTGCAGTTTTGCGCTTTATCCGGTTTTCCTGCTGTTTGCAACGCGTCGCACGCCTCGGGAAGCCATGTCCCGCGTGGCGGCAAAGCCATCGAAACGGCTTGTTTGGATGCTATATTGCGTGGGTATTTGTCTTCTGTTGATCGCCGCCGTCTCGGTTCAGGGACTTTTTAGGCTTAATACCGACCCAAGCCTCCTGTCCTATTTTGCAGTGGGATCGGAGCTGCGGGAGGATTTGACCTTTATCGATAAAAATGGCGGCAGCAGCCCGGTGAAGCTTGTCGTCCGGCTTGAAAATGGCGGGCGGCTCGATAATGAGGCAGGGTATGAGGCCATGTGGAGGCTACATAAGAATCTGCTTGCCGAAAAAAATATAGGGACGGTTATTTCGCTGCCAGCCCTGATGGCGGAAGCCAATAATCATCCGCTCGCCTTCCTGCTGCCCTGGCGGGAAATTATCAGCCTGCTGTCGCTCGGCATAAATCAGCATGTCGCTGAAAATTTCCTGAGCGAGGACCGGAGTGAGGTCTTATATGTGCTACGGATGAAGGAAGAGGGACGGCAACAGGACCGTAACCAGATAACGGCTAAACTTCAGCAGATCGTCAAAAATGCAGGGTTCAAACCGGTATTGACCGGCGGCGTTTATGTCCTGCAGGGAAGATTATCCGAGCTTGTCGCGACGAGCCTGCTAATGGGGATTGCGGGCCTCCTTCTCCTGTTTGCAGGAATTGCCTGGATCGTCAGCCGGAGTATAGCGATCACGGCCGCGATGGTTCTAACATCTGCCCTTATTCCGCTCACCATACTGGGCGGTGCAGGATGGTTCGCCGTGCCTGTGGATATCATCTCGGCACCCGCCGCCAACGTCTGTTTCGGGATCGCTGTGGATGCGCTCATCCATCTTGCGCTCTCGTTCAACCGATACCGGCTGAACGGGAAACATGACGCAGCATGGGGTTCGGCCCTGCGTGAGCAATCCAGAGGCATCATTGCCTCAAGCGGTATTATCGCGACAGGGTTTCTAATTTTTTCAAGCTCCGGTTTTCCGCCAACTGCCCGGTTCGGCGGCGAAGTCGTCGTTGGCGCCGTATTTGCCGGAGCCGCTGCGCTCACTCTTTTTCCAATGTTTGGACGTGCTCTGGCTGGACTGGGCGACAAAAGATGACAGTTGATTTTGCAAAAACCGGCCTTCCCGTTGTTGATATACTGCCGGCACTGAAAAATGCGTTGAAGATTAGCCCTGCCGTGGTGTTGCAGGCAGCCCCGGGGGCGGGGAAAACTACGCTGGTGCCACTTTATCTGTTGAGCGCGGGGCTCGCTGGACCAAAAAAAATCATCATGCTGGAGCCGCGCCGCCTCGCGGCCCGCGCCGCCGCCCGTCGGATGGCCTCCCTGATGGGGGAGGAAGTTGGCGAGACGGTTGGTCATCGCGTTCGGATGGATACAAAAGTCAGCAGACGAACGCGTATAGAAGTTGTCACGGAAGGTATCCTGACGCGACGGTTGCAGACGGATCCGGAACTCTCTGATATAGGCCTGATTATTTTTGATGAATTTCATGAACGGAGCCTGCAGACCGATCTTGGCCTCGCTCTCTCCCGGCAGGTGCAGGAGATATTGCGCGAGGATTTGAAAATCCTCGTGATGTCGGCAACGCTGGATATGGGCCGTCTCGCATCTTTCCTTGGGCATGCACCGGTTGTTCAAAGCACAGGTCGGCAGTTCCCCGTTGAATCGCGGTTTCTTGACCGACCGCCGACAGGCCGTATTGAAGGAAACGTGGTGCAGGCTGTCAAGAGAGCGATGACGGAAGAATGTGGCGATATCCTCGTCTTTCTTCCGGGAGCGGGTGAAATAAATCGTACGCAAAAGCTTTTAGCGGGATCACATGCATTGGCGGACGCGCTGGTGCTGCCTCTATACGGTAATCTCAGCCAGAAGGAACAGGACATGGCCATCGAACCTGGTCCAGCGGGAAGGCGCAAAATAGTGCTCTCGACGGATATCGCTGAGACCAGCCTGACCATCGAAGGCGTGCGGGTTGTCATTGACGCCGGGCAGGCTCGAAGCGCGGTTTTCGATCCGAACAGCGGTATGAGCCAGCTTGTGACTCAGCGCGTTTCCCGTGCCTCCGCCGATCAACGACGCGGCCGCGCCGGGCGATTGGGACCGGGGATTTGCTACCGCCTCTGGACGGCGGCAGAGGATCGCGGTTTGACCGAACATGCCGCGCCCGAGATTATGACGGCGGACCTGAGTACCCTCGTGCTGGAACTCGCCAAATGGGGTGTGCAGGATGTCTCTGAACTTACCTGGATGAGTGAGCCGCCAGCTGGATTGGTCTCGCAAGCGAAGGATATTCTGAAGGCTCTTGGCGCACTTGACGGGGAGGGGAAGATAACGCCTCTGGGAGAGGAAATTGTCAGATTACCGCTTCATCCAAGGCTCGCTGGCATGGTCATAAGGGCGCGGGACATCGGCGCCGAAAGCTTCGCCTGCGATATTGCAGCACTTCTTTCAGAACGGGATATTTTCCGTCGCGACCGGGAGTTTCCAAATGCCGATCTTCGGGACCGGCTCGAAATTCTGGCGCAGGCTAGACGGAAGAAAACCAGACAGGCAGGGTATGAAACTGCGGCGATCAATCAGGTCCTTCGGGTCAGCCAGGATCTCGCGCGGCGGCTTGCCATAAAGCAAAAGGACATGGATGTTTCCAGGGCCGGTTTATTGCTTGCTTTTGCCTATCCGGATCGGATTGGCGAGCTTCGCGAAGAAAGCCGCCTCCAATACCGCCTGTCTGGCGGCCGGGGGGCTCGGCTTTCCGAGAATGACAGGCTGCAAGGGGAACCTTACGTCGTTGTTGCTGATCTTGATGGGAAGGGACGGGAGGCGCGGATTGATCTGGCAGCCCCAATTCTCGCGCGCGACATCGAGGAGAATTTCGCCGCCAGCATTATTTTAGCGCGGCGGGTTTTCTGGGATGACAAGAGGGAGAGGGTTCTGGCTGTATCAGAGCGAAAACTCGGTGCGCTCCTTCTCAGTCAGCAAAGAATTGATATTCCGGCCCCTGAAGAAATCGCCGACGCATTGCTCGGAGCTGTTCGACGCAAGGGTTTGCAAATGCTGTCATGGGATGCCGCAGCCCGCACGCTTACGGACCGGGCGAATTTCGCGAGAAAGCACGAACCAGAAGCGGGTTGGCCGGATTTCTCCACAGCCGCCTTGTCAGAGACGCTTGATGACTGGTTGCTGCCCTACCTTGCCGGAATGTCACGGTTGGCGGAGGTTCAAAGGCTTAATCTTGCTGACATTCTGCAAGACCAGTTGAGCCGGGATCAACTGGCGCGCCTTCGGAAATTTGCGCCCGAAGCCATTGAAGTGCCGAGCGGATCGCATATCCGTCTCGACTACGCGGACCCGGACAATCCGGTGCTTGCGGTCCGGCTGCAAGAGGTTTTCGGGCTTAAGGAGGTACCAAAGCTTGCAGATGGAAAAGTGTCCGTCTCGGTTCATCTCCTGTCGCCGGCACGCCGCCCCGTACAGATCACGCAGGACCTCGGCAGTTTCTGGCGGACCACCTATCAGGAGGTCAAGAAGGATTTAAAGGGCCGGTACCCCAAACATTATTGGCCCGACGATCCCTTGCAGGCGGAAGCAACCCAGCGTGTGAAGCCGAAAAAATCCTGATATGTTGCCTTTAGCCAACTACCGCGAGGCAGGTAACCAGGACGGCGAGTTCCGAAAGCTGCTGGATGGCGCCGAGAACATCTCCGGTTTGCCCGCCGATTTGCCGCCAGGCAATCAGTCCCATCAATGTCGCGCCACATATCGCGGCAAAGAGCGCAATTGCGCCAAGCTGAGGCCCGAGTATCAGGACTGCGATCAGGATGATAAGGAAGGTCGACCAAAGCGGTGCTATCATGTCTGGATGGCCTGCCCCGCGTCCTAAACCGTCGCCGCGTGCGGCGGGCAGGAAATAGAGCGCCCAGCACATCACGCCGCGGCTGATTGAGGCGGCGGTGACAATGATGGCGAATCCCATCAGGGTGTCCGATACCGCACTGATGGCCGCGGATTTGATCCCTATCACCAGAACAAGGGTCACGACAGCATAGGTGCCGACGCGGCTGTCACGCATGATCGCAAGCTTTTTTTCCTTGTCCGATCCGCCGCCGAAGCCATCTGCGACATCTCCGATGGCGTCTTCATGAAGGGCGCCGGTAATTAGAACTTGCGCTGCAATTGCGAGCAGCGCAGCGATGAGTTCCGGCACGCCGAGAAATGAGGCGACAATATACACTGTGCCGGAAAGACCGCCAACGATTAGACCTACAAGCGCGAACGCGCGGCAGGCGGATTTGAGCGCGTTCAATTCGAACGTGAAGGCGGGCCGGACTGGCAGCCGCGTCAGGAACACCAAGGACACAAGAAAATCCTGGGCCCAGCCGCCCCTGTAGGGTGGAAGTTCGCGTGAAAGGGGGTCAGCCATTTTTTGCCTATTTCAATTTCTGCGGCAGTCCCGCCGTTACAAAATAGACTGAATTGGCGATTTCTGCCAATCGCTGATGCAGCCGTCCGGCGTGATCCCGGAATGCCCGCGCAAGTGCATTGTCCGGAACGATGCCCTGACCCACTTCGTTGGAAACAAAGATAATCGGGCCGGGGAGATTTTTTATGGCGGCGAGCAGCTTGTCGACCTCTTCATCAATGGCAAGTTCGCGCCCCATGATATTGCTGAGCCAGAGTGTCAGGCAATCGACAAGGATAATGTTATTTTCGCTAGATTGTTTTATGAGCGCGCCGCCAAGATCGACGGGCTCCTCAATGGTCGTCCAGCCGTCACCGCGGTCTTCCTGATGTCGTGCTATCCGGGTTTCCATTTCAGCATCGTAGGCCTCGGCTGTCGCAAGATATATCCGCTGTCGTTTGCTTTGACGCGCGTGCTTTTCTGCAAATCTGCTTTTGCCGGAGCGCACGCCGCCAAGGATGAATGTGATGTCTTCGTTCATTCTAGCACCTGTCAATCAGATGTATAAAGGAGCCGGACACCGAGCCCGCAACGGCGCCCGTCGCGCCAAGGCTCTCATTTCGGGCATTTACGATTTCGAACAATGGCCGCGTTGCTTCCTGCAACACAATGCTCGCGTAATGAAATTCATGGGCTGTGAAACTCGCCATAATATTTCCTAGAATGCAATCGCTAGAGAGCCTTGCCCTGAGATAGCCGAGATGCAGTTGCGGGGCGGCGAAAGATGTCTCCACTGGAAGCAGGCCCAGCATTTCATGGGAGTTGCCCTCCCTGTCCGTAAGGCATTTTCCGAGAACCATGAACCCACCGCATTCCCCATAAATCGGCTTGTTGCGGGCAGCAGCGGCCCGCATGCCTGCTTTAAAGTTTTCTGCTGTCGACAGCCGTTCACAGTAAAGCTCGGGATACCCGCCCGGCAGGAAAACAGCCTCGGCATCCAAGGGCGGGGCCTCGTCGGCCAGCGGCGAAAAAAAGGAAATTTCAGCCCCCTCCGCTCGCCAGCCTGCAAGCAAATGCGGATAGGTGAAGGCAAAGGCGTCGTCTTCGGCAATAGCTATTCTTTGCGCAAGCGGGGGCAGGGAACCTGTATTTGATTTTGTTCCGGCAAAAGGGGCTTTCGCAATTTTTCTGAGCCCTGCGAGATCGCAGGTCGCTTCGATGATATCAGCGGCAGTATCCAGAAAACTCTCCATGTTCATATTTTCACGCGCGTGCACAAGGCCGAGATGACGGTGATCAAGGGTCAAGGCGGCCGATTTTGGCACGAAACCAAATGCAGGGATGCCCGCCTTCGCCGCCGCTTCCTCAAGCAAGCGGACATGGCCCGCGCCGCCAACCTTGTTGAAAATAACGCCGGAAATGCGGATATCCTTCCTGAAACAATTAAATCCCTGAAGCAATGCGGCGACACTCGCCGCTTGGCCTTTGGCGTCGACAATCAAAAGAATGGGAAGGCCCCAATCGGCGGCAACATCGGCTGTTGATCCGGAGCCATCCTGCGCGCCATCGAAAAGCCCCATGACGCCCTCGCCAATCACGAGGTTTTTGCCGGAAAAAGCGGCATCGAGGACGGCGGACTGGGTGGATTTGCGCATGGCCCAAGGATCGAGATTAAAGCAAGGATTGCCGGAGGCGCGTTCATGAAAGGCGGGATCGATATAGTCCGGCCCGACCTTGAAGGAGCCGACTTTCTTCTCGTGCCGGCGAAAAGCACGGAGGAGAGCGAGTGTCAGCGTTGTTTTCCCGGACCCCGAGGCCGGCGCCGCAATAAGAAGGGCTGGAGCACGCGTGGCGGCCATGGTCAGGCCCCCTTTTTGCCATCAAGAAATTTCCCGAACCAGTCAAGTTCCGGCCGGAGGCCCACGGTCTCACCGATGACGATCAGGGCAGGCGGCTTGAGGCCACTTTTTTCGACATCGCTTGCGGCGTTTTCGAGTGTGCTGACGATAACTTCCTGATCTTCCAGCGTCGCCCGAAAAATCACGGCGACGGGCTCTTCCTTTGGACGTCCGAATTCGATCAGCCGTTCCGTAATTAATTTGATATGCTTGAGCCCCATATAAATCACAACGACCGGGGATCCTTTCGCGATATGCTCCCATTTCACATTGGGAACTTCACCGCTCGCGTCATGGCCGGTAAGGAAGGTGATCGCCGAATTGATCTCCCGATGGGTGAGGGGGATACCGGCATAAGCGAGGCCGCCAACGCCGGAAGAAATACCCGGTATCACCCGAAAGGGGACGTTGTTTGCCGCGAGCATCAGGGCTTCTTCGCCGCCCCGGCCGAAGATATAGGGATCGCCACCTTTAAGGCGCAGCACCTTTTTTCCTTCGCGGGCGAGTGAAATCAGGCGCTCCGTGATATCCTTCTGCTTCGGTGAGGGTTTGCCGCCGCGTTTGCCCGCATATTCAAGGATCGTGTCCAGACCTGTCAGTTCCAGGATATCCTGACCAACCAGCGCGTCATAGACTAGCACATCCGCTTGCCGAAGGGCCTCGTATGCGTACAAAGTCAGCAGTCCGGCATCGCCGGGGCCAGCCCCAACCAGCCAGACCGAGCCTGCCTCAAAGGCTGGCATTTTACTCAATATTTTGTCCATACTCTTCTTTTACACATCTATTTCGAGAGCGCCTAGCCATCAGTGACGCCGCAGCTTATAAATGTTTCCATGAAAGAAAAAAATGCAAAAGAGCTGCGCTATGGCTGGACAACAGGGGCTTGCGCGACAGCGGCGACCAAGGCGGCGCTGACGGCATTTTTTGGCGGTGATTTCCCGGATCCTGTAACGATTACATTGCCGCGCGGCCAGACGCCTGCATTCGCGCTGGCGACAGAGGAAAAGGGGGCGGATTTTGCGTGTGTCAGCATCATCAAGGATGCAGGCGACGATCCCGATGTCACCCATCTCGCCCGCATTATCTCAACAGTACGAAAAGGCGATGCAGGAACTGGTGTCACATTTCATGCAGGAGAAGGCGTCGGAACCGTGACTAAGGAAGGCTTGCCAATTCCCGTTGGCGACGCGGCAATTAACCCGGTGCCGCGAAAAATGATGCGGGAAGTGGTGGAGGAGGTCGCGGCGATCTTTGGAATGCCTTCGGATATAGAGATTGAGATTGGCGTTGAAAATGGGATGGAGCTTGCCAAGCATACCATGAATGGACGGCTGGGGATTTTGGGCGGACTGTCAATTCTTGGAACGACGGGGATCGTGGTTCCTTACTCCTGCGCCTCCTGGATCGCCTCCATCCACCGCGGCATTGACGTCGCGCGTGCTAGTCACCTGACGCATCTCGCAGCCAGCACTGGATCAACGTCGGAAAAGGTGGTTGCGGCGCTGTATGACCTCCCGGAAACCGCGCTTCTGGATATGGGGGATTTTGCTGGTGGTGTGTTGAAATACCTGCGCAAGCATCCGGTAACGCAGCTGACGATCGCGGGTGGTTTCGCCAAGATTACCAAGCTTGCGCAAGGGCATATGGATCTGCATTCGGGCCGCAGCAGCGTAGATTTCACCTGGCTCGCCGAACAACTTTCGGCGCTCGGCGCGGCGCCGGATCTTACAGCGAAAACACGAAGCGCCAATACGGCGATGCAGGTTCTAGCTTGGGCAAAGGAAGCAGCACTGCCGCTCGCCGATCATGTGGCGCGAAAGGCGCGCGACGTCGCTGTGGATATCGCCGGTGACACGATTGAGATTAATGTTCTCGTTGTTGATCGCGCTGGCGCACTCGTAGGGCGTAGTAATGACTGATCGGAAAAAGATCCTCCTGGTTGGCGGGACGCAGGAGGGGGTAAAGCTCAATCAGTTGTTGTCGGCGCGACCCGATATTGATCTTGTTACCTCCCTTGCCGGGCGCACCCAAAATCCGGTGCCCCTGATCGGTGAAAAAATGGTTGGCGGTTTCGGGGGGGTGGTCGGCCTTAAAAAATTTATTAGAGATCGTCATATCGAACTCGTTATCGATGCGAGCCACCCCTTCGCCGGCAGAATGACGCAAAACGCCTTCACCGCCTGTAAGGATACAGGAATCCGCTATTTGCGCTATCAACGGCCCGCATGGAAGGAAGAGGCGAGGGATCGCTGGGTTTCAGCTCCAAGCATCGAGGCGGCAGCCGGGCAGCTGGCTGGCTTCAATCGCATTTTTCTTACCATAGGACGACAGGAACTCGCGCCATTCGAAAGGTGCTCTGATAAGTTCTTCCTGATCCGAAGCATTGAGAATGTCGATTTCGCGCCGTCTCAGTCTGAGGTAGAATTTCTCCGGGCGCGCGGTCCCTTCTCTATGGAAGAAGATTTCAGACTTCTAACCGAATACAGGATCGAACTTCTGATCAGCAAGAACAGCGGCGGCGCGGCGACCTATGCCAAGATTGCGGCGGCGCGGGAGTTTGGCATTCCGGTCCTGATGATCGAGCGTCCCGCCTTGCCCGATTGTTCAGTTTTTTCGGATATGGAAGAGCTTCTCCGAGCGACCAGGCTATAATTTTAGAATTTCAGGCTTTCCGTTTCGGTCGCAGGACATGCACATGATCGGCATGATAAAGCGCGCTGTCGCGATAGTCCTTGGCCTCCAGCACCCGGCCCACGATGATCAGCGCGGTGCGGGTGATCTTCTCCGCACGCACCTTTCCGCGGATATCTTTCAGCGTGCCGCGAATGATCTGCTCGTCGGGCCAGCTTGCGCGAAAGACGACGGCGACGGGACAATCCGCCCCATAGTGCGGAATTAGGTCGGTGGTCACGTTGCGAAGGTTACGGACGGAAAGGTGGATGGCCAGCGTTGCGCCGGACGCACCAAGTGTTGAAAGGTCCTCCCGGTTCGGCATTGCCGTCGCCTTCATGGAGGTGCGGGTGAGGATTACGGTCTGGCTAATCTCGGGCAGGGTGAACTCGGTCTTGAGTGCGGCGGCGGCGGCGGCGAAGGCAGGAACGCCGGGGGTAATGCTATAGTCGATTCCAAGCTCATCCAGCCGGCGCATCTGTTCGCCGATCGCGCCATAGAGGCTGGGATCTCCCGAATGCACGCGCGCGACATCAAGGCCCGCGTCATTTGCCTTGACCATTTCCGCGATAATGTCATCGAGCGTGAGCGGCGCGGTATCGATGAGACGCGCATCCTTTGGCGCATGGGTTAGAATCTCCACTGGAACCAGCGATCCCGCGTAAAGGCAGACCGGGCAGGCGGCGATCTGGTCGCGGCCGCGAAGCGTGATGAGGTCGGCGGCGCCGGGACCGGCGCCGATAAAATAGACGGTCATTTTTCTGTTCCATTTTTTTGGGGGCGCTCGGCCATTTTTCCACTATAGCCGCGCGGGGTGTAGACCCAGCTTTTAGTTCCGGAGTTCGTTGAGGTGAGGCGACTCTCGCTCGAACCCACCATCACCAGGGTCAACATGTCGATTTTCCCGGGATCAAGATCAATCAACGGGACAAAGGTGACGCTTTCCGTGTCACGCCCCAGATTGCGCGCAATAATCACCGGCGTTTGGGTGGGGCGATGGCGGAGCAGGATTTCCTTTGTCGCCTGAAGCTGCGTCCGGCGCTTCAAGGACACCGGGTTATAAAAGGAAATCACAAAATCGCCTTCGGCGGCGGCCGTGATCCGCTTCTCGATGACATCCCATGGAGTGAGAAGATCGGAGAGCGAGATGGTGCAGAAATCATGCCCCAAGGGAGCCCCCGCCCGCGCGGCGGCGGCCTGAAGCGCGGAAATGCCGGGCGCGACCTGGATATCGAGACGGTTCCACGCAGAATTTTCCTCGCGGTCGATCAGTTCGAAGACAAGGGTCGCCATGGCATAGATGCCGATGTCGCCCGAGGATATGAGCGCCACATTCTTGCCCTCGGCCGCAAGGTCGAGCGCCGAGCGCACCCGTTTTTCTTCCTCGCCGAGGCCGAAATCATGCCGCCTTTTGCCGGCGATGCTGTTTCCGAGAAGATCGAGGTAGAGGCCGTAGGCGACAAGGTCGGTTGCCTGCCCGATGAGGGCGCCTGCCTCGGGCGTACGCCAGGTGTCCTGGCCCGGACCGATGCCAATCACCGACAGTTTGCCCTGAATTCTGCCAATTTTTCTTTCGTCAATTACCGATGGTGCGGCGGCAATCGCGCAAGTCGCGCGTTTTGATTTCCGCTTGGGAACGCGCAGGCCGCCGGCGGACCCTGTGGCCGCGAGTGCGGCGCCTTCGCTCACCCCGTGGCAACCAACCTCGCGAAAGACAATATCGGAAGGGGTGGCAAGGCGCGGCGTTTCTTTTTCCAGTTCGGCGGCCGTAAAAAATTTCGGCGTCAGGCCGAAATGCGCGGCAGCGGCATGGACCGCCGGCTCATCGGATTTGACGTCAATTGAGCAGACAGCGCCAACGGAAAGCGGGCTAATCCCCTCGCTTGCAAGTGTTTTCTTGACAAGGGAAATCAGCTCTTCCGGTTCGGTTCCCCGTTCGCAGCCAACACCCAGCGCGAGGTTCCTCGGGTGGTAGAGAAGCCGGTTTTCGCATCCTTCGCCGACCCGTGCCGTCACAGCGATGGAAAGCGCACCGTTGTCCGAAAATGGCAAGTCCGAGTCCCGGAGCCAATCATGAGTACCCTCAAGGCAGATTTTCTCGCCTCCGAGGAGGCGGGCGACGAATGCCTTCACATGCTGCGGATTGGCGATCGCGAGGCCTTCGGGCGGCGTGTCGAGGGCGATGCTGAAGTTGAGATCGCTTGCCGTCGTAATTGCCGCATGCGCCGCCATCCCCCGTGCGATCTCGCTGGCCAAGCGGTTTGCGCCATGATGCCCGCCCAACAGCGGGACGACATACTGACCGTCGTCACCAATGGCAATTACCGGAGGTTCCACGAGCTTGTTACGTAAAACCGGCGCGAGGCAACGGATCAGAATGGCGCTCGCGCAAATGCCGACGATTGGCGTGCCGGCGCGGAACAATTCCTGAATATGGGAGGCCGCCTTCTGAAACGTGACATCCGCCCCCTCCGTTCTGCCTGCGAGGCCATGGACAAGGGCTTCCGGATAGAGGGCCTGCAATCTCTCCGCAGTCTCCCGTCCGCTCTCGTTCAGCAGGATAATTGCGATAGGCGGCGTCATTTCCATGCCTGCCCCCGTTTATGGATCAGGATCATGGAGAAATAGGGGGCGGCATCTTCGGGGACATCGGCGAGTGGCAGAATTCTCTCGTTTTCCATCGTCGCGCGCTCGATATAGCGGGCGTTGCCTTCCAGTCCGAGATCGAAAATCACGTCCCGCACGCGGGCAAAATGCCGCCCGACTTTCATGATCGCGGCGCTGTCGGTTTCGAGCAAGCGCTCCCGTAAAATTTCCGAAGGCAGCGGTGCCGGAAGGACGGTCAGAATATCGTTCCGCGCCGACAATGGGGATTGGAGAGAGGTGGCGCAGGCGGTAAGCGAGGATACACCCGGAATCACCTCGACTTTGTACTTTTCGGCGATCCGTCCGAACAGATACATGAAGGAACCGTAAAAGAACGGATCCCCTTCGCAGAGAACCGCGACGTCCTCGCCCTTTTCAAGATGGCCGCCGATATCCGCCGCCGCCAGGTCATAGGCGGCCTGCGCCGGTGCGCGTTCAATCGTCATCGGAATGCGGATCGCGATCTCGATCTTGCGGGCCGTCAGGTGCGGCGAGACGATAGCGCGCGCGAGGCTGTCGCCATCCTCCAGCGCCGGATAGGCCAGCACCGGCGCAGACTGCAGGCGTTTCAGCGCCTTGAGTGTAATTAGATCCGGGTCTCCGGGACCGATACCGAGGCCGAAAAGGGTGCCTGTCATTCTTTTACCAATCTTAACTGCGTAACCTGCCGGAATGGCTTCCAGCTTGTGAAACCGCCGATTTTTTCCGCCCGGGCGATGTTGAGGCGGGTCAACGTGCCGCCCCGCGTCTCATACAGATGAAAAAGCTGCTGTTCGCCTTCCATCGTGACCGAGTTCGCAACGAGCCTCCCGCCGGGTTTCAGCGCCGTCCAGCAGGCGTCAAATATGCCATCACAACTGAGCCCGCCGCCGATAAATACGGCATCAGGCGCATCGAGGCCGGTCAGGGCTTCCGGCGCCTTTCCGTTCGCGATTTTAAGCTGAGGGACGCCGAGTTTTTTGCGGTTCGCCTCGATCAGGGCGAGCCGGTCGTCGCGCGGCTCGACGGCGACAGCCCGGTTCGCCGGATGGCACCGCATCCATTCGATGGCGATAGAACCCGAGCCCGCTCCAACGTCCCATAACAGCTCTCCCGGAAATGGGGCAAGGGCGGCTAGCGTTGCGCTCCTGATTTCGCGTTTCGTAAGCTGCCCGTCATGATGAAAGGCATCATCGGGAAGACCCGGCGTCGCCGTGTAAATATGTGAGTTGGCGTCTGCAAGGCAATGTATTGCAATCACATTCAAATCGCGGAAATCCTGCCCGACAATATCGCGGGCGGGCGCGCGATGCCGCTTTTCGTCTCTGCCACCCATATGTTCAAGAATACTCATGTCGCTGTCGCCAAGGCCGGATGAGACAAGCAGGGCCGCGACATCCGATGGTGTCTTGCCACTGTCGGAAAGCGCAAGGATTTTGGCATTCGGCGCGAGATGAGTGATCAGCAGCTCTAGAGGACGGCCATGCAGCGTTATGCATTCGGCTCGCGCAAGATCCCAGCCGAGGCGGGCGGCGGCGAGAGTGAAGGCGGAAAGGGCAGGGAAAATTGCCATTTCCTCCGCTGGCAACCGTTTGGCGAAGGTCACGCCAATGCCAAAATGCATGGGATCGCCGGTCGCCAGGATGCAGATTTTCTCGCCGCGCCGGGTCATGATTTCATTGACAAGGATCATCAGCGGACTGGGCCAGGTTTTTCGCTCCCGTCCATCCTTCGGCAGCATGGCAAGATGCCGCTCTCCGCCGACAAGCAGTGTAGCCTCATCAATTGCTTTTCGAGCGGCTGGCGAAAGAGCTTCCAGGCCATCTTCCCCGATCCCGACAATGCTGAGCCAGGCGGTCATGTACCCTCCTGCGCCAGTCCGGCGATCGCATTCAGCGCCGCGGCGGCCATGGCGCTGCCGCCTTTGCGACCGCGCAGGGTGATAAAAGGAACGTCGATGCTGCTCGCGATCAGGGCTTCCTTCGATTCCGCGGCGCCGACAAAGCCAACCGGAAAGGCGAGGACGGCGGCGGGCTTCGGCGCGCCTGCCTCAATCCGTTCCAGCAAGTGAAAAAGGGCCGTCGGTGCATTCCCAAAGACTGTAATGGCGCCTTCAAGGCGGTCCAACCAGAGATCGACTGCGGCGGCCGAACGGGTCGTTTTCAGGGAAGCCGCGAGCGCCGGAACGCCATCTGCGTTTAGTGTGCAAATCACCTCATTGTGCGCGGGCAAGAGACGGCGGATAACGCCATGTGTCAGCATTTCGCAATCGCAGAAGACGGGTGCGTTCTTGCGCAGGGCGGAAATGGCGGAGGAACTGATATCGGGATGATAGACGAGATCCGGCAAAATCTCCGGCATGCCGCAAGCATGGATGATGCGCGTCACGATTTTTTTCGCCGCCGCATCAAAGCTTGAAAAATCCGCTTCGCGTTCAATCGCTTGGAAGGATTTCTCATAAATTGCCGCCGGATCGCGGAGATAGTCGTACATGGCGCTAGTTGCCGCTCTTCTTCATGCTGACGGGACCGAGAGGATGATCCGCATGCGGGTAGGGGTGATGCACGTGATCATGGGAATGATGCGCATGGCTGTGGTCATGGGCATGATTATGCGAATGGTCGTGATCGTGAGGATGGTTGTGGCCATGATCATGGGAATGTTCTTTCGCGCCGCCCGTACCGATCCCTTCGACATGATGGTGGTGGCTTTCCTGCTTGAGCCCGACCTCGTCTTCAAAGCCAAGCGCCTGCTCACGGTATTTGCACATGCCACAGTTCATGTTGTTCGTGCCAAGAAGGATCTCCGTCACCCGCTCGGCAAAGCAGTCGAGAACGAGCGGATGGTCATTGAGATAGGGCGCC
>JAIOYL010000013.1 GCA_021741195.1 Sneathiella sp. | reverse complement strand
GGCTTCCCGGTCCGCAAAGAGAGGTTTCTGTGCCTTGAGGTCCGCGTATGAGAGGAACTTGCCGCCATTTGCCGCTGCGGGAACAAGACCGCTGCCATTTGCATAAAAACTGTCTTCCTCCTGATCCATTCCTTTCATATTGGAATGGTCCATTCCCTTCATTGGCGACTGATCCATACTCTTCATGCTGCTATGATCCATTCCGGCCATATTGCCATGATCCATGCCCATGTCCGCCATCGTAAGGAGGGGGCTCGCCGTCATGTCCGGGATTTCAGCCACCATGCCGTCACGCGGCGCGAGAGTGGCCCTCGCATAAGCCGTCCTGCCCATGCTCGCGCCGAAGATGGTATAGGCCTTGTCCTCCATGGGCCGCACAATCACGTCATAGGTCTCGGCAACGCCCAGGCGAAGTTCATCGACAGTGACGGGCTGCACGTTGTTTCCATCCGCTGCCACAACCGTCATTTTGAGGCCGGGAATGCGGACGTCGAAATAAGTCATGGCGGATGAATTAATGAGCCGCAGGCGGATACGTTCCCTGGGCTCAAAAAGACCTGTCCAGTTCTGTTCGGGCCCTTTGCCGTTAATAAGCGGCGTAAAGCCTTGCACATCCTCAATATCTGTCGGCATCATCCGCATATCGCCCCAAGCCATTCTGTCCGAGACGGTGGCGTCGAAGCCGTTTTTGCTGACGTCGGAAAAGAAGTCACCCAGGGTTTGCTGTTTTCGATTGTAGTAATCCGCAGTCATTTTCAGGTTACGCAAGATCCGTTTTCCCGAATGCGGGTGGGTGTCGGTGAACTGGACAACATAGTCCTTATCGAAGCGAAAAGGGTCCCGTTTTTTCGGCTCAATCACAATCGCTCCATAGGCGCCATCCGGTTCCTGAAAGCCGGAATGACTATGGAACCAGAAGGTGCCGGATTGCTTGACCGGAAAATTGTAGGTAAAGGTCTCGCCGGGCGCAATTCCGGGGTAACTGATTTTTGGCACACCATCCATCTGGAAGGGGAGGATAAGACCGTGCCAGTGGATTGACGTGGATTCATCAAGATTATTCGTCACATTGATGGTGACATCTTCGCCTTCTTCGAACCGGAGAACGGGTCCCGGCGATTTACCATTATACCCGATCCCTTCCTTCTGGAAGTCGCCGGTATCGATAACAACCCTGTCGACCGTCAGATCATAGGTTCCCGCAATGCTTGAAGCCGGGATGATTAAAGCAACTGCAGTGGCCAAAACTCCGAGCTGAAGGGCCTGCATAAATGATCTTCTCATTTTGCTGTTCCTGTTGTTTTTATGATGTGAAACCGCGCAGCCCGTGAAGGCTGCGCGGACATGTTATTCAAAGTGAACGTCGCCCATCATCCCGGAGGCGTAATGACCAGGAACGTTGCAGGCGAACTCCAGCTCGGCATCATCCGTGAATTTCCAGATAATTTCGGCAGATTCCTTGGGCTCCAACAGCGTACTGTTCGGATCGTTATGTTCCATGGTTTTGCCATTTCCCATATCCATCTTCATCATGCCGCGGTTTATCTTGTCGGCTTCCAGCACTCCATGCTTCATCATCATCATCATTTCCTTCTGATGCCCCGCATGCATGGCTGCGGTGCCGATATTGAACTCATGAACGAGCTCGCCCGCGTTCACGATCTTGAAGCGAACGGTTTCTCCCTTTTTGACGGCAATCTCTTCCGGTTCGTAATAATTGTCATGCATCTTGACGTCGATGGTTCTCGTGACGTCCACCGCTTCGCCGGGAACGCCAATGGCGGATTTCTCGCCATGACCGCCATGATGAGTACCGGATGCCAAAGCAATCGCAGAGCTCAAGGCCAAAACAGTTGTGAGGGTTACTCCGGCAACACCGGACAAGAATGTACGCTTAATCTTCATTGTTTAGTTCCTAATCAAGTCTCCGCATGCAGGGCATTGGCCAAAGACTTCTGGCCTGGAGACAGGTTCGATTTTCAATATTGAGAATTGGGTAAGGCAAGGGAATACAAACACGGCAACGCTCCGTGATTGTTCACTGCCTTAAATAGGAACTAATTTTTTGGTGGGCGGTCCAGAGGAGTGAGATGGCGCAACGTCACTTGTGCGACGATTGTATTAAACGGTGTTTTCGTCCCGAATGCAGTTGTCGTAACGGAGAAGTAAGCTGGCAACCCAATCGCACAGGAAGCAACGCCGCATTTCTCCATATGATTATGGTGCGACTTCGCCGGGGCCTTGGAGAAATCGCCTGTCGCCGAGATCATATGATGAGAGGCGTCTTCGCCTTTTTCGTGACTTTCGGCAGCAGGCATGACCGCAAAAATATTAAGCGCAAAAGCAAGAGCCATGAAAATGCCTACGCCTTTTCCGCGCCAGTTTAATTTTCGCCGAACTTTTGCCAAAAGCTACTCACAAACAAGAAAAATCAGAATATCAGAACTTTTTTTACATATAGTTTTCCGATAACAGATTCAACAGGTAAACAGGAAAATAGTTTTATTGTGCTCTAAGGTGATCAGTGCCGCCTGACCGCGCAGGACTCCGACCATGCCGGGGTAATAACGGCTCAATAATCGCCCATTCTTCATCGCTCAGATCAAATCGTGCCATTCAATGCTCCTCTTTTAGAAGCCTTGAATCAAAAATACCGCAGAAAATCAAGAGATAGAATTGAGTTCACACCCTAGTTGTTTTGCTTCTGCATGATCGGAAGTGCCAATTGATTGGCAGATTTCTGTATGACTCGAATTCGCGTCTAAAATGTCCTTAGGGATGACAATTCTTAAATTCCATTTTTTGCCGCGTTGTATAATCCCGGAATTTTAGCCATGTCTTTCGCACTTCAACTGTATCGCCAAACCGGATCAGTCGAAATATTAAAGATATTGAAATCAAATAATTAAGGGAATTTCCCCCCGTGAGGGGGGTTGGTGGAGCCAAACGGGATCGAACCGTCGACCTCTTGAATGCCATTCAAGCGCTCTCCCAACTGAGCTATGGCCCCATTGTTGCGGGCGGACCCGCCAAGGGTTCGGAACCTATGCCGAAGCCCTTTCAGATTCAAGTCAAAAATGCAGGCGCCCGAAAATCAGCTTTCGTCGTCTGATTTTGGCGCGATAACAACACCGGAAAGATCATCGTCGTCATCATCGTCGTCGGCGAGATCGACCGTATCCGGATCGACAAGATCATCGTCGATATCATCATCATCGAGATCATCAATCAGGTCATCGTCATCATTCGCCAGCAAATCCGCCGCCTTCTTCTTCGCGAGCGCCGCGGCGGCGGCCACCGCTTTCTTCTCAGCAGCCGACGGGCCTGATGACCGCCGCGGTTTCAACAGCCGTTCCGCTGTGTTTTCCGCGCCGCAGGCCGGGCAAATGATCGGCGTTTTCTTCATGTCGTAGAACGGCTTCCCGCAAGAACTGCACCGATGCTTTTCGCCCCATTCCGGTTTTGCCATTGTCACCTCATAATCATGTTGGTTACGGGGCGATCCGATAACGCCCAAATTCACTACCAAAGGGGGTGAATTGCCAGAATAACGCACCGCTGTCAAAAGTTTCTTGCATTTGGCCGCAGCTTTATGTGACAGCCGGGAAAAAGCTTGCTAAAACCGACGGTATTTTCAAGCCTCAATCGCAATTTCTGGCCAGCTATCCATGACCTCACATTCTTCCGCTCCCCTTCCCGTAATGGCCCGCCGCTCGGGCCCGCTTACCGGCACCATCACCGTGCCGGGCGACAAGTCGATTTCCCACCGGGCGCTGATCTTCGGCGGGCTGGCCGCCGGCAAAACCCGCATCAACGGCTTGCTGGAAGGCGAGGATGTTCTCCGCACGGCGGCGGCCATGCGCCGCCTCGGCGCAACGGTCGCACGGGACGAGGCGGGGCAGTGGCAGGTAACCGGCAACGGTGTCGGCGCGCTGGCGGAGCCGGACCGGGTCCTCGACATGGGCAATTCCGGCACCGCCGCACGGCTTCTGATGGGCCTGGTCGCCAGTTGCCCCTTCATCACCTTCTTCTCGGGCGATGCGAGTTTGCACAAGCGCCCCATGAGCCGGGTCGCAAGGCCGCTTGAGGAAATGGGCGCCCTGATCACGAGCCGCTCCGGCGGCCGCTTTCCGCTCGCAATCACCGGCCGCAGGCTGATGCCGATCGACTATGAACTTCCCGTCGCCTCTGCCCAGGTGAAGTCCGCCTTGCTGCTGGCGGCGCTCGATACGCCGGGAATTACGCGGATAACCGAACCCCGGCTGACCCGTGATCACACGGAAAACATGCTCCGGCATTTCGGCGCGGAAGTCGCCGTCACGCCCCGGAAGGAGGGTGGCCGGGTGATCGAGCTTGCCGGCCAGCAGGAACTCACTCCCACCGATATCATCGTCCCGGGCGATCCGTCCTCCGCCGCCTTCGTTGCCGTGGCTGCCGCAATTCTGCCCGGCTCCGATGTGACGATAACCAATGTCGGCCTCAATCCCTTGCGCGACGGCCTGTTCGAATCCCTGAAAGAGATGGGTGCCGATATTGAGGTGATGAATATCCGCGAGGAGGCCGGGGAACGGGCCGGCGACATTCGCGTGCGCGGCAGTACGCTTAAGGGGATCGAGGTGCCGTCCGAGCGAGCGCCGTCAATGATTGATGAATATCCGGTCCTGTTCGTCGCCGCCGCTTTCGCGGCCGGAAAGACGGTGATGCGGGGCTTGCGCGAACTCAGGGTCAAGGAATCGGACCGGCTCTCGACCATGGCCATCGGGCTGGACGCTTGCGGCGTCCGGCTTGAAGAGCTCGAGGACGGCCTGATTATTGAGGGAGACGGGACAGCGCCGAACGGCGGCGCGGCTGTCGCAACACATCTTGATCACCGTATTGCCATGTCTTTCCTGGTAATGGGTATGGCAGCGAAAAACCCGGTAACGGTCGACGATGGCCGCGTCATGGAGACAAGCTTTCCCGGTTTCGCCGCCCTCATGCGGCAGCTTGGCGGCGATATCAGTGACGGCGCGGCGTGATGATTATTGCTGTTGACGGTCCGGTCGCTGCCGGAAAAGGAACGCTGGCGCGGCGAATCGCAAAAAAATATAGCCTGAAGTATCTCGATACCGGGGCGCTCTATCGCGCGGTCGGCCTGAAGTTGCTGAAATCGGGCCAGGATCCCACCGACCCGGTGGCTGCCGTCGCTGCCGCCCGCCAGGTCGGCGATATCTCCCCGGATGATCCGGCGCTCCGCGATGAGAAAACCGGCGAGGCTGCCTCGATCGTCGCCGCCAACGAGGGTGTCCGCGCCAAGCTATTGCAATATCAGCGGGATTTTGCAAAACGCGCAGGCGGCGCGGTGCTGGACGGCCGCGATATCGGCACCGTGGTCTGTCCCGATGCCGATGTGAAGCTGTTCGTTACCGCCAGCGCCGAGGTGCGCGCAAGACGGCGCTTTGACGAGCTCACTGGCAAGGGAACAGCCACAACTTATGAGGCGGTTCTGGAGGATTTGCGCCTTCGCGATGCCCGCGACAGCAGCCGCGGCGCGGCGCCCTTGAAAAAAGCTCTTGATGCGCACTTGCTAGATACGTCAAAATTGGATATAGAAGCGGCACTTGACGCGGCTTGCCGTATTATTGACGCCGCCCATAAAGGACCCTAAATCGTTCCGACCACGCCGGGACACACAATATAAACGCTTCTCTCGCGTGCGTACCATTTCCCGAGAAGCAAGTGGCCATCGATCCGCCGGACGACCGGTTTGGCCTGATATCAGGATCTTGAAGGAAATCAAATATGTCAAATACATCACTTGCCGAAGAAGGCATGCCCGCTGTGGAGGATTTCGCAGCGCTTCTGGACGAATCCTATGGCGCCAGCGACAGCCTTGAAGGTACCGTCATCAAAGGGACGGTTATCAATATTGAAAACGACCTCGCCATCATCGACGTCGGACTGAAGTCGGAAGGGCGCATTCCGCTCAAGGAATTTGCAGCTCCCGGCCAGGAAGCCGATATCAAGATCGGTGACACCGTCGAGGTGTTTCTCGAAAGAATCGAAAATTCCGCCGGTGAAGCCGTGCTCAGCCGCGACAAGGCCCGCCGCGAGGAAGCCTGGGAAAAGCTCGAAGTGGCCTTCGGCAAGACCGAACGGGTCGACGGGATTATCTTCGGCCGCGTCAAGGGCGGCTTTACCGTTGATCTTTCCGGCGCCGTGGCCTTCCTGCCCGGCAGCCAGGTCGACGTCCGTCCGGTTCGCGATATCGGACCGCTCCGGGGTATCCCGCAGCCCTTCCAGATCCTGAAAATGGACCGCCGCCGCGGCAACATCGTTGTCTCGCGCCGTGCGGTTCTCGAAGAAAGCCGCGCCGAAGCCCGCTCCGAGCTGATCGGCACGCTTGAAGAAGGCCAGACGCTGGAAGGCGTCGTCAAGAACATCACCGATTACGGCGCCTTCGTCGATCTCGGCGGCGTGGACGGCCTGCTCCATGTGACCGACATTGCCTGGCGCCGCGTCAACCATCCGTCGGAAGCCCTCACCATTGGTGAGACCGTCAAGGTTCAGGTTATCCGTCTCAACAAGGAAACCCAGCGCATCAGCCTCGGCATGAAGCAGCTTGAGGAAGACCCCTGGGAATCGCTGGAAGCAAAGTACCCGATTGGCAGCAAGTTCACCGGCCGCGTCACCAATATCACTGACTACGGCGCATTTGTTGAACTCGAAGCCGGCGTCGAAGGCCTCGTCCATGTCTCCGAAATGAGCTGGACGAAGAAGAACGTGCATCCGGGCAAGATCGTCTCCACCTCCCAGGAAGTGGAAGTGATGGTCCTCGAGGTCGACCAGGCCCGACGCCGTATCAGCCTCGGCCTGAAGCAGTGCATGGATAATCCATGGGACAGCTTCGCCCAGACCACTCCGGTCGGCACAACCATCACCGGCGTCGTCAAGAACATCACCGAGTTTGGTCTGTTCGTCGGTCTTGAAAATGATGTTGACGGCATGGTTCATATGTCCGACATCGACTGGAACCTGCAGGGTGAAGAGGCTATCAAATCCTTTAACAAGGGCGATACGGTCACCGCAAAGGTTCTCGATATTGACGTTGAGAAGGAACGGGTCAGCCTGGGTATCAAGCAGATGGGTGAAGATCCCTTCGCCGGTTCCGCCGAGCTGAAAAAGGGCGCTGTGGTTACCTGCACGGTTTCCAAGGTTCAGGATGCCGGTCTTGATGTTGAAATCAGCGACGGTGTCGTCGGCTTCATCCGCAAGGGTGAACTCAGTCGCGACCGCGGTGAGCAGCGCTCGGACCGCTTCGCCGTTGGTGAGAAGATCGACGCCAAGATCACGGCCATCGACAGCAAGACCCGGAAGGTTACGCTCTCCATCAAGGCCAAGGAAGTGGCGGAAGAAAAGCAGGCTGTTGCACAGTACGGCTCTTCCGATGCCGGAGCGTCACTTGGCGATATTCTGGGAGCGGCCATGCGCAAGGCTTCCGAGGATGGTGAAGAAACCGCCAATGACAAGACTGACGGGTAATCCCGACATGACAGCCGCTATCGATAGAATGCATCCCCTGGGGATTTCATAAAATGTCTGTCGATAGCGGATCATCCCACGACAGGCGCCGTCTCAAGCGGCGCCTGAATTTCTGGCGCATCGTCGCCCTTGTCCTCGTTATCCTAATCGGGATCGGGATTTTCTATGATTTTTCGGGCGAAGACACCTCGGACCACGTTGCGAAGCTCGAAATCGCCGAGATCATCGTCGAGAACGACCGCCGGCAAGAGGCAATTGACAAAATCATCGATGATCCTTCCGCCAAGGCGCTGATTGTCTATATCAACAGCCCCGGCGGCTCCACTTACGGCAGCGAGCGGCTCTACAAGGCCTTGCGCCGGGTTGCCGAAAAGAAGCCCGTGGTGACGGTGATCGGCACCGTCGGCGCCTCGGGTGGTTATATGACGGCATTGGCGGGAGACCGTATTTTCGCAGGCGAATCATCCATCATCGGCTCCATCGGCGTTATCGTCCAGCTCACGGAATTTTCCGAACTGATGAAAAAGGTTGGCGTGACCGCCACCGCCATCACGTCCGGGGCGCTGAAAGGCGAACCCTCGCCGTTCAAGCCGGTTTCCGAAGCCGGGCGTGAAAACCTGCAAAGCATGGTAACCGAAACCTATGACTGGTTCGTCTCGCTTGTGGTTGCCCGCCGTCCGCTGAAGGAAGACGAGGTCCGCAAGCTCGCGGACGGGCGGGTGATGATCGGTCTTTCAGGTAAGCAATCCGGTCTGATTGACGAAATCGGTGGCATTGAGGAAGCGCGGAGCTGGCTGGAATCAGCGCGCCAGATTCCGTCGAGCCTGCCGCTTCGCACCGTCGATTACAGCGAACCGAAACCGCTGATTGCCCGGCTTTTGAGTGAAATGATGGGGAAAACCGTTTTATCAGAACGACTTACACTTGACGGACTGCTTTCCCTTTGGCACCCTGAATAAAATAAACAAAAAACGGGTTATCAAAGAGAAAAAATTACAATTTCGGGGAGCATCGAATGATCAAATCTGAACTCATCACGCTAATTGCGGAAAACAATCCCCACCTCTACCAGCGCGATGTGGAACGTATCGTCACCACGATTTTTGACGAGATTTCCGACGCCCTCGCCCGCGGCGACCGGGTCGAACTACGCGGCTTCGGGGCTTTTTCCACCAAGGAGCGGGCCGCCCGCGTCGGGCGCAATCCCCGCACCGGCGAAGCCGTACAGGTGGAAAAGAAATATGTGCCCTATTTCAAATGCGGAAAAGATCTCCGTGACCGCCTGAATGGTGCCTGAATAGGAATAGCCACAGGCGCGGAATGCCGTTAGTCTGGTGGAATGATTGTCTGACCCTGAAGGCTGACCATGCTGAAGCTTGTTTTCTGGATCCTTTTTCTTGTTGTTGCCCTGATTGTCGCGGCACTGAGCATCGCCAACCGGCATGTCGTGACGTTCTCCCTTGATCCACTGCCCTTCGCCTTCGATCTGCCGCTTTATGCGCTGTTGCTGGCAGCCGGTTTTATCGGGCTTCTGCTGGGCTCTCTCTCGACCTGGCTGCGCGGACATGGCGTCCGTCGTGAAAACCGGCAGCATCGCCGGGAGATCGCCGAACTGAAGGGCCAAAATCTCTCGATGGCCCGCGATCTGGAAAAGGCGAAGGCGGAACAACCAACTGCCCCGGGTGGTTCTCAACCCCGGCAGCTTGAACATCACGCAGGCCAATAGGAATTCATGCGTATTCTCACCCAGGACGATATTGCCGCCGCGCTGACCTATCCCGGCCTGATTGCCGCCCTGCGAAAAATGTTTGTCACCGGCTGCACCCAGCCGCTCCGCCATCATCATACGCTTGACGAGACGGATGCGCAGAAAGGCACGCTTCTCATCATGCCCGCCTGGCAGCGGGGCGGTTATCTGGGTCTGAAGACGGTGACGGTCATGCCGGAAAACGGCGCGCGCGGCCTGCCCTCGGTGCAGGGCAATTATCTCCTGTTCGATGCAACAAATGGCAGCGCCCTCGCCCTGATGGATGCGGGAGAACTCACAATCCGGCGCACAGCGGCGGCGTCCGCCCTCGCCGCCTCCTATCTCGCGCGAAAGGATGCCAGTGAAATGCTGATGGTTGGCGCTGGCGCCATGGCGCCCTGCCTGATCCGCGCCCATGCCGCCGTCCGCCCGCTGAAGTCCATAAAAATCTGGAACCACCGCCCGGAAAAGGCGGAGGCTCTTGCCAAAGCCCTTTCCGCAGAAGGCTTTACGGTGGCCCCGGCACCCGATCTTGAAGCGGCCGCACGGAGCGCCGACATCATCTCCTGCGCCACCCTGTCGACAGAGCCGCTGATCCATGGCGACTGGCTGAAAGCCGGGGCGCATCTCGATCTCGTCGGTGCCTTCACGCCGAAAATGCGCGAATCCGATGATAAGGCCGTAAAAACGGCGAGCCTGTTTGTCGATACCCGCGAAGGCGGCCTGCATGAGGCGGGGGATATCGTACAGCCGCTCGCGGCGGGCATCATTAAAGAAAGCGACATCCGCGCCGATTTGTACGATCTCTGCCGGGGGACGCATAAGGGCCGTGAAACCGGGCAGGAAATCACGCTCTTCAAATCGACCGGCGCGGCCCTCGAAGACCTCGCCGCCGCCATCCTCGCCTATGAGGGAAGCCGTTAAGCTTTAGATCAAAAAATCCGCGAAAACAGCGTCTATCGCTTTTCATTTCGGCAAAAGCTTCTATTATCGCGGCAGATTTCACCCTTAATACAGAAGAAAGGACGCCTGGAATATGAGACAGCAGCCCCGGAATGCCGTTTTTACCGCCATTGATACGGCCGATCTTGACGCCGCAATCGCACTGGGGCGCGCGCTCTCCCCTGTTTCCGGTGGAATCAAGCTCGGCAAGGAGTTTTTTACCTCCCGCGGGCCGCAAGGCGTGATGAAGGTTGCGGGCAAGACGACGTCGCTCTTTCTCGATCTCAAGTTTCACGATATTCCCAATACAGTGGCGGGTGCTGTGCGCGCCGCGGCGAAATTCCTGGCCCCCAACATGCTGACAATTCATGCAGGCGGCGGCCCCGCCATGATCCGCGCCGCCGCCGATGCCTCGGCGGAATTCGGACCGGCCCGCCCGCTGATCCTCGGTGTTACCGTGCTCACCAGCATGGATGATGCGGACCTCAAGGCGGTTGGCGTGATGGACAGCGCGGAGGATCAGGTGCTGCGGCTCGCGGCCCTCGCGCAAGCTAACGGCGCCGACGGCGTAATTTGCAGCCCGCGTGAAATTCTCGCGCTCCGCCGTCTCTGCGGGCCTGATTTCAAGCTGGTCGTGCCCGGCATCCGGCCAAAAGGCGCCGATCAGGGCGACCAGAAGCGCGTCAAGACCCCGCTGGAGGCCATGACTGATGGCGCGAGCTACCTTGTCATCGGCAGGCCGATCACCAGCGCCGCGGATCCCGCCGCCGCCGTGAATACCATCGTCGGGGAACTGGCGGCCTGAATGACTGTCCGGGCGAAAATCTGCGGGCTGAACGACGCCGCCGCCGTTGCCGCCGCCGTTGACAATGGCGCGAGCTTCGTTGGTTTCGTCTTCTATCCCGCGAGCCCGCGCAATGTCTCGCCGGAGGAGGCTGCACGTCTCGCGGCAGCTGTCCCGGCCAATGTTGAAAAGGTCGGTTTGTTCGTCGATCCGGACGACGCCCTGATCCGTTCCGTACTGGACGCCGTATCACTGGACTGGATACAGCTTCATGGATCGGAAACGCCGGAACGGGTGGCCGCGATAAAGCAGAAATTCGGCCGCAAGGTGATGAAAGCCATCCCTATCGCCGAAAAAGCGGATTTTAATGCGATGAAGGCCTATGAAACCGTCGCAGATATGTTGCTGTTCGACGCGAAAGCGCCTAAAACCATGGCCGATGCCTTGCCTGGCGGCAACGGGTTGGTCTTCGACTGGCGGATGATGCGGGGGCTGGAGATTTCCATTCCCTGGATGCTGGCAGGTGGCCTGACAGCGGAAAATGTGACGGAGGCGGTGACCATCAGCGGCGCAAAGATCGTCGATACCTCGTCCGGCGTCGAGTTCGAACCGGGGCGTAAAAATCCGGCGGCGATTCTGGCCTTTCTGGCGGCGGTCAAGGCTGTTGAAACGAATTAGAAGAGACTATTGAGGCGAAAATCACGATGTCGAAACTGAATAGCTATCGCACCGGACCCGACGAAACCGGCCATTTCGGTATTTTCGGCGGGCAATTCGTCGCCGAAACACTGATGCCGCTCATTCTCGAGCTGAATGAGGCCTATGAGGCGTCAAAAAGGGATCCGGAATTTGCCAGGGAGCTTGGCGGACTGCTCAAGCATTATGTGGGCCGCGAATCCCCGCTTTATTTCGCGGAAAGACTGACCGGACATTACGGCGGCGCGAAAATCTATCTCAAGCGGGAGGATCTCAACCATACCGGCGCCCACAAGATCAACAATTGCATGGGCCAGATCCTGCTCGCCCGCCGCATGGGCAAGAAACGCATAATTGCGGAGACCGGCGCCGGGCAGCATGGCGTCGCCACGGCGACCGTCGCCGCCCGCTTCGGCCTCAAATGCGCAATCTATATGGGCGAGACGGATATCGAGCGGCAGAAACCCAATGTTTTCCGCATGAAACTCCTTGGCGCGGACGTCATACCGGTAAAATCCGGCGCGCGCACCCTCAAAGACGCCATGAACGAGGCGCTCAGAGACTGGGTCACCAATGTCGAGGATACCTTCTATATCATTGGCACGGTGGCGGGGCCGCACCCCTATCCGCAGCTCGTCCGGGATTTCCAGAAGATCATCGGCGAGGAGACCCGCCGCCAGATGATGGAGGCGGAAGGCCGCCTTCCCGATACCCTGCTCGCCTGTATTGGCGGCGGATCGAACGCCATGGGCCTCTTCCATCCCTTCCTTGACGATGAATCCGTTGATATCATTGGTGTTGAAGCAGCGGGCCATGGACTTGAGACCGGCAAGCATGCCGCCTCCCTCAACGGAGGACGGCCGGGTGTGCTTCATGGCAACCGCACCTATCTGTTGCAGGATGAGGACGGCCAGATCACCGAGGCGCATTCGATTTCCGCCGGGCTGGACTATCCCGGCATCGGGCCGGAGCATTCCTGGCTGCACGATGTTGGCCGGGTCAAATATGTCAATGCAACGGATCAGGAGGCGCTCGACGCCTTCCAGCTCTGCTGCAAGCTGGAGGGGATTATCCCGGCGCTGGAGAGCGCCCATGCCCTCGCCTATCTGGAAAAGCTCGCGCCGGGGCTCCCTAAGGATCATCTCATCGTCGTCAATCTCTCGGGACGCGGCGACAAGGACATCTTCACTGTCGCCAAGGCCCTGGGAGTTGAATTGTGAGTGAGACCCGTATTGACCGCCGTTTCAAGGCCCTGAAGGCCGAGGGCCGCGCCGCTTTCGTCACCTATGTCATGGCTGGCGATCCGAATTACCAGACGTCGCTGGAGATCATAAAGGGCCTGCCGGGCGCGGGCGCGGATATTATCGAGGTTGGCCTGCCCTTCACTGATCCGATGGCCGATGGGCCAGCGATCCAGCAGGCGGGTCTGCGCGCCCTTGCCGCCGGAATGACCTTGAGAAAAACGCTGAAACTGATCAGCGAATTCCGGATAAGCGATAACGACACGCCGATCGTGCTGATGGGCTATTACAACCCGATCTATTCCTATGGAGTCGATAAATTTCTCGTTGATGCCAAGGCCAACGGGGTGGACGGGCTGATCGTCGTCGATCTTCCGTCGGAGGAGGATGCCGAGCTCTGCCTGCCCGCACTCAAAGCCGGGCTCAATTTCATCCGCCTTGCAACGCCAACGACCGATGACAAGCGGCTGCCCAAGGTTCTCGCCAATTCGTCGGGCTTCCTCTATTATGTCTCGATTGCCGGGACGACAGGCGCCGCGGCGCCCAAACCCGCCGATGTGGCCAAGGCGCTCACCCGCATTCGCAAGACCACCGATCTGCCGATTGCGGTTGGATTTGGCCTTCGCAGTGGCGCACAGGCTGCGGAAATCGCAAAAATCGCCGACGGCGCCGTGGTCGGTACGGCACTGGTCGAGCAGGTGGCGCTAGGCCGCAATGATGCGGATGCGGTAAAACGGGTTCTGGCACTGACGGCAGAGATTTCAGGCGGTATCCGGAGTGTGGACAAAAAGATACAGGACGTAACATGAACTGGCTGACAAACAAGGTTCTGCCGAAATTCCGGCAGCTGACGACAAAACAGGACATCCCCGACAATCTCTGGGTCAAATGCCCCGGTTGCGGCCAGATGCTGTTTCATAACGACCTGCAAGCCAACCAGAATGTCTGCACCCATTGCGACCATCATATGCGCATCAGCCCGCGGGAGCGGTTCGAGGCGCTGTTCGATGACGCCAAATATGACGTGATTGAACTGCCGGAGGTGCCCGTCGATCCGCTCAAATTCCGCGATTCCAAACGCTATACCGAGCGAATGAAGGACGCCCGCAGCAAAACCGGCGATATCGACGCAATGAAGGTTGCCCATGGCAAGCTTGGCGGCAATTCCGCGGTGGTCGCCGTACAGAATTTCGACTTTATGGGCGGATCCCTCGGCCTTGCCGTCGGCGAAGCCATTATCTCCGCCTCAAAACTGGCGATATTGCAAAAAGCGCCGCTGATCCTGTTCGCCGCCGCCGGGGGCGCGCGCATGCAGGAGGGGATATTGTCCCTGATGCAGATGCCGCGCAGCACCGTGGCGATCATGCGGCTGAAGGAAAACCGCCTGCCGTTCATCGTCGTGCTGACCGATCCGACCACCGGTGGCGTCACGGCATCCTATGCAATGCTGGGGGATATCCAGATCGCCGAGCCGGGCGCGCTTATCTGTTTCGCAGGCCCTCGCGTGATCGAGGAAACCATCCGCGAAACCCTGCCGGACGGCTTCCAGCGCGCCGAATTCCTGCTTGATCACGGCATGCTCGATATGGTGGTCCATCGTCGCGACATGCGCGAGACTCTCGCCCGGCTGATTGACCTTCTGGGCCAGAAACTCAAGCTGCCGCCGGCGACACAGTCCAAGCCGAACGGCAAGAAAGCCGCGCCAAAAGCATCTGATGCAAAGGCGGAGGTTAAAAAGGACGCCGCCAAATCCGCCAAATAGACGCGAGAGGCCGTGAGCAGAGATAACAGCGATCGGATTCTGGCGCGGCTGATGAAGCTGCATCCGAAAATCATTGATCTCTCACTTGACCGCATGCTGCCGCTGCTGGCCAAGCTTGATCACCCCGAACGCCGTCTGCCGCCGGTCCTGCATGTAGCGGGGACAAACGGTAAGGGATCGTTGATTGCCTATCTCCGGGCGATGCTGGAAGCGGCGGGCTATCGGGTGCATGTCTATACCTCGCCGCATCTGGTGCGCTTTGCCGAACGTATCCGTCTTGCCGGGAAAATTATCGGGGAGGAGGCGCTCAGCGAGCTGCTTGCCGCTTGCGAGAAAGCCAACGGCCCGACCCCCATCACCTATTTCGAGATCACGACCATTGCCGCCCTCACGGCCTTCGCCGAAACGTCGGCGGACATCCTGCTGCTGGAGACCGGGCTCGGCGGCCGCTTTGATGCAACCAATGTAATCGAACGACCGACCTTGACCGCAATCACGCCAATCTCTCACGATCATGCGGAGTATCTTGGCACTGATCTGGCGGGCATTGCGGGCGAAAAAGCGGGCATCATGAAACGGGAAGTCCCTGTGGTGATCGGTCCTCAAAGCAAGGTGGCGCTTGATGTTTTAAGGAATACGGCCGGATCGCTGGCGGCGGCTGCCTATATATATAACGAGGAATGGTTCTGCGCGGCGACAGACGCAGGCTGGAACTATCGCGGCCTGTCCGGATCGTGGAAATTTCCGATGCCCGCGCTTGAGGGCGTGCACCAGGTCGCCAATGCCGCGACCGCCGTCGCCTGCCTCGATTTGCTGGCAGGTTTCACCGTCACCCCGGAGCAGATCGGCGAAGGCCTCGCCACCGTGGAATGGCCCGCAAGGATGCAACGGCTGACGAAGGGAGCGCTCGCAGACCAGTTGCCGCCGCATGTGGAGATCTGGCTCGATGGCGGACATAATCCTGCGGCAGGCGAGCAGATCGCGAAAACCTTCCGGCTCTGGAACCGGACCGATCCCAAGCCAGCCTTTATGATCGCCGGGATGCTGAACACCAAGGACCAGAAATCCTTTTTTCTGGAGCTCGCTGATATTATCGAAAAAGGTCATTGCATCGCCATCCCGGGAGAGGCGGCGGCGACACCGGCGGCGGATCTCGCCGGTTATGCCCGCGCAGCCGGGCTTGACGCCACGGAAAAGCCTTCGTTTGACGACGCCGTCGCAGCCTTGATGCCGGATCTCGCGGAAAAGCCCTGCCGTTTACTAATTACCGGCAGCCTTTATCTCGCCGGTCAGATTCTGCGAGAAAATTCTTAAGGAACCAGCCGATAGCCGCCGGTTTCCGTGATCAGGATGGTCGCGGCGGAAGGCTCCTTCTCGATTTTCTGCCGGAGCCGGTAGATATGGGTCTCCAGCGTATGGGTCGTGACCCCCGCATTATACCCCCAGACCTCGTTCAGCAGGATATCGCGCGTCACCACCTTCTTGCCCGCCCGGTAGAGATATTTCAGGATTGAGGTTTCCTTCTCGGTCAGCCGTACTTTCTGGGCCGTTTCCTTATGCACCATCAGTTTGGCCGCCGGGCGGAAACTATAGGGGCCAATGGTAAAGACGGCGTCTTCGCTCTGTTCATGCTGGCGAAGCTGGGCGCGAATGCGCGCGAGCAGCACGCCAATGCGGAAGGGTTTGGCGACATAGTCATTGGCGCCGGATTCGAGCCCCAATATCTGGTCGCTGTCGCTGTCCTGCGCCGTCAGCATGATAATGGGCGCCTTGTTGCCGGCTTTACGGATCAGCTTGCAGGCCTCCCGCCCGTCCATATCCGGGAGCCCGACATCGAGCAGGATCAAGTCGAAATGGCCTGTCTTGATTTTCTTGAGCGCCTCGGTTGCATTCTCCGCCTGCTGGGTAATGAATTCCTCATGCAGATCAAGCTGTTCCGCCAGGGTTTCGCGAAGGCTGGTATCATCATCAACCAGAAGAATTTTTTTGCCGCCCGTCATCAATCCTGTCCCCATATCCTGTTTCATGGCCGAGCCCACGGGCCAGGACCTGTTAATTCGCTACCTTGGAAATTGGTACCATATGGCTGTATTCAAGAGCAAGTATCGCCTAAAGCCCGGAATTTTCACGCGAAAGTGAACTCTGGCGCGACCGGCGTGATCGTGCACTATGTTCATTCTGGCCCGGGAGCGCGTAAAAAAGAAGCCGTCATTTTGCCGACAATGCATTAATATTTGCCGCGATCCGCTGCGGCCTGCTAATACTCGTCAGACGCGGCGAAATTGCCAACCGGAAATCAGGGCATCATGAGCGAGAATAAAAAAAACAAAAATGAACTGAAGCGCCTGCGCGCCGTCGACCGCGCCATTGCCGATTTGCGCCGGGGCCTGAGCGTGATCGTGCAGGGAGCCGGGGACGCCTCGCTGGTCCTTGCCACCGAAATGGCCTATGCAGCGGAACTTGCGGACCTGGAAGCGCGAAGCGGCAGCACGCCGGTGCTGGCCCTGACCGCCCACCGCGCCAACGTCCTGCATATCAAGCCGACAGGCGATGAGGCTGTCCGCCTTATCATTGAGGACTGGATGGATGCGCCGCTGATGCGGGCGCTGGCCGATGCTGTTCATGACCTCGATCAGCCCTTTCGCGGCCCCTTCACCCGGCTGAAAGGCGCCCTGCCGCCTTCGGTTCCGACCGCCATCAAGCTTGCCAAGCTCGCGCGCCTCCTGCCCTCGGTGCTGGCCGCGCCGTTGCCGCTGGATCAGATTAATAAAGCCGCCGCCGAGCATGATCTCTCTATCGTCTCGATCGACGATATCACGGCATTCGAGGAGATCGCCGCAACTCAGCTCAAACCGGTCGCCGCCGCCCGCGTGCCGTTGCAGGCCTCGGAAGATACCACATTTCATGCCTTTCGCCCGAAAGACGGCGGGATAGAGCATCTGGCGATTGTCGTTGGCGATCCGAACCGGCATGAACCGGTCCTCGCCCGGCTGCATTCGGAATGCTTTACCGGCGACCTTATCGGCTCGCTTAAATGCGATTGCGGCGAGCAACTCCGCGGCGCGCTCAAGGCGCTCCATGATGAAGGCGGCGGGGTGTTGCTGTATCTCGCCCAGGAAGGACGCGGTATCGGCCTGATCAACAAGCTCCGCGCCTACAAGCTGCAGAGCCAGGGGTTTGACACCATCGACGCCAACGAACGGCTTGGCTTCGATGCAGATGAACGGGTTTTCCAGCCAGCCGCAGAGATGTTCAAGCTGCTCGGCTTCAGGAAAGTCCGGCTTATGACCAATAATCCGGAAAAGGTCGAGGGGCTGCAGCGCTTTGGCATTGACGTGACCGAGCGGGTCTCGCATAAATTCCCGTCCAACACCCATAACGAACTTTACCTGGCGACGAAGAAAAAACGCAGTGGGCATTATTTGTAGGCCGGTTCTATACCGGCGGCAGATTTTACCGGCTTTGACGCGAAACCCGTTGATATAGCACCGATATTCAGACCTGATTCTGGCATGGTCCTTGCTTTGTTTAGGCGCAAGGAGAGATATATGTCGATCAATGCCGTCACCAGCAACCCCTACGCCTATCTTGAACGCGCCCTGCCGAACGACCCCGTCGCCCGTTATGTGCCGGAAGAGAAGATGGGCGCGGACGGCAAGAAGGTCGCGGAAGACGACGGCTTTGGTGAGGACGGTTTCGGCTTCGGCGATTTCCTCGATATCATCAACCCGCTGCAGCATATTCCCGGTATTTCCTCGCTTTATCGCGAGATCACGGGGGACGAGATCAGCCCCGGCGCCCGCATGATCGGCGGAACGATCTATGGCGGCAGCATCGGCCTTGCCCTGTCCTTCATCAACTCCACCATCGAAGAGGCAACCGGCAAGGATATCGGCGGCACCGTGATCGGCTTTTTTTCCTCCGGTGACGATGCACCGCCGGAGCAGGCCATCGCCGCCGTTCCGGCTGCCGAGGAATTCGCGAGCGTTCCCGTGTTGGCCGAGGAAGTGGGCCCTGCCGCCCTGCCAGAAGTCACCGCTGTTCCGCTGGCAACGGCGCCGGAACCTGCGCCAGCCGTAGTGACGACGGCTGAGGCGCCGGCGTTGACGCCGATCGGGCTGGAATGGAAGGGAGCCAAGCCAAATTTCCTGCAGAATATCGAAAAGGCGAAAGCGATCCAGACGCAGGATCTCACCGAAGAGCAGTTGAGCGCGGTTTTCAAGAGCTTCCGGCTCGCCCCGCCCGCGAAACCCGTGGCCGCCCCAGAGGCGAGCGCCGCCTACCAGAAAACCGCTGTCGCCATGGAAAGCATCCGCCCCGCGCCCAGCGACTATACGGACTATAATCGCACTCCGGCCCGCTAAACCTTCCCCAGGAAACAATGACATCCGCCAGAATTTATCTTAAACTGCCGCCATGGATATCGAGGTTATTTTAAAGGGCGCATCCCGCGGCGAGCTGAAGTTCGGCGGCTTGCGCTTTGACTGCGCCCTCGGCAAGACGGGAATTACTGCCGAAAAGCGCGAAGGCGACCATGCGACCCCGGCGGGACGCTTTCCGTTGCGCGGGCTTTTCTATCGCCCCGGCAAGGTCCCCGATATCATCACGGCGCTGCCCCGGCAGGAAATCGGACCGCTCGATGGCTGGTGCGATGACCCTGATGATGCCGAGTATAACCGCCACGTCCGGCTTCCCTGCGCTGCCCGCCATGAGAGGCTCTGGCGTGAGGATGATCTCTATGACCTCGTCGTCGTGCTTGGCCATAACGATGCCCCGGCCATTCCGGACGCGGGGAGCTGTATCTTCCTGCATGTCGCGGCGGAAGATTACGGGCCGACGGAAGGCTGTGTCGCGCTCAAAAAGGAGGATTTAGTAACTCTGCTGGCGGCGATCGGCCCGGAAACCGCGATCAATATCCGACTGCCGTAAGCTCAGGCGTCGTCGCGGAGCCCGAAAAGAGCGGTTCCAACCCGAACCGAGGTCGCGCCGAACTGCACCGCCACCTCGAAATCGGCGCTCATCCCCATGCTGAGGAGTTTCAGGCCGTTGCGCGCGGCGATTTTCCCGAGCAGGGCAAAATGTGGGGCCGGTTGTTCCTCCGCTGGCGGAATGCACATCAGGCCAACGACATTGAGGCCGAGGCTGTCACGGCATTCGGCAATAAAGGCGTCGGCATCCTCTGGAAAAACCCCCGCCTTCTGCGGCTCTTTCCCCGTATTCACCTGGATATAGACCGGCAGGGAGCGGCCCGCCGCCTGCATTTCCTTTGCGAGCACCCGCGCGAGCTTCAAACGGTCGACCGTCTGGATCACATCAAACAGCGCCACGGCGTCCTGCGCCTTGTTGGTTTGCAGCGGTCCGATCAGGTGGAGTTCGATATCCGGATATTGCCTTTTCAGCGCTGGCCATTTGCCTTGCGCTTCCTGCACCCGGTTCTCGCCGAAATGCCGCTGCCCGGCGCGAAGCGCGGCCTCCATATATTCGATGGGCTGGCGCTTGCTGACCGCAATCAGGTCAATGTCCCGGGCTTCCCGCTGCCATTTTTGCGCCGTTTTGGCGATACGGGCGCGAATGCCGGTGAAATTTGTGGCGATTTCATGGTCGATTTTATCCATAGGTGTCGTCATAATTCCGCCCCTCTCTGTTAAACCCTTATGTTTTTGCATTTTCATGCCTTTAGATATCAAATTTCTGCATATAGAGCGGATTAACGGCAGCATTCTTGCAAATTAGTCAGTTTAATGCTTAGGCGGAAGATACCTGAATTCCTTCATCACGTCGTAATGCGCAGCCACAATCTTTTCAACCTGCTCCGGCGTGAGTACCGTTTTCCACTGACCCGCCTTGCCAACCCGGAAAAACCGCTCGGCCTTGTCCGACCGCTCGTTAAATCCCTTCTCCGCTTCCAGTTTCCGTGACGCCTCGAACGAGGAGAAGCGGATCGCTTTCTTGAGCCGCTCCTTCGGCGGCTTGAGCCCGAGAAATTTTGCCAGCGCGCCAAAGGTCTTTTCCGGCTTATACAGCATATCCTCATAACGCATGAGATGCAGCGCCGATTTATCCATCGCCCGCCAGGACGTGACATGCTCCGACCAGGAGCTTAAATAGTCCGGCAGTTTCCGGTCTGTCTCGGCACTATAGGCCTCATGGTCCGCCATCATCCCGATCCCCTCGTCGATGGAGAGCCCGTAGTGATCCGACAGTGATATGACGACATCGAGCGGATTGCGGAGGATATAGACGGCGCCCGCGGTAAATTCCGGCGTGATCAACGGGATGCCATGAGCCTTTCCAAGCCAGACATGGGTTTTCACGAAAACGGAATCGGGCCGGGTCCTGGCATAGGCCTGATGCACCTTGGGGATAAGTGCGGCAATTTCCTCCCCGGAAAAACTATCGAACGGTTTGCCGGTTACCTGCTCGTACCAGATCTTGTTACCATCCCCGATGGTGAATTTCGTCAGCTCGTTGAGATCCGCGGGCCGGCCGGCATTGAGCAGCAGGTTATGCAAGAAGGTCCGCACCCATGTATTCCCCGACTTCGGATAGGAGGCCAGCCAGATAATCCCGCCCATAAATTACTTTCCCGGTGTTGTTTATTAAGAGTGCCGGTTATTCCGGAAGATAGCCATACCGCTTCATCGCCTGATGGTGGCAATCGACAATTCGGTTCACCTGCTCATCTGACAGCACGTCTTTCCATTGTCCGGACTTGCCGACCCGGAAAAATTTCTCGTTTTTATCAGACTGCTCCCTGAACCCCTTTTCGTCCTCCTGTCGGCGAACAGCATCGAAGGAAGAAAACTCGATGGCTTTTTTCAATTGCCCATCGGATGGGTCAATCCCCAGAAACCGCGCCATGCCGCCAAAAGTCTCAAAAGGTTTATCCAGCATATCCTCATAGCGCATTAAATGCATCTGCTGCGGATTAAAATGCGTCCATGAATTGGCATGGCCCGACCAGGAGCCGAAATATTGCCGGATATTTCCGCCCTCCCGCGTTTCATCCAGCCCGCCCTCCGGATCATTCATCAGGTCTATCGCTTGCTCCAGCGAAAGGCCAAAATGCGACGACAGCGAAATCACGACGTCCAGCGGATTACGGATGATATATATGGCCCCGGCCGTATATTCCAGCGTAATCTGCGGGACGCCATGAATATTACCATATAGCGAATGGGTTTTAACAAAGACCCTGCCTTCTTGCGATTGCGCGATGACCTGATGTACTTTCGGCCGCAACCCGATCACCTGTCCCATGGAATATCTGTCGAAAGGTTGCCCGCCCGCCTTTTCATACCAGGATTTCCGGGCATCCCCTGGCGCAAGACTGGAAATGGTGTTGATATCCACAGGCTCTTCCGGATCAAGCAACAGGTTGTTTATGAAGGTCCGCGCCCAGGTATTTCCCGACTTCGGATAAGAGGTCAGCCAGATAATTCCGCCCATAGTCAAGGTCCCGTTTTTGAATACAAAAGTTACGGTCTAGTCCCTTAGATAGCCGAAATGCTTCATTGTTGGATAGTGGCATTTTACAATTCTATCAACCTGATCATCCGTCAGCACGTCTTTCCATTGACCGGCCTTGCCAACCCGGAAAAACCTGTCGTTCTTGTCGGATTGTTCTTTAAACCCCTTCTCCTCCTCCTGGCGGCGGA
Organism: Sneathiella sp.; assembly: GCA_021741195.1. Taxonomy (GTDB): domain Bacteria; phylum Pseudomonadota; class Alphaproteobacteria; order Sneathiellales; family Sneathiellaceae; genus Sneathiella. Next base: position 11,966 of record JAIOYL010000013.1, on the reverse strand, counting down.
CAACATCGAACGAGGAGAACTCGATTGCCCGGTCCAGGCGGTCCTTTGGCGGATTTAATCCCAGAAACCGCGCCATGCCGCCAAAGGCTTCTTCCGGCTCATCCAGCATATCCTCATAACGCATCACATGCATATGCCGGGGATCGAAATGGGACCAGGAATTGGCGTGGCCCGACCAGGAGCCGAAAAGCTGCCGGATATGCTCATACCCGCGAGCTTCGTCGCCGCCCCCCTCCGGATCGTTGAGCATGGTAATCGCCTCTTCGATCGGCAGCCCGAAATGGGAGGAAAGGGAGATCACCACGTCCAGCGGGTTACGGATTATATAAATGGCTCCTGCTGTCTGTTCCAGGGTGATTTGCGGGACGCCGTAAACCGTGCCGAACATCGAATGGGTTTTGACAAAAACCGAGTCAGGCTGGCTTTTTGCGAAAAGTTCATGGACCTTCGGCCGCAGGAGGGCCACTTCCCCCATGGAATATTTATCATACGGTTGCCCTCCGGCCTTTTCATACCAGGATTTCAGTCCGTCAATGAGGGTAAGATGGCGAATACGGTTGATGTCCAGCGGTTCTTGCGGGTTCAACAGCAGATTATACAAAAACAGGCGCGCCCAGGTATTTCCTGATTTCGGATAAGAAGCCAGCCAGATAATCCCGCCCATAATATTTCCCGCAAATGAACAATGTTGCCGATAAAAATAATCAAACAGATACCTGCGGACAACAAAAAAGGAGGGCAGGAAAACCTGCCCTCCCTATTTCGACTTTCCTTCAGATTAGAAGGAGAGAGCTGTACCAACGAAGAAGGTGCTGGTTTTGCCAGCCATCCGGGTTGACGTACTTGCTGTCAGGTCGTTGTCGTCGACCTGAACACCGCCGAAGGCTGTGATGCCGGGGCCGAGTGTGTACTGACCACCGAGGATCCAGGTTGACTGGTCGGTATCAGCAACGCCCGTTGCGGAAAAAGTCGTCTTGGAATACTGAACACCAGCAGACCATGGACCCATGCCATACGTCAGGCCAGCGGACCATGCGTCGCTGTCCGTACCTGCGGTACCGCCGATATCCCTGTCTGCGCCATAACCACCACCAACGGTGAAGCCGGCGACACCAACGGAAACACCAAAGCTGTATTCGCTCTGGTCTTCAGAGGCACCGAAAACGTCTGCCCGCTGGTAAGCAGCAGAACCAGCTACGTCAACACCACCGAATTTGTTGACATAGTTGGCGGCTGCCGACCAACCACGATCAAGCCCGGCTTTGAAAGCAGGAGCCTGATACTGGGTTGCGCCAGTACCGGTTTCGGAATTTCCATCCGGAACATAGGATGCACCGAGCTGGAAGCCAGCGAAGCGCGGTGTGAAGTAGGTGATCTTGTCCCGGTCTGCGAACATGTTCGGACGGGTGGTGTTGCCCTGACCCGTCGGATAGATGTTGGCGGAGTCAGCGGAATACATCGGCACCGGTGACGGGCTGGTGTAATGCATCAGGTAACCGGCACTGTCTTCAGATCCGAGCAGGACGCGACCGAAGGAACCGTCAACATAGATGTAGGTTTCGTCGACCTGGTCTGTTGCAGTGTAAGCTTCGAGCTGAACATTGACGCCGAATTTCAGGCCGTTGTCCAAAGTCGTTTGGCCGTAGAAGAAGATTTCGCCTTCCTGCGTTACACGGTCAGGAATACGGTCCGCCGTACCAGCCGGCTCATCTGAACTCTGGTAGAAATAGGTGGACTGCATGTAGCCGCCAACACCCAGTTTGATTTTATCGGATGCAGAAGCGGTCCCTGCAGCCAATACACCAACGGCGACAAGCGCTGTTGTACCCAAGATTGCTTTTTTCATTTTGTCTCCCCTCTGCTCATAAAAGCTAGAGAAATAGATTAATATACAGACGCAAGACCCAAGTGATCCTGTTAGTCAAGACGGAGTAAAGAGGGTTAATGGCCCTCCGGTCAAGCGCAAGACGGTACTCATTTAGGCAAAATTGCCGGACTGTGCTCAAAAAGCCACAATCTGGTCATGGTCGAAGTGGAGACATACCAAGACAGGTCGGGTGAATTCGGGAGAAACTGCCATTTTCTGCTGTTCTCAAAGCGGGAAAGCTGGCATAAACTCTGCTTTCTTGATTTCGCCCCATTTCCAGCGTTTAGTAGCGAGAACATAGTGAGGGTTTTGATAAATATGAGACGCCGACAAATTTACGCCTTGGCCGCAGGCTGCGTTGCCCTTCTGCTCGGGGCTTGCGATTCTGACCTGGGCGCGAAATCCACTTTTCCGGAATCAAACCGGGGCGTCGTCTACCAGACCGGCAAGAAAAACGATGACACGATCTTCGGCAAGGGCGGCATTTTCGGTGGCGATGACAAGGCCCTTCAGGACGGGAACGGCGGCGGCGGTGGCCTCGGGGTCAATGCCTATCTCTGGCGGGCGTCGCTCGATACGCTCTCTTTCATGCCGCTCTCCTCTGCCGATCCGTTTGGCGGCGTGATCATCACTGACTGGTATTCCTCCCCTGATTCGCCCAACGAGCGGTTCAAGGTCACCGTCTATATCCTCGACCGGCGGCTGCGCGCAGATGGTATTCGTGTTACGGCCTTCAAGCAGAATCTGGATACGGCGAACCAGTGGATCGCCGTCCCGCTGGCGCCGAAGGTCATCACGGATCTCGAAAATGCCATTCTCTCGAAAGCACGCGAACTCAGGGTAGCGCGCGAAGGCGAATAACTTTATATATGGCCCGCCCACAGCTGTTCCGTCCCGTCTTGGCGGCGGAGCCCGGTGCGGGCCGGATTTATTGACAACAATTCAAGACAAACGGGAAACCCTCCATGTCCCGCTATAATGCAAAAACAGTAGAAGCCAAATGGCAGGCCGTCTGGGCCGAGCAGCGCAGTTTTGAAGTCGAGGCCAACCTCACGCTTCCCAAATACTATGTGCTGGAAATGTTTCCCTATCCGTCGGGGCGCATCCACATTGGCCATGTCCGCAACTACACCATGGGCGATGTCGTCGCGCGCTACAAGAAGGCGCAAGGCTTCAATGTCCTGCATCCCATGGGCTGGGACGCCTTCGGCCTGCCCGCTGAAAACGCCGCCCGCGACAAGGGCGTGCATCCCGCTGACTGGACCTATGCCAATATCGCCCATATGCGCGACGAACTGAAGGCAATGGGTCTTTCGCTCGACTGGAGCAAGGAGATCGCCACCTGCCATCCCGGCTATTACGGGCATCAGCAGAAGCTGTTCCTCGATTTCTTTGAAAAGGGTCTGGTGTACAGGAAAGAGAGTTGGGTCAACTGGGATCCGGTCGACATGACCGTGCTCGCCAATGAGCAGGTGATCGACGGCAAGGGCTGGCGATCCGGCGCCGTGGTCGAGAAGCGCAAGCTCGATCAATGGATGTTTCGTATCTCCGACTACAGTGAAGACCTTCTCGATAGCCTCGAGAAACTCGACCGCTGGCCGGATCGCGTCCGCCTGATGCAGCAGAACTGGATCGGCCGCAGTCAGGGCGCGCGCATATCCTTTGAAATCATCGGCGAAGACAAGCCTCTCGAAATCTACACGACGCGGCCCGATACCTTGTTTGGCGCAAGCTTCATGGCGGTTTCCGCCGATCATCCGCTGACCCAGCGCCTTGCAAAAGACAATCCCGCCATCAAGGACTTTGTCGCCGAATGCCACCGCATGGGCACCAGCGAGGAAGCCATTGAAAAGGCGGAGAAAAAGGGCGTCGATACGGGCCTTGAAGTCGCGCATCCGTTTATCCCGGGCAAGACACTCCCCGTCTATGTCGCCAATTTCGTGCTGATGGACTATGGCACGGGCGCGATTTTCGGCTGCCCCGCCCATGACCAGCGCGACCTTGATTTCGCACGGAAATACGGCCTTGAGGTCACTCCCGTCGTGGCGCCGGACAATGCGGACCCTGAAATCGGTGATACTGCCTATACCGGCCCCGGCAAGATCATCAATTCTGACTTCCTGAACGGCATGGAAGTCGAGGCCGCCAAAGCCGAGATTATCCGCCGGCTCGAGGAAATGGGCAAGGGCACAGCGAAGATCAATTACCGCCTGCGGGACTGGGGCCTGTCGCGCCAGCGTTACTGGGGCTGCCCGATCCCGATGATCCATTGCGTTAAATGCGGAACCATGCCGGAGCGCGAGGAAAACCTGCCGGTAAAGCTGCCCGACGATGTCACCTTCGACAAGCCCGGCAACCCGCTCGACCACCATCCCACATGGAAGCATGTAAAATGCCCCGGTTGCGGCGGCGATGCGACGCGCGAGACCGATACCATGGATACCTTCGTCGACAGTTCCTGGTATTTCGCGCGCTTCTGCTCGCCGCGCGCCGATCAACCGGTGGAGCGCGAGAAAGTCGATTACTGGCTGCCGGTCGATCAGTATATCGGCGGGATCGAGCATGCGATCCTGCATCTTCTCTATTCACGCTTTTACAGCCGCGCCATGAAGGTGACCGGCTGGTCCGATATCGATGAACCGTTTGCCGGGCTTTTCACGCAAGGCATGGTCACCCATGAAACCTATCGCAGCGAAAAAGGCGAATGGCTGCTCCCCGAAGAGGTCGGCCATAATGACGCGGGAGACCTAGTCGAGCTGATCAGCGGCAAGCCCGTTACCATCGGCGGTATCGAGAAAATGTCGAAATCAAAGAAAAACGTTGTCGATCCCGGCGCCATCATCGACAAGTTTGGCGCCGATGCCGCCCGCTGGTACGTGCTTTCCGACAGCCCGCCGGACCGCGACATGGAATGGACCGACGCCGGTGCGACAGGCGCCTGGCGGTTCGTACAACGGCTGCACCGTTTTATTCTTGAACATATCGAGGCCGCCTGCCCGGTCCATGCGCCGGAGCCCGAGGAATTTCCGGAGGCTGCCAAAAACCTTCGCAAATCCGCCCATAAAACCGTCGCCAAGGTGACCGAGAATATCGAGAATCTGCATTTCAACAATGCCATCGCGCGGATATATGAGTTTATGAACGCGCTGGGTGACTTCAAGAGCGATGGCACGGAGGGTGCTAAATGGGCCTTGCGCGAGGGCATGGAAATCATCGTCAACCTGGTGGCGCCAATGATGCCGCATCTGGCCGAGGAACTCTGGCAGATGCTGGGTCATGACACCATATTGGTGGAGACCCGCTGGCCGCAGGCGATCAAGGCGCTGACCGTCGAGGACAAGGTCACCATGGCCGTGCAGGTCAAGGGCAAGCTGCGCGCCACCATAGAGGTTGCACTTGATGAGCAGGCAAAAATCGTCGAAGAAATTGCGCTCGCCCAGAAATCAGTCCAGAATGCCATCGGTGAAAATACCATTCGAAAAATCATCGTCGTGCCGAACCGGATCGTCAATGTCGTTATTTAGGACAAGTTTTGTTTTTCTAATGCTCAGCTTGGCCACGGCCTGCGGCTTTCAGCCACTCTATGGCAAGACAACCCAAAGCACGGACGTTCGCGAAAAGCTCGCGCAAATATATATCGAGCCGATTGAGGGGCGCACCGGCCAGATCCTGCGCAACGAGCTTCTTGATCTTGCCAATCCGGGCGGCATCCCCGATCAACCGGCCTATCGTCTTGTGATATCGATAGAGGTTCAGAAAGTCGGCCTTGCCATTCAGCAGGACGCCACCAAAACCCGCTATAATCTGACGCTCAACAGCAAGTTCCGCCTGACCGATGCCGCCGGTCAGGACGTAATCTATTCAGGCTCGACGCAGAATATCGCCTCCTATAACGTTGTGCAGTCGGAATTCGCCAATCTGTCGGCGGCCAATAACGCGGAAAAGCGCGCGGCCCTCGTCGCGGCCGAGCAGATCAACCAGCAGCTTTCCGTCTTTTTCTCCGGGCGTTGATCCGGTGGAGCTTTCCGGCAGCCAATTCACCTCCTTTTTAAAGGCCCGCGACAAGCGGGTGCGGATTTTCCTCGTCTACGGTCCCGATGAAGGGCTGGTGCGCGAACGCTCCCGCGCGCTCTGCCTCAGCGTGATTGACAGCCTCGAGGATCCGTTCCGCTACAGCGAGCTCGACGCTGCGGAGCTCCTTTCGGATCCCGCCAAGCTGATGGACGAGGTAACGGCCATTTCCATGATGGGCGGGGAGCGCGCCGTGCGGCTCCGGGGCGCGAATAACAACAGCAAAAGCTATATCGAGCCGCTGCTCGAACTCGGCCTCGAGGATGGCATTCTTGTCATCGAGGCGGGCGATCTTCGCAAGGACAGCGCGTTGGTCAAACTGATCAAAACCGCGCCACAAGGTGCCGTGACACCCTGTTTTCATGACAATGCGGACGGTATGGGCGGCCTCATCCAGGAGGTTCTCACCGCCGCCTCGATCCATACGTCTCGCGAAGTGATCGACTATCTCCGCCAGAATTTAGGAGGCGACCGCGCCATCTCCCGTCAGGAACTCGGCAAGCTCGTCCTTTATATGCGGGGCCATAATGAGCCCCTCACGCTGGAAGATGTGCGCGCCAATATCGGCGATTCCTCCGCCCAGAATGTCTTCGATATCATCGATTCCACTTTGCTGGGCGACCTTGACGCCCTTGAACGGCAGCTTAACAAGGCCTTTTCGGCGGGCGAGAGCCCGATCGGATATTTACGCATGATCCAGGGACAGCTTAAATCCCTGCACAAGGCTGCGGCCCTTCGCGATGGGGGGCGGCGGGCCGAGGAAGCGATCCGCAAAGCCGGTATTCCCTTTTTCAACCAGAAGAAGGCGGCGGCGCAGATCGGCGGGAAACCGGGCGTGCATTTTGCGACCTGCCTCGATATCACCCTGAACGCCGAAATCGATTGCAAGACAACCGGTTATCCCGATGAGGCGCTCTGCCGCCGCGCCCTGATGCGCATCGCCATGGCCAACCGGAGGCGCTGATTAATGCCACCCGAACTTGTCATTTTCGATTGCGACGGCGTGCTGGTGGATACGGAACCCGCCTCCAACGCGGTTCTGGCCGAAAACCTGACCCGCCACGGCCTCCCCCTCTCGACGGAGGACTGCACCCGGATGTTTACCGGATGGAGCATGATGAATGTCGAGCAGGAAGCGCTAAGGCTCGGCGCAATGCTCCCTGAGGGCTGGATCGCGGCGGTTTACGCCGAGGAATTTGCCGCTCTCAAGCGTGGCGTGCCGGCGATGGAGGGAATTCACGATATCCTGGACCGGCTCGACGACGCCGAAGTGCCCTTTTGCGTCGCCTCCAACGGCAGCGAGGATAAAATGGCGATTACCTTGGGCCAGACCGGCCTTCTGCCGCGCTTCGAGGGCGCGATGTTCTCCGCCCATACGCTCAAAACCTCGAAACCCGATCCGGCGCTTTTCATGGCGGCGCTGGACGCCTTTTCGGTTCCGGCGAACAAGGCGGTTGTCATCGAGGACAGCGTTTTGGGGGCGACCGGGGCCGCCCGCGCCGGCATCCCCTGCTACGGCTACGCGCCCCATCAAGACGGCGCCGACCTCGCCACCACCGGCGCGACAGTTTTCAAGGATATGAGTGAGTTACCGGATTTATTGGGACTTTAGTTCTTAGCTTTTTTTGAAAGCTGCATTTTCAATAACGCTAACCAGAATAGAAACACGAGAAGAAAAATCAAAACCACTATTAAAAATATACCCATGTAAGGTTGCGTGCTTTCCTCAAAGTACCAAATCATGCTCCATAAAATAAAGATGTTGCCCAGTATCATTAAAACAATCCAGAACCAGCCAATGGTTTGCGCTTTTTTGATCCTCATTTCTGATACGTCGAGCTTTTCATTGGACCTTGGGAGGCCCTTGGTCAGTTTGCGAATTCCAAGAATGAACCAGATCACGTAAATGGGGCCAATTGCAAGCGCCCACCAGCCCCCGAATAAAATCATGCAGGCCATCGCGACCAGGAAAAGCGCTAAATGGGTCAGCTTGAGGAAGTTTCGAATTTTCCGTTTCGTTTCATCAGAATCGATAACAATGGCAGATCCACCGTTCCCCCACGGAAAGTATAATGTTCTTCCGTCCCCATCTTCCTTGAAAAACGGATCAACAAAGCTATCCAGAATTCCCATCTATTGTCGCTCCCAATTATTGCGGGCTTTGAGGGTTAAATTTACGTGAAATAGATGTGTTTGTATATATTTTCCCGCCGAAATTACCCGCTACACCGGAAACGTCGCCGCGAATTCCTCGCCCTCGATCCGCGCGATATTGGCGGTAAAGCTGACCGAGTGATAGGCGCCGCAGAGCGCGATGATTTCGAGCTGTTGTTCGAGGCTCCAGGCCGACTGGAATTTTGCGAGCGTGGCGTCGCTTAAATTCGCCGTTTCACAGATGTCGTCGACCACCCGGATGAGAAGCTCCTCCTCCTCCGGCCAGCAGGGCGCGTCGGACTTTACGAGCCGTGTCGCGCGGATCTGTTCGGGCGTGAATTTCACATGCGCCGCGAAGGCGGTGACATGAACGCCCCATTCATATTCGCAATTGCGGTTTGCGGTGACGCGCAGGATCACAATCTCGCGCTGGCGCATGGGCAGCGGACTTTCCTTATCCAGAAGGTTGGGAATCCCCTTTTTAAGGAAACGACGGCTGTTCGCAAAGACGCGGAACAGTTTCAGGATATAGCCGTTCCGCTGCGGGTAAGTCTTTAATATCTCTTTGATTTCCTGGGAAAATGGCGCTTCGATCGGCTGCAAAACCTGTTTCATTTTAGTCTCTCCTGTGCTATGGCTTATGTAGCAACATAATGCTACATATTGTGTAGCGTCAAGAGGGTTTTACATGACCGCCAAAAATCCCGGCGTGCAGGTGCGCGGATCAACAACCGGCCGGCCGGTCATGGTGCTGTTCGACGTGCTGGGACAGCGCTGGACATTGCGCATTCTCTGGGAATTACGTCACGGTCGTCTCAATTTCAGGGATTTACGCGGGCGCTGCGACGATATCTCCCCGACTGTCCTCAACGCCCGGCTCAAAACCTTGCGCGAGCTCAAGCTCGTCGATCACCGGGAGGGCGGTTACGCCTATACGGACCAGGGAGCGGAGCTTTCACGAAAACTCGCCACCTTCGATCAATGGGCGGAAAGATGGGCGAAAACCCTCAATCCGTCATAAAGCCGATGCTCGCGGCTTGTATATTTGACGCGCAAAGATAAAATTTTGCCATTCCCCGGTTCTGAAGGTTAAAACGATGTCCAAGTCTTATGAAATTACCTCGATTGACGCATTGGAGGCGTTATATAGTCCGGTTAACCCCATTTCACTGGCGAAGGAGACGACGAGCCTGACGCCGGAATACCGTCGCTGGATCGAGAGGGCGCCGTTTTTTGCGCTGGCCAGCACCGGGGAGGCCGGGCTTGACTGTTCCCCGCGCGGCGATGGCGTGGGCCAGCTTTTCCGCATTCTTGACGATAAAACCCTCGCCATTCCGGACCGGCGCGGCAATAACCGGCTCGATACATTGCGCAATATTATTGAGGATCCGCGCGTCGCGCTGCTGTTCCTGATCCCCGGCATTGAGGAGACATTGCGGATAAACGGTCGAGTGACCCTGACCATGGAACCCGCACTTGTCAACAGTTTCGCAGTGGGCGGCAAGGCGCCAGTCACTGTTCTGCTGGTCACGATCGAGGCGGTCTATTTTCAATGCGCCCGCGCGCTCAAACGCGCGAAACTCTGGGATCCGGCCGCAATGATCTCCCGCGCCGAGGTGCCGACGGCAGGCGAGATGACCCGGAGTGCCAGGCCCGGCTTCGATGCCGACGCTTACGATGCCGAGCTCCCCGCCCGCCAGCAATCTTCCCTTTATTGAGGGATGACAGGTTGAGCGGCGGGCGGGGTCACCAGATAAGTCACTGTTGTCGTGTTGAGGCGGCTGACAACGCGTAACCCGGCCCGAGAGGTTCGAAAACCCCTTTGATCAGGCCTGTCTGGTGGGAGAAGGCCGCGCCGTATTTATCGGCAATCCGGCGCATACGGGTATTTTCGGGCAGGCAGTTGACTTCCAGCACCGAAATATGATGGAGGCGCGCGGCGCGAAGCGCCCGCGACATCAGCTCCGTGCCGATGCCCATATCCTGCCACTCATCCTCGACACTGAGGGCAATTTCCGCAGAATACGGCCATTTTTCCGAAATGAAGCGCAGCTCCGCGACACCGCGAAGCTCGCCGCCGATAAAGGCGCCGCAGAGGACGGGCGCGCGTCCATGGCGGTTGTTGCAATAGCGCTCGATCGTGCCGTCCCCGGCCGGATAGCCAAAACGCATATGCCGACTCAAGGGGCCCAGTCTGAGCAGGTGCAGCAGAAGCGCGTCCTGTTCCTTTGGCGCGAGCTCACGGTAAACCGGCGGCAGAAACCCCGGCAGAAACCGCGGGCTTATGACCTTCAACGGTTCAGTCATAATGCACCCGCGCGCGCGTGTGACGGGACGCCAACACTTCCATGCGCCGCTCGACGGCAGTGACGAGGACGGCTCCGGCTTGGCGCAGGTAGCGTCCTGATTGAGTAAACCCTTTGCGGATCAGTGCGTTGAAGCATGCCCCCAGCCTCTGGATTTCTTCACTCCGAAGCCGTTGACCCTCCCTAATGCCGCGCTCTATCTCCGCAAGGGTGACATGTCTTGGAAGATCGCCTTGAAACTTTTCATTCATCGATATTTCCTTTTTACACTTGCGTAAGAGATGTGATGCAGCCATATTTATGCTGCAACGCACCATATATATGTGGCAGTGCAGCATTTGATAATGGCAAGATTGGTTATAGCAGCTTTGCCCTGCAGGAATAGATGGAGACAAAGGTCCCATGGATATCGCCAGCCAGATGATCCTGTTCGCCAATGTCGTGGATCATGGCAGTTTCTCCGCGACGGCGCGTAGCCTCGGCCTGACCCCCTCGGCGGTCAGCAAGCAGATCAGCCAGCTGGAGGACCGGCTGGGGGTCAGGTTGCTGAACCGCTCAACCCGCCAGATTTCCACAACGCTGGAAGGCCGCAGTTTCTATGAGCGCTGCGCCGAGATTTCCGCGGGCGTTCACAGGGCCGAGGAACTGGCGCAATCGATGAGCGGGAAACCGCAAGGAAATTTGCGTATTGCCGCGACCGTGGCCTTCGGCAAGGCGCAGCTTTTGCCGCTGTTGCCTGCCTTTACCGCGAGCTATCCGGAACTGAAGGTGGCTCTCGAGCTGACCGACAGGCATATCGACTTGTCCGATTCCGACTATGACCTCGCCATCCGCTTTCCCGAACAGATCACCGATACCTCGCTGGTTGCCTGCAAACTCGCGAGCAGCAAGCGCCCTCTTTGCGCGTCGCCGGCCTATATTGCGACCCACGGCGCGCCGGAAACGCCAGAGGATCTTAAATTACATAACTGCCTCCGCATTTCAACGGTAGCCCATTGGAATGACTGGCACTTTCGTAAAAACGAGGAGACCTGGGTTTTCGCCGCAACAGGAAATTTCGACGCCAACAGCGCCGATGCGGTCTATCACGCGACGCTGGCCGGGCTCGGCATCGCCCAGCTTTCCTCCTACCTGGTGGATCCAGACATCGCGGCGGGCCGCCTGGTCACGCTCCTCCCCGACTATGAGGAGGAAGCCTCCGATATCTTCGCCGTCTATTCCGACAAGCGCAATCTATCGCCCAAGGTCCGCGTCTTTATCGATTTTCTCGTGGAACATTTCCGCCCCCTGCCGCATTGAGCGGACTAGATAGCGTCCAAAAATATCTAATTTTCTCTTGCTATGTAATTTTTGTTATTTTTCCGTCTACGTATTTCGCTATTTCACTGTAATGAAAGTGACCATGCCCCATGTCGAGTTCTATGCAATATACTAGGCTCAGGACCTATTAAATTTCTTGCATGATGTTTTGAAGGTTGATTCAATGGAGGCGCCGAAGGAGGTGCTGCCTATGAGTGAGTTATTGATGTTGAGCGAGGCGCAGATGCGGCGTCTAACGCCTTATTTTC
>JAIOYL010000167.1 GCA_021741195.1 Sneathiella sp. | reverse complement strand
GCGGAGATTAATTGCCTCATCCAGATCGATCTCTGCGCGGAACCGGCAGCGTACTTCTTTCTCTCCGGCGTGATGAACCGTGCCGGTTTCACGCTCCATAGCCGCGCCCTTTCGCTTGGCCGATCCCCGGCGGTTCGCGGCCTTGACTAAAATGGTGAGATCGCTCCAGCGGTTCCGAAGCGCGGAGGAGGGAGCCGCCGTTCTTATTTTCGCTCTTGGCCTCTTTATCGTCATCGGCGGGATGGCCTTTGCCATCGATGTATCGCGGATATATGCGGTCAAGTCGCGGCTCTCGGTGGCCACAGAGGCGGCGGCTGTCGCGGCGGCAACGAACCTGCATTTTCTGGATGGGGACGCGCTCGGCCAACTGGCAACGCAAACCCTGAACGCCAATTTCGGCCAGATGAACCTCCTTGCGTTCAAGGGCGATACGGTGGCACAGCCAGTCGTGACCGTCACCCCGGATGTATCAAACGGCGAGGTCACGGTCTCGGCGGAGGGGCAAGTGACGACAACGCTCCTGCGCATGCTCAATTTTTTCGACGATGTGACGGTGACAGAGGCCGTAACCGCCCGCCAGCAGATGCCGGAAACGGAGCTTGCTCTTGTCCTTGATGCGTCGGCGGCATCAAAGGCGTCTGGAAGGCTTGAGCCGATAAAAGCCGCCGCCCAGACGTTTATCGCGGCCCTCGAGTTGGAGGTGCGCCAAGCGTCAGGCGTAAAATGGGCGCTTGTGCCGTTCGGCAATAGCCTTGTTAATGTCGCGCCGCATCAGGACTGGGTTGAGGCCGCAAGCTGGCCTGTCAATCTCCCTCCCGATGTGCCGGGGACGACGTCCTGGACAGGCGATCTCGCGGAGGACCGGTGGTGTGTCGGTGCGCGAAGCGGTGCGGCGGGATCAAGCGATGCGCCGCCGGCCAGCGATCTATTTCCGCTTGTGCTTGAGATTTCTTCGGAAAATGACCCGGTGACCGGTCTTCCGCATTTCACCAACGTGACGACGCCGGATTGCCGGAACGAACGCATCCAGCCGCTGACTTCTTCCACCGTCGAAATATCGACAGAAGTTGCAGCCCTGACCGGCGTTGGCGATACGGCCTCGGGCCGCGCCATGCTCTGGGCGGAGCGGGTCCTTTCCCCACTCTGGCAGGGGGTGTGGGATGGTGATGCAGGCTCTCCCGTGGCTTATAATGATCCAACGCTCGGAAAAACGGCTGTGCTGGTGGTTGCATCGGATAATGCCGAGGCTGGCGAAGATACAATCCTCGGCGATACCTGCGCGCGGATGACATCGAACGGGATCACGCTTTATGCAATCGACTACCTGACGTCGTCGGCGACGGCAGATATCGTGAAGGCCTGCGCCTCCAGCGCCGGGCATTATTTCCGCGTGACCAGCGATACCGAGCTTATTGATGCCTTTTTCTCCATCGCGAAATTCCTCACCGTTGTCCAGTTTCCGGGCTAGGGCCGGGCCAGTCCTCAGGCGTGATAAAAAGCCGCATTGTTTCCTGAAGGGCGCCATCACCGGCATCCGTCATCAGGCAGGCAAGTTGGGGAACCGGCTCGCGATCACGAATCTCAATCGCCTTGGTGATCAGCTCTGCTTTCCCGCCTTGCACCGCTTCCGGCTTGAAATAGGACGGCGTGAGCCATCTGGATTTGTCCGGAAACAGAAAATGATCGAAATCCGGAAGACGGGCCTTTGCGAGGTTTTTTATGGATATCCAGCGGCCGTTCAAACTCTTGCGGGAAACGCGATCAGGAAGGACCTGCGTCAGCCCGTCCTCGAGGCCGAGGGGATGAAACAGCCGTCCCTTGACCCAGGGAGAGGAGACAAGCGTTGTCACGCCAAGGCGTTCCAGCAATTCCCGCGCTTCTTCTGTGTTCGCCAAACGCAGCTGGTGATCATAGAGGCGGTCCAGCTTGCGGCCGAGATTATCACGCTGCATCGGCCCGACATAGTCTTTCTCAAATCCTTCGGTCCCGATGTTGAGGTAGAATTTTACCGCCAGCTCCCAGTGATAGCTTTGGCCGCCCTGGGTAAAGAGGAGGTCAATTTCGCCGAGGCTTCGCTTCTCTCGGTAAACCCTGAGATTGGCTCTGATGACGTTGACGGAGGGGAGGTTTTCGAGCCAGAAGATCACCAGTTGCTCGAAATACCGGCCGAGGCTTTGACGCGGGAGCGCTGTAAGATGGTTCATCAGCGGTGCGGGATCTTTTTCGAGCCGCGCGATCAATGCCCGGGTTTCGGGATGATTTGAGAGGTCCGGCTCGGAGTGGGTCTTTAGCAGGAATGGCGAGGAAATGACCCATTGAAGGTCGCGAAGCGCGAAAGGTGGCTGTGTCGGGTCGGCGACCACGGCCTTATCCTGTCAGGCTGTAGAACATGCGAAGCGAGGTAATCAACAGGAAAAAGGCGAATGTCTTTTTCAGGAGGTTCGCATTAATCGAATGGGCGATTTTCGCACCGACGGGGGCAAAGAGGGCAGCCATGGGGAAGATCACGAGGAATCCCAGAATATTCACATAGCCGATATTGCCGAGGGGTAAATTCGGGGTGTCCAGCCCGGATATCAGGAAACCGATGGTGCCCGGCACCGAGATGATCAGGCCGATTGCCGCCGCCGTGCCGACAGCTTTCCGGATCGGGTAGTTGAACAGGGTCAGGATCGGCACCGTGAAGGTGCCGCCGCCGATACCCATCATCGCCGAGAACCAGCCGATAAAGAGCGCGATTAGCTCCTTGATTGGTGATTTCGGCAGGCTGCTGGCGACATGGAGATTATCGGGCCGGAACGCCATATTTGCGGCAACCACCAGCGCCAGAACCGCAAAGACGAGGGTGAGGACAAGGGCATTGGCGTAACTCGCGGCGATCGTGCCGCCGATTACGCCGAGAAAGATGACCGGTCCCCAGCTTTTCAGGAGCGCTATATCAATCGCGCCCTTCCTGTAATGCGACCGAGCCGAGGAAATTGAGGTGGGGATGATGGTGGCAAGCGAGGTGCCGACGGCGACATGAATGCGGATATCGTCGCCAATCCCGAAAAATGGCAGCACGTTATAAAGTACCGGGACAATGACGATCCCACCGCCGACGCCGAGGAGACCGGCGAGGGTGCCGCCGATAATG
This sequence comes from Sneathiella sp., assembly GCA_021741195.1. Classification (GTDB taxonomy): domain Bacteria; phylum Pseudomonadota; class Alphaproteobacteria; order Sneathiellales; family Sneathiellaceae; genus Sneathiella. The sequence goes on along the minus strand of JAIOYL010000167.1, from coordinate 4,818 downwards.
CCGGTTGCTGCGAGCGTGAGGATCAACCCGACCAGTAGCGGCATGCTGACGTCCGCAAACATGGCTATGAGCTTTTCAGAAGATTGCGGATGACCAGCTCCAGCTTGTTCAGGGAATTGCAGGTCTCGGCGGTGGAGCAATAGGGGGCGATGCGCAGCATCTCCGAATCTCCCGATCCCCAGACGGATTTCCGTTCCGGGTTCAGCCAGATTACCCGTTTCGCCCGCTGCTTGATTTCCTTGAGAATATCGATGCGCGGGTCCGAGCCGTTGGACCGTCCGTCGCCCAGAAAAATCACGGTTGTCTTGTTGTCGATGGTATCGAAGATCAGTTCCTTTAAATCCTCCAGCGCGCGCCCGTAATCAGTCGACCGCCCGCCGAATTCATCGATGGCGAGCGGGACGGCCTCTTCGGGGCCATACCGGTCGAAGAGGTCGGTCACTTCGCCGAGCGTTCCGGAAAAAGCGAAGGATCGCACTTTTGGCAGCACTTCATTGAGACTATAGAGGAAGAGCAGCAGAAACCGCGCGACCGCCGCGACCGAGCCCGAAACATCACAGACCGCGATGACTTTCGGCCGGTCCTTCTGCTTCTGTTTCCAGTGGGTTTCGAACAGGATACCGTCATAGGCGACATTGCGGCGCATGGTCTTGCGGATATCGAGATGGCCGCGGTTCTTCACTTTGCGAACCCGCGAGTTCATGTCCGTCAGCCGCTTGGCCATCCGCCGGACAAGCTCGCGCATATGCTTGAAATCACGATGCTCGATATTGGAGAGGCGGACATTCTTGAGGATATCCTGGCGGAATTGCTTGGCCTTGCCACTGCTGGTGAAGGCCAGTTGCCGCTCCACCAGATCGCGGACCGAATCAAAGAGGATGTCGAGCCGCTCCGAGAGCCTTGTTGCGCCTTCCGTATCGCCCGCCTTGTCACGATTTGAAATTTCCTTGTTGACTTGGTCAAGGCCCATTTGCTCCATGATCCGCCGGGTGAAAAGCCCGCGCTGGGTCATGAGGACGATCCCGCTGAGATTGGCGGCCTTTGCCGCCGCCGTCATTGCCATAGTGAGCGCCGTGCGGTCATTCTGTTCCAGCATCTGGACGAGGGAAGCCGCCGGGCTGCCGTCATTCTTGCCGCCGCTTAAACCGCCGCCGCCCTCTCCGCCGCCGGAGGCGGGGCCACCGGCCTCGTTATCGTTGGCTTCATCGCCGTCTTCAGGGGAGTTATCCTGCTGATTCCCGGAGGATTCTTCTTCCTCCTCCGAAAACTCTGCGTCAGGGGCGAGATCCGGATTGATGTTGTAGCTGAAGAATTCATCGAAGCAGCGGTCGAAATTCTCATGCTCCTCGATGGTTTTCGCCATGACCTGCGCGAGCGCCGTCTTCAGCAGCCCGCGATCCTTGTAGCCGAAGATCTGCACCGTCGCGGCGGCGTCCAGACTCTCCGAGATCGATACCGGAACATCCGAGTATCGCAGCATTTCCACAAAGTCGGCGAGCGGTCTGTCCATCAGCGGAACTCTTTTTGCGCCACAGCGATGAATTTCGGAACTTCGCTGCTCATATTGTCGATGTCTTCCTCGAATTTGAGCAGCATGTTGAGAGTATTGCGCACCAGATCGACTTCCAGCTTGTCCGCATGCAGCAGCAGCAATGTCCGCGCCCAGTCGATGGTCTCGGAGACAGCGGGGAGTTTCTTCAGATCCTGGGTGCGGAGTTGCTGCACAAAAGAGACGAGCTGGTTGCGCAAGTTCTCCTCCAGCTCCGGCACCCGCGTCTGGATGATCCGCCGTTCCAGGCCGGCATCGGGGAAGGGGATATAGAGATGCAGGCAGCGGCGTTTCAGTGCGTCGCTCATTTCGCGGGTATTGTTACTGGTGAGAAAGACCAGCGGGATGGTTTTCGCCTTGATCGTGCCGATTTCCGGCACCGGAATCTGGTAGTCGGAGAGGATTTCGAGGAGGTAGGATTCGAATTCATGGTCCGACTTGTCGACCTCGTCGATCAGCAGGACGACCTTCACCTCCGATTTCAGCGCCTGCAGGAGCGGCCGGGCTTCAAGGAATTTCTCCGAATAGAAGCTGTCGCCGAACTGGTGCAGCTTTTCCATGGATTGCTCAAGACCGACGGCATCCTCCAGGAGATCACCGAGTTTTTCCTTCAGGATCTGGGTATAAAGCAGTTGCTTGCCGTATTTCCATTCATAGAGCGCCTTGGATTCGTCCAGCCCCTCATAGCATTGCAGGCGGATCAACGGCGCGCCCAAAATCTCGGAGGCGGCCTTCGCAAGCTCTGTCTTGCCGACGCCGGGCGGACCTTCGACGAGGATCGGCTTGTCGAGCTTCTGGGAGAGGTAAATCGAGGTCGCGATATGGCGGTCGCAAATATAGCCCGCGCCCTCAAATCCGGCTTTAATCAGGTCAATGGCGGTTGCGGGGTCTTTATCAATGAATGTCACGTCTCGGTTCCATATTATTATTATTGTTCGTTTTGTCTTTGCACATATCTATTCCATAACAGGCTAAGTCGTCATTTGCCAGCGCTATCCAACTGGACAGGGCGTGCGCGGCGCGGTAAAAAGCGGCATCAATGCGGCTTATATGCCGCATTTTCTGGCTTAGGTGAACGGAAGTGACACGATGAGTACAACAAAAGAAATACGCAGCTCCTTTCTGGATTATTTTGCCAGGAACGGGCATGAAAAAGTGGAAAGCTCGTCCCTGGTGCCGCGCAATGATCCGACCCTGCTGTTCACCAATGCGGGCATGGTCCAGTTCAAGAATGTCTTCACCGGACAGGAGAAGCGTCCCTATAGCCGCGCGGTGACGACGCAGAAATGCGTGCGCGCGGGCGGCAAGCATAACGATCTTGAGAATGTCGGCTATACGGCGCGCCACCATACCTTTTTCGAGATGCTCGGCAATTTCTCCTTCGGGGACTATTTCAAGGATGTGGCGATCGAGCATGCCTGGACTTTGCTGACCCGGGATTTCGGGCTGCCGAAAGACAAGCTGCTGGTCACCGTCTATCACGATGATGACGAGGCAGTCGGTCACTGGAAGAAAATCTCCGGCCTGTCCGATGACAGGATCATCCGCATCGCGACCTCCGATAACTTCTGGTCGATGGGCGATACCGGTCCTTGCGGTCCCTGCTCCGAGATTTTCTATGATCACGGCGAGGGGATCCCGGGTGGTCCTCCCGGCAGTCCGGATGAAGACGGCGACCGCTTTATCGAAATCTGGAATCTCGTCTTCATGCAGTTTGAGCAGCATGCCGACGGGCGGCGGGAGAGCCTGCCGCGCCCTTCCATTGATACGGGAATGGGACTGGAGCGGCTCGCTGCCGTCCTGCAGGGCAAGCATGACAACTATGATATCGACCTGATGCGCCATATCATCGAGGCCTCGGCGGAAGTCTCCAATGTCGGCGCCGACGGCGAGTTCAAGGTCTCGCACCGGGTGATCGCCGATCATTTGCGCTCTTCCTCCTTCCTCATCGCAGATGGCGTCATGCCGTCGAACGAGGGGCGCGGCTATGTCCTCCGCCGGATCATGCGCCGGGCCATGCGCCATGCCCATATTCTCGGCGCGAAGGACCCGATGGTCTACCGACTCGTGCAGACGCTGGTCGATGAAATGGGCGATGCCTTTCCGGAGCTCAAAAGGGCGCAGTCGCTGATCACCGAGACACTGAAAGTCGAGGAAAACCAGTTCAAGCAGACGCTGGATCGCGGCCTGAAACTGCTTGGGGATGCTACCGCGAAGCTTGGAAGCACGGAAGTGCTGCCGGGCGAAGTCGCCTTCAAGCTTTACGATACTTTCGGCTTTCCGCTCGATCTCACGCGGGATATCCTGCGCGGCCAGAACCGGGCGCTTGACGAGGCCGGGTTCGATGCCGCCATGGCGAAACAGAAGAAAGCCGCGCGGGCGGCCTGGTCCGGCTCCGGCGATACGGCGACCGATCAGGTCTGGTTTGACCTCCGCGAGCGGCTTGAGGCGACGGAATTTCTGGGTTACCAGACCGAAACCGCCGAAGGCAAGGTCGAGGCGATCATCAAGGACGGCAAGGAAGTCGCGAGCGCCACTCAGGGCGATGACGTCATGGTTGTTCTTAACCAGACCTCCTTTTACGGCGAGAGCGGGGGCCAGGAAGGCGATCACGGGATGCTGAAAACCGCAGGTGGCTTCGCCATGACGGTCAAGGATACCCAGAAGAAGCAGGATCTGTTCATTCATATCGGGACGGTCGCCAAGGGAACGCTCGAAACCGGCGATGTGGTGGAAACCCATGTTGATGGCACGCGCCGGGCACGGCTTCGGGCGCATCACTCGGCGACGCATCTGCTGCATGAGGCCTTGCGCCAGACTTTGGGCGATCACGTGACACAGAAAGGCTCTCTGGTGGCTGAAGACCGGCTCCGTTTCGATTTCTCCCACCAGAAGCCGATGACGGAGGCGGAACTTTACACGGTCGAAAAAATGGTCAATGACCGGATCCGGATCAATGCCGATGTCGCCGTCCATCTGACGACGCCGGAAGAGGCGATCAAGGCCGGGGCCATGGCGCTGTTCGGCGAGAAATACGGCGATGAGGTCCGCGTTGTCTCCATGGGTGGGCCGGATGAAATCAAGGGCGCGGGCCGCGAGTATTCGACGGAACTTTGCGGCGGCACACATGTCGCGCGCACCGGCGATATCGGTTTTCTCAAGATCGTCAGCGAAGGCGGCCTCGCCGCCGGCGTGCGCCGGATCGAGGCGGTTGCCGGGGAAGCCGCGCTCGATTACGTCAATGACCGCGAAAAAATACTGACCGAGGC
>JAIOYL010000166.1 GCA_021741195.1 Sneathiella sp. | reverse complement strand
GTTAATCACGGGCCAGCAACGCCCAGACGGCGGCGGCGACGTCTGTCTGGCGCATCAGGGATTCTCCCACAAGGAAGCAGCCGCATCCTGCCTTTTCCATGCGTGCGAGATCGGCGGGCGTATAGAGGCCGCTTTCGCTGACGGCAAGGCAGCCTTTGGGCAAGCTACTTGCCAGTTTTTCGGTGATGGCGATATCGACCTCGAGGGTTTTCAGGTTGCGGTTATTGATCCCGATCAATGGGCTCTTCAAATTTACCGCCCGGTCGAGCTCCGCGCGGTCATGCACCTCTATCAATACATCCATGCCCCATTCATGGGCGCAAGCCTCAAGTTCCAGGGCATGGGCGTCGTCGAGGGCCGCCATGATTAGTAGGATACAGTCGGCGCCGAGCGCCCGTGCCTCGACAACCTGATAGGGATCAAGCATGAAATCCTTGCGGAGAACGGGCAGGGACACCGCCGCGCGCGCGGCAACCAGATAGTCATCGGAGCCCTGAAAATAGGGCACGTCCGTGAGCACGGAAAGACAGGTTGCACCGCCTTCCTCGTAGGCTTTTGCAAGAGACGGCGGATTGAAATCGGCGCGGATCAGGCCTTTTGACGGCGAGGCTTTCTTGATTTCGGTGATCAACCCATAGTCACCGGCTTCGCGCCGGGCCTTGAGCGCCCTGATAAACCCGCGCGGGGCTGAGGCCGCCTTGGCCACAGCTTCGACATCAGCGAACCGCACGCGGTTCTTCGCTAATCTGATATGCTCACGTTTGTCGTCGCATATTTTTGCAAGAATGCTCATTGAACTGGCACCGTTTCGTTGGAGATGCGTTTCAGGGTCTCGAAGGCGGCAAGCGCCTTGCCCTCGTCGATGGATTGTCTGGCGAGGGCGATCCCTTCCTCCACACTTTCGCATTTGCCACCGATCATGATGGCGGCGCCTGCGTTCAGCAGCGTCACATCGCGATAGGGACCCGGACCGCCTTTCAGCAAGGCCATCAGGGCCAATGCGTTTTCTTCCGGTGTTCCGCCCTTCAGTTCGTGGAGTTGGACCCGTCCAAGACCGAACTGTTCGGGCGTGATCTCGAACACTGAAATTTCGCCGCTCTTCATCTCGACGACTTTTGAGGGGCCCGTAGTTGTCAGCTCGTCGAGGCCGTCGGAGCCATGCATGACCCAGATATGGATTGATCCCAGTTCGCGCAGCGTTTCCGCCATGGGACGCATCCAGCGTGGATCATAGACGCCGATCAGCTGCCGCTTGACTGCGGCCGGGTTGGACATGACGCCCAGCAGGTTGAAAATGGTACGGATGCCTAGCTCAACCCGCGCCGGGCCGACATGGCGCATGGCGCCGTGATGGCGGTAGGCGACCATAAAGCCGATCCCGGCTTCTTTCACGGCCCGTTCCGTGAGCGCGAAATCACATTCGGTGTTGATGCCGAGGACGGCCTGCACATCGGCGGTGCCGGAGCGCGACGAGGCGGCCTTGTTTCCATGCTTGGCAACCGGCACGCCCGCACCTGCGGTCACGAAGGCGGCAGCGGTCGAGATATTGAGGGTGCCGTGGCCATCGCCGCCAGTGCCGACGACATCGACGGCATTTTCCGGCGCGGTGATATAGGTCGCCTTTTCGCGCAGCACGGTAACACCACCGATCAGTTCGTCCACGGTTTCGCCGCGCAAATGCAGGCCCATCAGGAAAGCGCCCATCTGGGATGGTGTCGCATCGCCGGAAAGGATGATGTTAAAGGCGGACTTTGCTTCATCGACGCTTAGGGTCCGACCAGCGGCAATCTTCGATATCAGCGATTTGAAATCTGGCGAAACACCGCTCATGCCGCGGCCTTGTTGCCCGGCCGGGTGAGGTCGAGAAAATTCCTGAGCAGGTCATGGCCATGCTCGGACGCGATGCTTTCCGGGTGAAACTGGACGCCGTGCAGGGGGAGGTTCTTGTGGCTGAGCCCCATGATGACGCCATCCTCCGTCGTCGCAGTTACTTCCAGCGTATTGGGAACTGTTGCCGGATCAATGGTGAGGGAGTGATAGCGTGTTGCGATGAACCGGTTTGGCAGCCCCTTGAACAAGCCTTTGCCGTTATGGATAATTTCCGAGGTTTTGCCATGCATCATCTTGTCCGCCCGCACGACCTTGCCGCCGAAGACCTGGCCGATTGTCTGATGGCCTAGGCAAACACCAAGAACGGGCATGTCGCTGATACTGGCCCGCTTCACCAGTTCGAGGCAGATCCCGGCCTTGTCGGGATCGCAAGGACCGGGGGACAGAACGATACCGGAGGGGTTTTCAGCAAAAACCTCATCCACGGTCACAACGTTATTCCGATAGACCTTCACCTCTGCGCCCAGTTCACCGAGAAAATGGACGAGGTTATAGGTAAAGCTATCGTAGTTATCTATTAATGTAATCATATCAATATATTATCTAATTTTCTTAACAACCTCCGGGGACTGGAATATGAGGTTGCAACCCGATCATTCATAGATAGCAGTTTCCCTTTTTTTTCAATAAAATCAAGTGTTCAAATAAACTCTGGCCACAATTACACCATCGTTTTATACCTTGTTTACCATATTGAAATAGAATTAACATGCAAAGCCAAGAGTATGATTAACCGAGGGGACTATGTTTAAATGAAATCCCGGCACAAGGGGATGGATAAACCGGCGAAGATTTCATCGACGGAAAGGCTTATTGAGTCGCCAATCCGGCTGGCGGTTCTCTGCGTTGCCGTCCTGGTGATTAGCGCCAGTGGCGGCATTCTGATCGGCAAGTTCTTTAAACCCTTTGAAAACCCCCACGAAATTGCCACGGTCAGTGCTTTGGCCATGCCGCAGCCGCAGCCGGTTATCGAGCGGAGCCCGTTCACGTCGAACAACTATCCTCCGGAAACCATGGAAAAAGGGGTATCCGTTCCGGTGCTGCCGGGTATCGGGGAAACGGACAATTCTCAGGAGCCCCCTTGGAAGAGATATGCGGCGCTGGCACCGCCCCGGAACGGCAAGCCGATGATTGCCATGATCATCGATGATGTTGGCCTCAGTCAGGAAAGGGTTGATGAACTGGCAGAGCTTCCGGCCTTGCTAACCTTGGCGTTTCTGCCTTACGCGCCAGCCCTGCAGAGCAAGGTGGATCAGGTGCGAAGCCGCGGCGACGAGGTTATGCTGCATCTTCCCATGGAACCAACGGATGATCATATGGATCCCGGCCCGGATGCCTTGCTGACAGAGCTGTCTGACGACGAAATTCGCCGCCGGACCATCAAAAATCTCGATAGTTTTACCGGTTATGTCGGCGTCAACAATCATATGGGCAGCCGCTTTACCGCCAACGGAAAAGCCATGGCGATTGTCATGGACATCATGGCGCAGCGGGGTCTTTTGTTTCTGGATTCGAAAACAACGGCGGCCTCGACAGGCTACCGCCTCGCCGTCGAGCGCGGCATGCCCTCCGCGAAAAGGGATGTCTTCATCGACAACGTGATTGCCGAGCAGGCAATTCTGTTGCAACTTCAAAAAGTTGAAAGAATTGCCGAGCATAATGGTGTTGCCATCGCGATAGGTCACCCGCACCCGGCAACGATTGAGGCGCTGAAAAAATGGTTGCCCGAAATGAAGAAGCGTGGATTCCTCTTCGTGCCCGTCAGCGTCATTACAGCTCTCACCTTTGAAGGCTGAGCTGGCAGCTGGTACTAGCGGTTACGGCTGCTGTTGGAGGCGTAGCGCACGGCTTCCTGCGCGGCCCTGACAAGCGCCTTTGCCTTGTTCACCGTCTCCTGGTATTCCGCTTCCGGATCGCTGTCGGCAACGACGCCGCCGCCCGCCTGGATATAGATCTTGTTATCCTTCACGAGCGCGGTACGAAGCGCGATGCAGGTGTCCATGGAACCGTTGGCGGAGAAATAGCCGACCGCGCCGCCGTAAATGCCGCGCCGGCTTTTTTCAAGTTCGTCAATGATTTCCATGGCCCGCACCTTGGGTGCGCCGGAGACGGTTCCCGCCGGAAATCCACCCTTCAGCGCATCGATCGCCGTCAGTCCGTCGGCGATTTCCCCCTCGACATTGGAAACGATATGCATGACGTGGGAATAATTCTCGATCGCCATTTTCTCGGTGACTGTCACGGTGCCGATCTTCGCGACGCGCCCGACATCGTTGCGGCCGAGGTCGAGCAGCATCAGATGCTCGGCGAGTTCCTTGGGGTCAGAGAGCAGATCCTCGGCGAGCGCGGCGTCTTCACTGGCGTTCACGCCGCGTGGCCGCGTTCCGGCGATCGGACGGATCGTCACTTTGTTATCGCGCAGACGCACCAGAATTTCCGGACTTGAGCCGACAATCGAGAATTCCCCGAAATTGAGGTAGAACATGAAAGGGGAGGGATTTGTGCGGCGAAGCGCCCGGTAGAGAGCTAACGAGGGCAGTTCAAACGGGAGTTCAAAGCGCTGCGAAGGCACGACCTGGAAGATATCGCCCGCGCGGATATATTCCTTGGCCTTCTCGACCATGGTGAAGTATTCCGCCTTGGTGGTGTTCGACGTCGGTTCCGGCAGATCCAGCGTTCCACTATCCAGCGTCGCCGTATGCGGCAGGCTGCGCTCGAAATCATGGACGGCATCGGCGATACGTTCCGCGGCATGGTTATAGGCATCCTGCGCCGAGCGGCCATCACCGGACCAGATCGGGGTGACGATCGTGACCAGGTCGAGAATGGAATCGAAGATCGCCATGACGGTCGGGCGAATAAACATTCCGTCCGGCACTTTCATATGATTGGGATTGCCGTCCGGGATATTTTCCATCAGGCGGACCGTATCGTAGGACATATATCCAACAAGTCCCGCCGCCATCGGCGGCAGGTTATCGGGCAGATCAATATGGCTCTCGTCGATGAGCGCCTGTAGGCTTTCCAGAACCGGCGTATCGCAGGCGACAAAGGCGTCCGGATCGAAGCGCGCCATGCGGTTGATGCGGGCCTCGTTGCCGTCGCAGCGCCAGATCAGGTCCGGCTTGAGCCCGATAATCGAGTAACGCCCTCGCACGGCGCCACCCTCGACAGATTCCAGCAGAAAGGAATTCGCTTTCCCTTCCGCAAGTTTCATCATGGCCGAAACCGGGGTTTCCAGATCGGCAACCAGCGTTGTCCAGAGTATCTGCGAGAGGCCCTGGTCGTGTTTTACCTTAAAGTCGGCAAAGGTGGGCTGTATGGACATATGTTAAAAATATTCCTTGATCAGGTCTTCCTTGACGGAGACGCCGATGTCCTTCTGCAGGTAATTTTCATATTCCGACAGGATGCCCGCGCGAACGCTCGCCGCAATCTGTTCCGCGATCTGATCCACGGCCGCCTTGTCGCTTGCGGGATCGGCCGGGATAATGTCAGCGATGCCATAAACCAGCGTTCCGTCCCCGGCGGCGTTGACATTCACTCCGTAAGCGCCCGGTTCAAGATCAAACAACCCATCGCGCGCGACAGGCGACAAGTCACCGGAAGTCCCGCTCCGTAAAACCGGTTTCGATGTCTTTACGGTAACCCCGAGTTCTGTCGCGACCTGCTCAAGCGTTTCGCCGCCATTCAGCTTGACGAGCATTTCGTCCGCCTTTTTCCTGGCCTGTTCGTGTTGCCAGTTGGCCTGCCAGTCTTTTGTTGCCTGTTCCTTGACTTCAGCGAGCGGCCTTACGGCGGCTTCAGCGATATCATCGACGACGACCGAGAAATATCCGCCGTTTTGCACTTCGCTGACCTCCGGTTCATCGCCTTTGGCTTTCGAGAATGCCTGGGCGAGGAAAGCCGGATCCGCCGGAAGGCCCGCAACCGGCTGACCGGATTTATCGAGACCCTTGGCATCTACCCAGTCCGTGGTAACGACGGTCAGGCCAATGGTTTTTCCCGCATCGTCCAGTTTGGCGCCGCCGGCAAACTCATCCTCGAGTTTTGTCGCCTCCTTGTACATCACATCGTAGGCTTTTCGAAGCTGGATGTCTTTCGTGAGCTGATCCTTGACCTCGGCAAGGGTTTTCGCCGCTGCCGGCTTGATATCAGTCACCTTCACAATATGCCAGCCAAGAACCGTCTTGACCGGCTGGCTGACGCCGCCTTTTGTCAGGTCGAAGACAGGCCCCTGCAGTTCGGGCAGCAGATCCTGTTTCGTCATCAGGCCAAGATCGATATCCTTTGGGGTCAGTTGCAGTTCAGACATCGCGGTATCCGCAAAAGTCCCGCCTGCGGCTATTTTGGCGAGCGCCGCTTTCGCAGCATCTTCAGTCTCGAAAATCATTTGCTCTACAGCGCGCTGTTCAGGCTCGTTGAATTCGCTGAGGCGGCCTTCATATTCCGCTTTAAGGTCCTCATCGCTCACGGCCGTATCTTCGGCAAAATTCTCGGGTTTGAGAAGCATGTAGCTGATTTTACGGTATTCCGGGGCGGAATAGGGAGCTGGATTTTCGGCAATCATCTTGTCCAGTTCTTCGTCGGTTGGCGCCGGTGCAAAACCAATCGTACTATCCAGAACGTCAACAAATTTGGCGGTTCTTTTTTCAGCATGATAGGCATAGAGCGTATCCAGCAACACTTTTGGCGCGCTCGTCACGGCCATCGGCAGGGTCGTGATCAACTGCTGGCCAGCGAGATCATTTTTAACGATTTCGACATACTCTGCTTCGCTATAGCCGTTGCGGCGCAGGAATTCCTCAAAACGGAACCTGTCGAACTGCTTGACCTCGTTCTGGAACGCGGGCTGGTTGCGGATTGCTTCGCGAATGGCGGCCTCATCGGCGCTCAGGCCGAGGTCACTGGTCTTCTCGTCCACGAGGGCCCGGGAGGCAATCTGGTTGACGGTCATCTGGGCAAGACCGAACTGCCGCGCCTGTTCCTGGGTCAACTGGGTGTTAAAACGCTGCGACAGGATATTGAGGTTCCGCTGATAATCGCGCTGGAACTCACCCAGGGAAACGGACGTGTCACCCACCTCGATGACATTGCTGCCGACCGAACTTCTGAGCATGTCGCTGCCAATACCCCATATGCCAAAACTTGCGACCAGAAGAAGTAACAAACCTTTAGCGAGCCATCCGCTGGCTCCTTTTCGCATCGCGTGAAGCATATTTATTGTCTACCAAATATCATGTTGTGAAATAAGTCACCAAATCCTCGCGCCCTCCGGCGCAGCGCGCCCGATTATAGGGTTCGGGCAGGAGGGGGCAACATCGAATTTTGCAAAGCAGTATCTTTCTCGCTTAAAAAATGGCATATGATCCTGAAATTTCCATACATGTCCAATTATTGTTTCAAGTTTTGAGGAAAAAGATGTCACAGCAAAGACGCCCGCTGATTGCCGGGAACTGGAAAATGAATGGCCTGGCCGACGGAGCCGCCAGGCAGCTGCAGGAGCTGGCTAGGCGTGCTGGCAAATTTGAGGCTCCAGCATGCGATATTCTGATTTGCCCGCCCGCAACCCTGGTGCATGAAATGGCGCGCCTCGCTCTCGACAGCCCGGTGAAGATCGGGGGGCAGGATTGCCATCAAAATATCAGCGGCGCGCATACCGGCGACATCAGTGCCGAGATGCTGAAAGATGCCGGTGCGCGCTATTGCATCGTCGGTCATTCAGAACGGCGCGCCGATCACGGCGAAACAAATGCGATTGTCAAGGCCAAGGCGGCTGCAGTGCTCCGCGCCGGTCTGATCGCCATTGTCTGCGTTGGCGAAACCCTTGGCGAGCGCGAGGCCGACAAAACCCTTGATATCATTACGGACCAGGTGAAGAACTCGCTTCCGGAAGGCGCGACGGCGGCGAATACCGTCATCGCCTACGAGCCAGTCTGGGCAATCGGCACAGGGAAAACGCCGACACCTCTGGACGTCAAGGCGGTTCATGCCCATATCCGAGAGGAACTCGCGCGCCTGATGAATGATTCGGCCAAGGTTCGGATACTTTATGGCGGGTCGGTAAAGGGCAGCAATGCGGCGGAGTTAATGGCGGTTGATAATGTGGATGGCGCC
>JAIOYL010000165.1 GCA_021741195.1 Sneathiella sp. | reverse complement strand
CATATGCAGAAGGTACAGGGCGCCGTCCATGGCCTCATCCCATCCGGCATCATCGTTCAAGTCGGCCTCTACAAAGCCCAAACCCGAAACATCGCAGTGCCGCGAAAGAGAAAAAACCAACTGTCCAATGCGGTTCGCATCGCGCAGCGTCCCCCGCACGGTGTAGCCTTTTTCCAGTAATTTCTTGATCGTATGAAGCGCGATAAATCCAGACGCACCGGTTACGGTCACCAGGCCCTTGCTGCTCATCCCTCTCTCCTTTTTGGCAATCACCGCAGCATAGGGGAGTTTTTCCGAAGTAGTGGTAAAAATTTCCGGGTCGATTTTTGGGAAGGAATAATCTTGGAATGGAGGTAGATTGCGGCTCTTATCATACACGGGAGTAGAGGATGATGATGGACGCCTTTGATTGGCAGAGGATTGATGAGGAAATTGATTCCCGCGGGTTTTCACGTCTTGAGTCACTTCTGGACAACTCGCAATGCGGCGCGCTGATTGAGGAATTCGAAGCTGGGGATCTTTACCGCCGTCATATTTTCATGCAGCAGCATGGATATGGGCAGGGAGAGTACAAATATTTCGCCTATCCCTTGCCGGAACTTGTCGCCGGGCTCCGCGCATCCTTCTACGAATCTCTTGCGCCGATCGCCAATCGCTGGGCCGAACAGCTAAAATCCGGGGTTCGTTATCCCTCGATTTTGGCGGACTACACCAACATTTGCCATGCGAGCGGCCAGCTGAAGCCGACGCCGCTGATTCTCAAATACGAGGCCGGGGATTATAACCGTCTGCATCAGGATCTTTATGGCGACCATCTTTTTCCGTTGCAGATGGCCGTTCTTTTGAGTGATCCGACGCGGGAGTTTGAAGGTGGAGAGTTTATCCTGACGGAGCAGCGGCCACGTCAGCAGTCCCGCGCCACCGTCGTTCCCCTTAAGCTGGGGGATGCCGTCATTTTTGCTGTCAATGAACGTCCGATAGCGGGCAAGGAGCGGTTTGTCCGGGTTAAAATGCGCCACGGCGTTAGCGACGTGCGACGCGGTCACCGCTATACCCTCGGGATCATTTTTCACGACGCGAAATAAAGGATGCCACTCGCTATTCAGCGAGCAAATGGGCTGTTTTAGTGACGCTCTATTTCTCTTTCAAATTATAAACCATTCATTTACTGTTCTGTCTGCGGCAAGACCACGTCCTGCCGGAGTTTGCTGTAATCGGTGCCGGGGAGGCCGCAAATAGCCGCATGACGGATGTTCCAAAAAAATTTGGGTTTCTTCTGACGGATCAATGCAGCATGATCTGTTTCAGTAGCGCCATTGAGCCCCTGCGTTCGGCGAACCGTATGAGCGGACGCCACCTCTACGACTGGAACATCCTCACAATCGACGGCGAAAGCGAGCGCACGAGCAACGGGATCAGCATTCTTCCGGACATGAAACTGGAGGAAGCCTCCAGTCTCGATATCCTGTTCGTTTGCGGGGGAATAGGGACCGACAAGATCAAGGACGAGCATCTGATGGCAGAGCTCCGGCGCATTGTCCAGCATGGCACCGGCATTGGCGCTCTCAGCACAGGCACCTTCATTCTCGCCGCAGCAGGGCTTCTGAATGGATATCACTGCACCATCCATTGGGAAGGCGCGATCAGCCTCAAAGAAAGTTACCCGAAGGTTATTTTTACTGGCAGTATTTTCGAGATTGACCGTAACCGCTATACCTGCGCCGGCGGTACATCGGCAATTGACTTGATGCTGCATATGATCGGCAGCGCTCACGGTGACAAGCTGGCCTATGATATCTCCCTGCAATTCATGCATGACCGGATCCGTACCCATAGTGACAAGCAGCAGGTTGTCCGTAAGCTGCAGCTCGCGGCTAAATCACAGAAATTGCTCACCATTGTCGAGATCATGGAGCAGAATATAGAAGAGCCCTTGTCGCCGGAGCTACTGGCGGAAGAAGTCGGCATTTCGATCCGGCAGGTGGAGCGCCTTTTTCGACAGCATACGGGGAGGTCGCCTGCACGATATTACATAGAAATGCGGCTGGAACATGCCCGGCTCCTTTTGTTGCAGACCAGCATGTCAATTACCGAAATCTACATCGCCTCCGGCTTTTCCACCCATTCTCACTTCGCCAAAAGCTACCGGGAATACTACGGCCTCAGTCCGAGTCGGGAAAGAAAACCGGGATATGTGTCAGCGGGTTGATTTTGGACGCTTGTTTTCAAAATAGCGTCGGAGGCGGTGCCGGATTTTATGTCGTTTGAAAGGATTTGCTTTTGAAGGCTTACCCGTCCAGGCGAGATCAAACAAATATTCGCGTGTCCAGTTATCGCCCGATGAATAGGCGCGGGTTCGATTGTCGCTAACCATCAGGCCTTCCTGATTTCCGCTCCGGAATGTTGCGCTTTTTGGCCAATCGTCTGCAGGCCAATATTTACCATTACAATCGACAACATATGGATGTTTTCCCAAATCGATAACTTGCCGTGTTACGCTTTTAGGGCCGGATTCCATAAATCGGGCGTCGTCTTTGTCGCTGACGTCAATAAACTTTATTTTCCGCATCATGTCCGCCGCAATAAGGAAGGCGTTGGTGCGGATATGGGGATTGGGAAAGGGAGGGTCCGCGACGCCGGTACTTTCCCAGCTTCCGGTTGCGCCCACAATTCCAGCTTTTTCCGCCATTTGCAAGGCGTCATAGAGATGAGAGAGCCAACGGTCGCATTCGATCTTGCTATAGGAGTTCAAAAAGCAAAAATACTGATAGTCGAGCTTATGGCTGACCTCAACATAGGGTCCAAGATCAAGGCCTTCATCTCCGAAAAAATCATATCTGACGAAGTCAGTTTCCGCCAAAAACTCCAGATAAGAGGCATCTTCATCAGCCTCGAAATCCTTGAAAATCAGGACCAAATCATGATCCAGAGGTTCTTCATGTTCTTTGTAAGAGGTCATGAATTCTTTAAATGGCGTCAGGCTGTTTGATTTCCTGATCAAATGCACGACGGCAATGGAAGAAGCTGCCATCTCTTACATCATCTTTATGAAAACAGTTTGGATATTTTTTTCCGTATACCGGTTTTCGGGCCGTTTACCGCAAGATACCGCCAGACGGAAATACCAAAGCGGGTGTCAAAATTTGCGAGCATGGCGAAATCCGGGTCTTTCTGAAGCTCCTTGAAGACCCGCACGCAATCCGGGACGGCACCTGTGTCATGAAAAACAAAAACACAATCCTTTTTCACGATTTCCTTTGCAAGCTCGATATCCTGCATCAAGCCTTTGTAGCTGTGGTCGCCATCAATGAACGTGAAATCGATTTGCCCCTGATATGGGAGCAAAGCTTTCCGCGCCTCTTTGGAATGCGAATCCATAATCAGCTCGAGCACGAATTTGGTGTTCACCGACTTCTTGATACGATCCCAATGCTTGAAATTCGGATGCTGGCCGATATCGAGGACAATTGTCTTTTCTATACTGTAATAGTCGCGCAAAAATTTCGTCTGGCCGCCGGACGCAACGCCGATGTCGAGGGCGAATTTCGACGGCGGCAGTTCCGATGCCATAAAGTAAACGAAATCCGCATACTCATCCGGGTCCTGCTGCAGGTAAAGTCCATCTTCGACGACCGGAAAATGAAAAAATTCTTCATTATCTGAGCCGGCATCAATAACAGCCTGTTTAATTTGATCGCGCGAAATATCCACTTTAATATCCGTTCAGCTAGGGTGTCAGAGTGTCCCAGATACTGGTCGCCCTTCTATAAACAATCAACGTCTTCTTTGCAATCAATGAGCCGTATTTTTGCGGTCCGTTCTATAATTCCCGCAGTCCCAGAGCGATGCGCAGGATCCGCGTAAATTTCTCTGTTTTGGAGCTGGTGTATCTCAGCAGATACAAAGCCATGGTGATTTTATCCAAAGCAGTTGCCTCTGAATTCATGTAGCTATTATAGCAAATGCCGTAAAAATCATATGCCAGCTTAATCTGATCCTTTGCCCGCCGCGGCCGGTATCTGTCGTTCGATATGCCGGTTTCGCGTTGAAAGAAGCGGGTGTCATAAGCGCCGCCAACGCGGTTTTGCGAGACACTGGGAAACAGGATCAGGTGATCCCAGCCCCAGACATGCGGAAAGTTTCTGACGACGTTGGAAGTCGCCTGCAAAGCGACTTCCCGCCGGAAAAGGCCATACATCCAGCCCGGATGCGAGATTTTCAAATGACGAATAGAGCGGATAATACGTCCGGATTTTCCGGCTTTCGAAATCTCCGCGCCGACAATCTTTTCTCGCTCACTGCTAACAAGCACGACTTTTGCGACCGCAAGGTCGATGGCATTGTTGGAATCAAGTAAAGACGCCAGTTTTTCCAGGTAGTCATCATCAGACCAGTCATCATAGGACCGCCACATAAAATATTGGCCGCTCGCTTGTTTCAGCACAAACTGAAAATTTGGAATAGGGCCAATATTCTCAGGTTGCCGGAATATCTTTATCCGCTCATCACCCGCGGCATATTCCTGAACGATTTCGAGAGTGTTATCCGTTGACTGATTGTCTGAGATAATAATTTCGAAATCGGTACGGGTCTGCCGCAACAAACAATCCAGCGCCTGCCGGATATGTTTCTCCGCGTTATACAGTGGCATTCCGATGGAAATCAGGGGCAATTTGATACTCGTATTATCTGGTCAGTTTTTGCGTATACAATGAAAGCCCTTTTCTTGGCTATTTAAAATCCATTACCGGTAGCTACGTCTGAATATTGCCGAGACTCCGTGGTTTTCAGAATGTTTATCGAGTTCTCAAGACTGGGGGCATTTTGTACCTTGCGATCCCTGACAAGGAAGAAACATTTGATCATGAACGCCCGGTAACTGAATTAGCCCATCTGGAACGTGATTTTGCTGAAGGCCCTGAATGGTCGAAACGACAACATTTTGAAGAATTTGTTACTCATGTATATCTTGAAGATATTGGCCGCTTGTCATGGAAAACCGAGGATGAACGTGTTGCTTTGGTTGATAAACTTATTCATGATGATTATTCCATACATTTTCATGTTTGGGATATCTTCGCGATGATAGAAATGATTACGAACCTATCCAAAAAGCGCAATTTAGATTTTCGCATACAACATATGATGTCGTCAGGTGATGAAGTTATTTTTATTTTGGAGAAACTGGGCGGTAAATAGTCAAGTTACGGTTCGCTTGTTCCGACCAATGCGGGATTGGTAAGTCCGAAAACCGGTTGTCAACGAAATGGGTTCCGGCTTGCCTAATATCTTAGCAATCTTTTCTCGGCTTCCAAATACAGATACATCCGCTAGAGTTTTAATGAGATGCACTTTTAAATTCTCTTCGAGTCGAGGTCTCTTTAAAGCCCGCGCGCATTCAAGCGCGATTTCTCCGGGAAGGACGGCCTTTCCGGAGCAGATATTGAAAGTACCCGCAGCGTCAGAGGCGGCGAGTTTTTCAAGCACTATGGCGACATCCTCGACATGGATCAAATCAACGGCGCGACCGGGGTTTTGGAATTGCGGCTGGCGGCCCGCTGAAATTTCACGGAAAATATAGGAGACCAGCTTGCTCTCATCTTCATCGGGGCCATAGGGAAAAAAAATGCGGGCCCAGACCAGGTCAATGTCTTTTGCAATCAGCCCCGCTAGTCCCTTGAAGGCCAGCTTGGACGCCGAATAATAGGTTGTCGCCTTTAACGGCGAGCTGTCCTCATGAAGCGGTTTGTTCTCCCATTTATATTCCGCGCAACTGCCCGCGAGGACCGCTTTTTTTCCGCCCTGACGGACAAAGGCGTCAAGCATCAGAGCGCTTGCCGAAATCCAGCGGAAATTTTCAAGTGAATGCCAGAACTTTCCGGGCGTCGCCTCCCAGGCGAGATGGATCAGATTCGTCGGGCGATGGTTTTTAAAGAAATCGCCGACACTGCCCGGGTCATGAAGATCTAGGGAAACATGGATGAGTTTGTCATGGTTTGAAAACGACGGGCCGGCGTTTCTAGAAACCGCTATCACTTGCCAGCCCTGGTCCAGAAGCCGGGGAACGACATGCCTTCCGATAAAACCCGTTGCGCCGGTCACAACGCAGCTTTTCATACGCTTATCCCGTCGAAATCGCCAAGAGCCCGATCTTTTTCGGAGATCATCATCGGTTCCTCTGGCCATTTGATGCCGATGTCCGGATCATCCCAGCGAAATCCCCTGTCATGGCCAGCGACATAGGCCGGGCTCATCTGATAGAAGACTTCGGTTTCGTCTTCCAGGGTCAGGAAGCCATGGGCGCAGCCGGCGGGAATGAAGAGGGCGCAGCCGTTTTTGCGGCTCAGTTCGACGCCGACCCATTTCTTGTAGGCCGGGGAGTTTTCGCGTAAATCGACGGCGGCGTCAAAGAGCCGCCCGGCGCTGCATCGCACCAATTTTGTCTCCTCAAAGGGCGGGACGTGAAAATGCATTCCTCGCAATGTAAATGCCGATTTATTATAGGACACATTGGATTGCACTGGCAGGAAATCGATCCCGCGCGCCGCGAATTCTTGGCTGCAATAGCTGCGCGCGAAATACCCGCGCTCATCCTTGATGTATTCTGGCTCGATGAAGAAGGCGCCGGGAATGAGAGTTTCGGTTATTTTCATGAGAGCACGGCCAATTCCGGAATGGGGATGACGAACCGGCCGCCCCAGTCCGCCACGTCGGCCATCTCAAAGGCGATTTCACTGGCGAGGTTCCAGGGCAGGATAAGAACATAATCGGGCTTTTCCGCACGTATTTTATCGGGCGCAAAAACCGGGATATGGCTGCCGGGAAGAAGAGTTCCTTGCTTCTCGGGGTTACGGTCAACGACATAGTCGATCAGTCCGGGCCCGATTTTACAGTAATTCAGGAGCGTATTGCCCTTTGCGGCGGCCCCGTAGGCGGCGACCTTCTTGCCTTCTTCCTTCGCCTTGTTCAGGAATGCCAGCAGGGAGGCCCGAACCCGCTCAACTTTTGGCGTGAAATCACGGTAACCAACAAGAGAATCCAGCCCTGCGGCATGCTCCTTGTCTCTCACCACAATGAGCCTTTCCGTGGACGGATAGAGGGTGCATTCCTGATGGCAGGCATATATTCGGAGGGATCCGCCATGTGTCGGTAATTCCTCCACATCGAACAGTTTTAAGCCATGTGCGCTCAATATCTTCCCGACGGTCAGAAGCGAGAGATAGGAATAATGCTCATGATAGATGGTGTCGAACTGGACTTTCTCGATCAGATTGAGAAGATGCGGAAACTCTATCGTGAAGACACCAGTCCCGCCAAGCAGGATCGGGACTCCTGCGATAAAATCGTTGATGTTGGGAACATGCGCCATCACGTTATTGGCAGCCATCAGGTCGGCCTGAAGTCCCTGTTTTGCAAGCCGTGTCGCCGTTTCGACGCCAAAAAAAGCAACGTCCGTTTTAACGCCGGCCGCTTCCGCTGCTTTTGCGACATTGGCCGCCGGCTCTATTCCAAGAACGGGAATGCCCTTGGCCACGAAATGTTTGAGCAGATAACCATCGTTGCTGGCAATCTCCACGACGAGGGAATTGCCACCAAGTGCAAGCTTTTGTGTCAGTTTATCGGCGTAAGCCCTCGCATGCTCGACCCAGCTGCTGGAGAAGGAGGAAAAATAGGCGTAGTCGGAAAAAATATCCTCCGCCGGAACCACATCCTCGACCTGCACCAGAAAGCAGTTTCCGCAAACCCTTGCATGCAGAGGATAGGATTTCTCCGCCTCGATATCGCGCTCTTCCTTCAGGTAACTGTTGGCAAGCGGCGTTGATCCCAGTTTAACGAATGTCTGGGTTAGTTTCTGATGGCATAAGCGGCAATTTAAAGCGGTACTCATCGATTAGGTCTCATATTCTCCAATTTGCGAGAGGGTGAGTGCATGGATATCCTCATTATTGCTGAAGGCCTTATACCAGTCGACCGTCTTTGTTAATGTCACGTTGCCGTTCCATTTCGTCCGCCAGC
>JAIOYL010000012.1 GCA_021741195.1 Sneathiella sp. | reverse complement strand
CAATGGCGGCAGCCAGCGGTTCTTCTGCTCGTCATTACCAAAGACGACAATCGGATGAGGCCCGAAAATATTGATATGAATGGCCGAGGCTGCCGACATAGCGCCTGAGGATTTCGCAACCTCATGCATCATCAGCGCGGCTTCCGTTACGCCCAATCCGGCACCACCATACTCCTCAGGCATCGTGATCCCGAGCCAGCCTGCCTCCGCCATGGCGGCATGAAAATCAAACGGGAAGTCGCCGGTTCGATCCTTTTCGAGCCAGTAATTGTCACCAAACCGGCCGCAAAGCGCTGCGACATTCTCTTTAATGGCTTCCTGCTCTTCCGTCAGGGTGAAATCCATTTACCTACTCCTCGTTATTTTTGTTGTTGGCAGGAGGCCGGACTAGTCATCGATGTCAGTTTAGCATTGTTTGCGGCAACCATGTAATTAGCCACGGGAACGCAATAAACAGGGCGATTGTCAACACGTCAGCAATGAAAAAAGGACCAATCCCCCGAAAGACATCCGATAGCGGTATGTCCGGTCTCACGCCATTGACAACATAGCAGTTCAATCCGATGGGCGGCGTAATCAGGCATATTTCTGCCATTTTCACCACGATAATCCCGAACCATATCGGATCATACCCAAGTCCGATCACCGCCGGATAGACAACTGGAAGTGTCAGCAAAAGCATGCCGATCGCATCCATGAACATGCCCAAAATAGCGTATCCGCAGAGAATCAGAATAATAATAACGGTTGGTGGAAAGGGAAGGGTGAGTATCCATTCGGCAAAGGCTTCCGGCAGACCGGAGAAGCCAAGGAAACGGACGAAGACCAGAACCCCCCAGATGATCGAAAAGATCATGACGGTCAGTTTTGCCGTCTCAAACAAGGCGTCTTTCAGCTCTTTAGTCCGCATACCATGAAAGAAAGCGAGAATGAGAACCACAAAAGCCCCCAGCGCTCCGGCTTCCGTCGGAGTTGCCCAGCCGCCATAGATGGCGCTGAAAATAATAGCGATCACGGCGATGATGGGTAAGGTGCCAGGCAGAGATTGCACCCTCTGCATCCACGTGAACCCGCCAACAGGAGGTCCGAGCTTCGGATTGACCGCCGCTCTTCCCATGATAATAAACGCATAGACCAGGGCGGATACAATGCCGGGTATGAAACCGGCGAGAAGCAAGGCGCCCACAGACTGTTCCACGATGATCGCATAAATAACGAGGATCGCGCTTGGCGGAATAAGGGAGGCAAGAGTTCCTGCTGCTGCAACGACGCCCGCCGCCAAACGTCGGTCATAACCATTGTTCAGCATTTCCGGGATGGCAACGCGGCTAAAGACGGCGGCTGTCGCAGTACTGGCGCCGGAAACAGCGGCAAATCCTGCGGCGGAAAAGACTGTGGCAACAGCGAGACCACCCGGAACCCAGCCGATCCATCGCTTCGCTGCTTCAAAGGCGGATGTCGTGATACCGGCATGAAATGCCAGAAATCCGATTAATATGAACATTGGCAACACACTCAAAGAATAGAGCGTTGCCTTGGAATGGGGTATTGTTCCGACGATACCGGTGCCCGCATCCCACCCGATAATGGAAACGATGCCGAGCATGCCGACGACAGTGGCGGCGATATAGACACGGACACCAAAAAATACCATAACGACCAAAAAGCCCATGCCGATAATACCGGAGAGGAGAGGATCCATTACTTTTTGCCCTTTTTACGGTAGGTTTCATCAAACTTCGCTTGTCTGGCGGCTTCTTCGCCGAGCGCGTCTTCAATTTCATGACGTGCGAGAGCGGTTACGTCTTCAATCACGGGAACCGCAATAATTTCTGCGTTCGGATTGACCAAAAGGCGCATAAATCCGATCAACTGCAGGGCAAAGCGGACCCAGAGGATGGAAAACGCCAGGGGGACGATCAGTTTCGCCGGCCATATAGGAATCCCGATATCAATTGTTGAATCGCCCAACTGATAAGCTCTGAGAAAGTGCAGCCAGCTGGTCTGGATTAAAACGGTTATGGCCAAAAGCCCAATCAACGTTGCTATCGCTTCAAAAAAATACAGCGGACGGGCGCTGAACTTAGCCATAAACAGATCCATGCGGACATGGCCGCCAAGACGCTGACAGTAGGCAATACCGAAGAAGGCGAAAATCACCATGCTTTGTTCGATGAAGTCGATATATCCAGGTATTGGCAGATTAAGTAATTTCCGGCTCAAAACCTGGGTAACGCCAAGAAGCATTACAAAAAATATCGCCAGCGCAGAAACACCATTCAGAAAATCTTCGAGTTTGGAAAATCTGCGGTCAAAAGTCGCGAATGCAGACCCGGAGGCCGAACCGTTCGGGAGAGTTTTTGTTGTCATGGTTTTGTACTTTGATGAATAATGAGGGCCCGGCATGCCAGGCCCTCATATGAGTTTACTTACTTGGACGCTTGTTTGGCTGTCGTCACGATCACCTCAAACAAATGATCGCCGGGATATCCATCGCCATTCATTTTTGCAATCCATTCATCCCAGACTGGCTTTGCGCCAACTGCGCGGAATTTCGCAAGCTCTTCATCCGTGTAGGTAATGGCCAGCATGCCTTTTTCCTTCATGATTGGAAAATTTTTCTTGTCCGCAGCATCATAGGCTTTGTACAGGGCTTCGTAAGCTAACGGTTTGGCATCCTGCAAAAGTTGCTGATACGCGGGCGGAAGCTTCTCGTAGGCCGGAATATTGACAACAATCGGGCAGTTATTCGCACCCGGTGACATGTTCGCTGTATACCATTTGCCAATATCCGTTAGCCGATAGGCAACATGGGCATATGTGAATGGAAAAGACGCGGCGTCGATGGTACCGCGCTCCAGCGATGTGTAGACTTCTGGCGCTGGCACTGTTGTTGGAACTGCGCCAATTTTTCGCATTGCTTCGCCAATACCACCAAGAGCCCGGACGCGCATACCATTCCAGTCTTCGAGCGTAAGCGGGGGTTTGCCTACACCGGTAAACTCATATTGTGGCAGCAGTGAACTCATCAGAAGCAACGCGTCCCAACGGGCAAGGTCCTTAACCACTGCAGGATCATGATAAAAGGCCTCATGCACAGCTGTTTGTACCTTCAGGTTGGGGAAGGGGAGAAAGGGAAGGTCCAATCCTGACAATGTCGGATTTTTGGCCGGGTGATACGCGGAGCAAAACATCGCCATCTGAAACGCACCAAGTTTGATGCCGTCAAGATTCTCTTTTGCTTTGGACAGGGCTTCACCGTAATGGATTTTGATTTTAAATTTTCCGCCGGTCCGCTCCGCGACGTAATCTCTTATTGTTTCGGCGCTAGCAGTAAAGGCTCTTTGCTTGCCCCAAGTGGACAAGTTCCAATTAACTTCGGGCCCATCCACCATCTCTGCGGCCGAAGCGCCAAACGCCAGGCTCGCAACTGCCGTGAGCGCAGCAATAGACATTATTGTACGTTTAATCATCTGTATTAGTCCTCCCTTTAAGAACATTTAGTTTTATTAATGGCCATTATGTTTGTGCCATCTTATGCAACTACTATCACATATTTCAGCGCCTGCGGGCTACAATTTTCTACATACCCGGCGGAACGGAATAGGTAAAGGGGCCACGGCATGATATTTTTTCCTTTTTTGCCCCAGAAATTGTAAACACAGATGCAACAAGACTTTGCGATCCACAACTGACTTACCGGTGTAACTCTGCAATGCTGCCTTCAAGACCTTCGGTTATTCTTATAGCTCACGGCTCCCGTTTATCTGATGATGCGCATGAAGCGGCTGTTCGGCATGCGCTTACCCTTCGGCAAAGCAATCGCTATGGGTTCGTTGATGTTTGTTTCCTTGCGACTCAGAAAAATTTACCGAATTTACCCAAGGGTGAAATTTTTCTGCTGCCTTTCTTTATGAGTAACGGCTATTTCGTCGCCAAGTGCATCCCAGAACTGTTTGGTCTGGAAAACGGGCGTAGAATAGAGTTGGATCGGCATATCTATCAATGCGAGGCTCTGGGGACAGACCCCGAGCTGGCGGATATTATAGTCACGATGGGAGAGGAGGTTTGCCGGGATCAGTCCGATGATCCGAAACATGTGCATCTTGTCCTCGTCGCTCATGGGTCGGAAAAATCCCGGGCGTCGTCCGAGGCGACCTATCTTCAGCGGAAGGCAGTGGAGAGTAAGAAAAAATTTGCCGCAGTCTCGGTTGCTTTCCTGAATGAGCGTCCTTACCTGGAAGACTGGCTGTTGGAGCAACCGGATGATGGATTGCCGCTTGTCCTTGTCGGCTTGTTTGCTGCGGACGGGCCGCACGCTGCCGAAGATGTTCCCTCAGGAATTTCGAACTGGCGAGCGAAATCGTCGTCGCCAGTCAATGCTCATTACGCCGGCGCGGTTGGCGTAAGGCCTGAAATCGTCCGGCTGATTCAACATAGTATTTCAAGATGTGCGTCGGCCGGGTTCGCGGGTGGCACCTGAACATCACCTCTAAGTGCCAGGAAATTGTCAGTTACCATGTAATTTATCGAAATATGACGGAAAGATTTGAGCTTTGCGCCTATATTGGGTATTGCAGTGTATGTTTTTGAATAAGAGGTCCTCCAGGGATGAATGATCGTAAGCCGTCTAAAGCTGTCCGTAAGAATATTGCGGCGACTGTTAAATTTTTTGATGAGGCGAAGGGATTCGGGTTTGTCTCGCCAGCAGATGGATCGCCGGACGCTTTTGTCCATATATCTGTCCTGCAGGACACGTCATATCATGAGCTTGTTGAGGGTATGCAGATCGTCTGCGACCTGGCCGACGGTGATCGTGGCCAGCAAGTTGTTGCAATTCACGATCCTGAGGATGGTGAGGAAGCTGCGCCCGCGAATGCCACTTTTGAAGTTGAGGGCGTCGTAACAACCTATGTCCCTGAACATAAATACGGCTTCGTAACTCCAAACGGTGGCGGTGCGGATGTATTTATTCATACTAATATGCTGGAACGCTCGGATATCAATCTGGAAGATATTGAGCTTGATACGAGGGTGAAATGTGTTGTGCGAATGGGCGTGAAAGGCCCAATCGCCGATACTCTTGAAATCCTCTAGGAAGGCAGAAAAAATATGACACGGACGGAAACATTGCGGGTTCAGCGGTACCTGCGCGAGAAATTTGGTAATGAAGACTTCATTCTGAAAGAGAGAAGGCCATCAGACGGAACCGCGGAGGTAATGCTGGGCGACGAATTTCTGGGCGTCGTTTACCGCGACGAGGATGAAGGAGAGGTTTCTTTCGCCCTTCATATGACCATTTTGGATATGGATCTGCCCCCGACGTCATAAATTTTCGTCCTGCCGCGACAATATTTTAAGATTCGTCCGCCCAGCAAAGGTCACGATAATTGAAACCTTGTTCAATAGTAGGCTTGATCACCTGAAAGTAAGGTGAGATATCGAAATCCCTCGGTACAAACAGGCTATGGTGACGTATCTGCAATATCTCTTTATTGACTCCGAAATCACGTGACACGTTACTTTTCGGCTGTGGCAGGATTGGATATTGGACAGACTGAAATGCTTTGGCAATCAGGGTTGAGCAGATAGCTTGCGTGGGATCACCGCTGCCAAGGGACAGCATACGACGACGCCAACGTACCGGGACCGGAGGTGTCGGAACTAAATATCGCGCTAAATCAATAACGTTCTTCAGATCATACTTTGTCCCAATGGCGTTGATTGCGAAGGTTATCAACTTTAGTCGATCATTGTCTGTCAATCCCACGGGTCGGCAAATACGTGTGTTGTGAAGGCAATATTTTGAAAGTGGTACGGCAATCACACCTTTGGCGAGATTGGCTTCGATTAATACGGACATTTCGTTTGAATTTGTAGATCCGCCGATGGAACCGCCAACGAAAAGTGCAGCATGCGACCACGTTGATTGCGTGAGATATTTGATGGCGATGCTAATTCGTTCATTCCCCTCGACCAATAAAATGTCGCCCGGCTGCAGAAATTGGCGCAATATGTCTGGGTCGGAGACGGAAAAAGAGATGTAATTATGTACAGGAGTTTCGAGATAATGGACCAAAGTTCTTCCGGCCAGCCTACATAACCAGTTCCACATTTGCACTCTCCTTAATTATGCAAAGATTGCCTGTAGTGTGCAATTTGTTTTGACTTTAGAGGGCCGTTATTTACACACAATACAAAATCAATCAAAGAGTTGTGATTTGTGTTTTACAGACGTCCGCTCAGCTTTTATCCTGCCCATCAGTAAATCTGTGAAGCTTTTATATTGAGAGAATGCCGACCGTCAAATGGCACCGCCGGGGTAATGCTGGTGGACAAATCTCTGGGCGTTGTTTGCCGGGGTGAGGACGGAGGGGATTTTTGCCCTTCGCATGACGATTTTGGGTATAGACTTGACGTCTACCTCATAAAGTCACCCCGGGATTTTGAAACAATGTCGGGCAGTTTATCCCGATTTGCCGGGTTTTCGTTTTGTTAACCATCGCCACCTAAAATTGCTGAATGACAAAATTGGCGATTAGAACTTTATCAGCATTGTTGTTTCTGTCACTGTTGATATCCGGGCATTCCGCTCAGGCGAAAGATGTGCCTATGATCGTGCTTGAGGTTACCGGTGATCCGGAAGTGGATTTCTCTGGAGACTGCTGGTTGTATACGAAATTTGGGCCGGAAAAGCGATATCGCATTAACGGGACGGTCCCGGCTAAATACTGGCTTCCCGCCATATCCGCTCGCTGCAGTCTAGAGAAAGCAAAAATTGTCAGCCGGCTTGCCGCCAAAATTATACGAAATGATATCGTCGAATTGCAGCAGGTCAGTCCACCGCCGCTAAGATGGCTGGCCGTTTCCAGTACCGGCCCATGGGGAGAAGCCAGGGGAATGTCATCCGCATCACGCCCCCTCTGGCAGTAAGACAGTCTATTCGTCTGCCCCAACCATTGATGATTCTGCACAGGCGCCATGCTCCAGCTGGATTGTCGCATGGTCGATCTCGAACTCGGACAGTAAAAACGCGTTTACCTGCTTCAGGGTTGTCGCAAGATCTGCGGCGGGTTCGATCTGGATATGCATCGTGACTATTGGTTTCTCTGCCGTCAAGGACCATGCGTGCATATGGTGCACATCGACAATTTCGGGGAGATACGCGATCAGCTTGTCTCTTATCAGCATCATATCGAGATGATCGGGTGTTCCTTCCAGCAGGATATGCCCTGACCGCCGGACCAAGCTATAAGCGCTTTTGAGAATGATCACCGCCACAAGCACGGAGAGCAACGGATCTGCTGCCATCCAGCCGGTGAGCATAATAATGATGGCGGCCGCAATCGCCGCGACCGAGCCCAGCATGTCGCCCATTATATGGATCAGGGCCCCCTGCATATTGACATTATCCTTGTCGCCGCGATGCAATACCAGAAAACCGGCCACATTGATGGCAAGACCACCAGCGGCAATCACCAGCATGGGGCCGGCAAGAACCTCGCCAGGGCTAATAAGCCTTTGAATGGCCTCAAAAATAATCCAGCCAGCAATGAAAAATAAGGTAACGCCATTGGTGAAGGCGGCCATGATCTGAAACCGGTGATATCCGTAAGACCTTTTTTGGTCGGCCGGCTTTTTGGCGAGGAGAAAGGCAAACCATGCGAGGCCAAGCGCTGCTGTATCCGAGAGCATATGGCCGGAATCAGCGATAAGAGCGAGGGAGCCGGACAATAATCCCCCCACGGCCTGTAACACCATATAGCCGCCTGTCAGGCACATTATCCAGAATATCCGGCGTTCGCTATCCTCGGTCACTGTGGGAGCGTGGTCGTGATTATGGAGATGAGCCGATTGCGAATTCTCGGATTGTGTATGCGAGTGGGCCATGTTTCCTGTCGTTTCCGTCCGTATGTTCCAACCCGATTAGACAGGGTCAAGGCGGACCCTGTCCAGCAAAATATCCCGTCATGTAACGGTAACACTCAAATCATATTGTCTGAATTTTCCAGCCGTCCTATAGAATAAGATGATATAGCCGGGCTTCATGTGAAATTGGAATGGTGATGGCAATTCGTGTTGGAATCAATGGCTTTGGCCGTATGGGGCGGTTGTTTTTGCGGGCCGCGCTGGATGATATTGCCTCTCGCAATCCCGCATTTGAGGTGGTTCATATAAATGAAGTGAGCGGCGGTCCGGAAACTGCGGCGCATTTGCTGGAATTCGATAGCGTTCATGGGCATTTTGACATGCCGGTCCGCTGGACGCCCCTGAGTATAGAGGCCGGTCCGTGGAAAATGACTTTTTCGGATTTTGCGGATCCACAGGATATCCCTTGGGCGGAGCATGACGTCGATATCGTTGTGGAATGCACCGGAAAATTTAAAAAGAAAGTGGTTTTGGCGTCTTATCTTTCGGGGAGCGTTCGGAAAGTCATCGTCGCCGCGCCGGTGAAGGATGCGGATTTAAACATCGTCATGGGCATAAACGATCATCTGTATGATCCTGCGCGGCATCATATTCTCACAAATGCCTCCTGTACGACGAATTGCCTCGCGCCGGTAATCAAGGTGATGCAGGAAAATATCGGCATCCGTCATGGCCTGATCACGACCATTCATGATGTTACGAACACACAGGTTCTTGTCGACGCCCCGCACAAGGACCTGCGCCGGGCAAGATCGGCCCTGAATTCCCTCATTCCGACCTCGACCGGATCTGCCACGGCGATTGCCATGATCTACCCCGAGCTTGCCGGAAAACTGAATGGAATAGCCGTCCGGGTCCCGCTTCTCAACGCATCGCTGACGGATTGTGTCCTGGAGGTCGCGCGTCCGACAACGGCTGAAGAAGTGAACGGTTATTTTGAAGAGGCGAGCCGCACCCAACTTGCGGGAATTCTGGGGTTCGAAACCCGGCCACTTGTCTCTGCCGATTTTCTCAATGATCGGCGCTCTTCAATTGTCGATGCGCCCTCGACGATGGTTGTTGATGGCACCCAAGTCAAAATACTTGCCTGGTATGACAATGAAATCGGCTATGTCTGGCGGATGGCGGAATTGGTGGCGAAGGCCGCAGGCCAGCTTTCATGAGCGCCGTTCGCGATTATGCCGTTGTAACCGGTGCCTATTGGGGCTTGACACTTACCGACGGCGCACTTCGGATGCTGGTTCTGCTGCATTTCCACAGCCTTGGTTATTCCCCGCTTGAGCTTGCATCGCTTTTTGTTCTGTATGAATTTTTCGGAATTGTGACAAATCTGGTTGGCGGGTGGATCGCTGCCAGATTAGGCTTGAGAGTGACGCTGTATGCCGGGCTTTGGCTGCAGATTGCGGCGCTTTTCATGCTGTCGCAACTGGATGCAAGCTGGTCGAAGGAATTTTCGGTTCTGTATGTATTCCTGTCGCAGGGTCTTTCGGGAATTGCCAAGGACCTGACCAAGATGAGCGCCAAATCGTCAATCAAGGCACTGGTGCCGGAGGGCGGAAATTCCAGACTGTTTAAATGGGTGGCAGCGCTCACGGGGTCAAAGAATGCGCTTAAAGGCGCAGGCTTTTTTGTTGGCGGTGCCTTGCTTGGCGGCATAGGTTTTGAAGGCGCATTGATTGTGATGGCCGCGGGGTTGACTTTTGTTCTGGCGGGGGCCTTTCTGTTGCGTCAGGCTCGGATAGGGGAGGTAAAATCAAAGACGCCTTTTTCCAGAATTCTCTCGAAAACCCGCGAGATAAATTTGATCGCACTCGCCCGGTTTTTCCTTTTCGGTGGACGGGATGTGTGGTTTGTGGTCGGCGTGCCCCTCTTTCTGGAGGAAGTGCTGGCATGGAGCTTTATCGAAATTGGTACCTTTATGGCGCTCTGGGTTATCGTCTACGGAATGGTGCAGGCCATTACACCGCGGTTCGTGAAAAAGTCGGTGGATGGCCTTTCGGCGGAAATCGTGGCGGCCAGCCGCTGGGGGTGGGGCCTTTCCCTGGTTCCGGCGCTGTTGGCCATCATCCTTTATATTCTAATGAATAAGCTGGTGGCTACCAGCACGCTGGATATCGTTAGTCTTGTCATTATCTCCGGTCTCGCGTTATTCG
Source organism: Sneathiella sp. (assembly GCA_021741195.1). Classification (GTDB taxonomy): domain Bacteria; phylum Pseudomonadota; class Alphaproteobacteria; order Sneathiellales; family Sneathiellaceae; genus Sneathiella. The sequence goes on along the minus strand of JAIOYL010000012.1, from coordinate 24,669 downwards.
GTGCGCTGTTTGCCATTAACTCGTCCTTACATTCCTATCTGATCCTCGCGATTTCGGAAGCGGAAACGACGTCGCTCAATGTTGGTTTCTACTATATGGCGAATGCCGGCGGTCGCCTCGCCGGGACCCTTCTGTCCGGCCTGCTGTATCAGTGGGGCGGTATCGCGGCTTGTCTGGCCGGATCTGCTGCCATGATCGCAGGGGCGGCCTTTATCATTCAGGGAATGGGCAGAAATAAAAACAATATCGGTTTAAGAATCCCGTGATCGAAGGAGTATTCGATTCCCGCCGAATCACAATAAAAGTCAATAATTGCCCAATTTTGACCATTTTCATTTATTATCGTGTTTTTAATATATTTGGGCGTGAGGAGTTGACATTGGGCGTTTCGTGCTTATTTCAATAAGTTAGGAACAGTTCTTTTTGGCGGCGGTGGACAGCCTAATTATATGCCGGAAATGTTGTTGTTTGGTGGCCTTTTACGTACTAATATTAACCATGACTGGCTTAATACGAATTTTACCTTGAACAAGGTTGAGGGGAATAAAATGAGAAATACCGTTACTTACGCAATTCTTGGCGCTGCCTCGCTCGTGCTGGCGGCCTGTGGAGGCCAGCTTGAAAAGGCGGAGAAGTTAAGTCCTACTGGAACTGAATTCCAGCAGGCGCTTTATACCGGTTATATCGAGCTTGCAAAAGCAGAATATAACGAAGGCGATTATATCGATTCAGACCGCTTTGCAGAAAAAGCCATGGCGGCAACGCGGGGTGAACAGGTTGACCCCTATCATCCGGAAGAATGGCATCTTCCCGCAGACCGCGAACCGGTGTTGATGGGCGCGCGGGAGCGCTTGATGGCGGCCCTCGGCGCTGGTGCCGGCGATAAGTTCCCGAAAGAAGCTGCGCAGGCCCAGACCGGGTTTGATTGCTGGGTGCAGGAACAGGAAGAAAATTTCCAACCCAAAGATATCGCAGCATGTCGCGATTCCTTCGTTCTCGCAATGGACGCTCTTGATAAAATGATGGCGCCGGTCGCTGTCGTCGAAGAAAAGGTTGTCGTGATTGAGAAGAAGCCGGAACCCATGATGATGGTGCCAAAATCATTTGAGGTGAACTTTGACTTCGATTCGTCGACGCCACTTCCGGGTTCTGCTGAGGAAATCAAGGCGGCAGCCGAGTATATGAAGAAATTCAAGGATCCCAGAATAACGATTGCCGGTTATACTGACACGGTTGGTACCGTGGAGTATAACGACAAGCTTGGTGAACGCCGTGCTGAAGCCGTTGCCTTCATGGGAATGGATATGGGCATGGAAGCCAAAAAGATCACCATGCGCAGCTATGGTAAGAAGGATTTGAAGGTCCAGACAGCCGATGGAACGCGCAATGCCGCTAACCGTCGTGTGGTAGTGACCATCGAAGGCAAGTAATCTTGACGGACAATGGGGACGGGGCGCATAATTGCACCTCGTCCCTTTTTTATTTTTTGGGAAAGCCACATGGTCAAAAAGCTTGCGAGTCTCCTCTTACTGTCCCTTTTTACTCTCGGTCTTACGGCCTGCGATCCTGAAGTCGGCAGTAAGGAATGGTGCCTGGCGATGAAAGAGAAACCAAAAGGCGACTGGTCCGCCAATGATGCCGCAGATTTTGCCAAGAACTGCGTGCTGACTTCTGACTAGCTGGCTTATGCAAGGGGCGGTTTTTGCCTGTGCATTGTGCAATCTTCACTTTTCTGTGGCCTGAAAATTGTCACTCTGCTAAACCCAGTTTTGGGTCCCGTAGCTCATCAGGATAGAGCGCAAGATTCCTAATCTTGAGGTAACAGGTTCGAGTCCTGTCGGGATCGCCACCCCGGATTAGGGGTGATCGGTCGGCACCATTTGGGGCTTAGCCAATATGTTTCTTGATCGGCGGAAGATCGACAAACTCGCCGGGCCGTTTCTCGGCATTGGACTTCATCGCCTCAAAAATCTCTTCCCGTTGCAGCATGCTGGCATTCCAGATGGCGATATAGTCGAGACCGTCCTGCACCGAATGATCCCTCGAGTAATTCATCAGACGCTTGCATCCCATGACCGCAAGTGGTGCTTTTCTGGTGATTTCGGACGCCACTTCCATAACGCCTTTCATCATCGCTGCATGATCGTCAAAAACACGGTTGACGAGCCCGACATCTTTCGCCTCGTCGGCAGGCATGCGGCGGCCAGTATAGGCGAGCTCCCGCGCGACGCCGTCGGCAATGAGTTTTGAAATGCGGGGGAAAGTTCCAACGTCGGCGGTCATGCCGATGTTCGTCTCGAAAATCGTGATGAAGGCATCCTTTGTAGCATAGCGCATGTCACAAGCGGTAATCAGATCAACGCCGCCGCCTATGCAGCCGCCCTGGATGGCGGCAAGAACGGGAACGCGGCATTCCTCCAGAGCCGTGAAGGCCTGTTGCATATTCTTGACGGTGCCATAGAAGTCGGCGCCGGCACGAAGGCGAGCGGCCCTTTTTGCCGCCGGATCCGTAATCTCCGCTTTAGCAAACGAGCTGACATCCAGACCGGATGTGAAATGCGGACCTGTTGAGGAGATAACAATAACCCGTGCCTTTGCATTCTCATCAATGTCATGGACAATTTCCGGAAGTTCATTCCAGAATGCAGGGATCATGCTGTTTCGCTTTTCCGGCCGATTGAGGATGATATGGGCAATGTCGTTGGCTATTTGTACGTCGAAGCAGCTGTCGGTCACGGCGGGTTGTCCCTTTCTGATGTGAGGATCGTTGTTATTTTTTCTCATCTTACGGCGATATGGGGCAGGTTTCAAATCTCTTCGCAATTTGCGTGCGAGGGGCTTTCACAAACCTTCGAAAACGGGCATGATAAGGGAAAATGAGATATCCGTTCATGAAGCGGATCGGTTGTAAAATTAAGAAAAAAGGACCAATGCAATGGCCCCGTCGTTCGAAAATGGAGAGAATCCGTTTGACTTTGACCACCGCTACCATGGCCCCTATTACACAGAAGATCACCGCGCCTGGCGGGCGACCCTCCGCGCCTTTGTCTATCAGGAAATCATGCCTCATGTAGATGAGTGGGACGAGGCGGGCGAATTCCCGCGCGATCTCTATAAGAAGGCGGCGGCTGTCGGGCTACTGGGCCTGGGCTATCCGGAGGAATACGGCGGCACGCCGGTCGATGCCTTTTTCAATATCATAACCGCCGAGGAAATGGCCCGCATCGGGGCGGGCGGCATCAACGCAAGCCTGATGGTGCATAGCATCGGTTTGCCTCCGGTCCTTGCCACCGGATCAGAGGAAATGAAGCGCAGAATTGCCCCCGCCGTTCTTGCGGGGGAAAAGATCCATGCGCTGGCCATTACGGAACCCTCCGGCGGATCGGATGTCGCGAACCTCCAGACCCGTGCCGTTGCCGACGGCGATGACTATCTGGTGAACGGCTCGAAGATGTTTATCACGGGCGGCATGCGTGCCGATTATTATAGTGTGGCCGTCCGCACCGGCGGCGAGGGGCGGGGGGGCGTTTCCTTGCTGCTGATCGAGCGGGACCGGCCTGGCTTTACCCGTACACCGCTCAAGAAGCAGGGGTGGTGGGCATCTGATACTGCGGTACTTTATTTTGATGACGTCCGGGTACCCAAAAGCAACCTGATCGGCGAGGAAAACAAAGGCTTCATTGGTGTCATGACCAATTTCAACAGCGAAAGACTGGGAATGGCTGCGGGTGCCAATGCATCGGCGCGAGTTTGTCTTGAGGATGCCCTCGCCTGGGCGCGGGAGCGCAAGACCTTTGGCAAAAGGCTAGCCGATCATCAGGTGATCCGTCACAAGTTTGCCGAAATGGCTCGCAAGATAAACGCGACCCAGGCCTATCTTGAGCAATGCGCCTTCCGTGTGGAGGCGGGTGAACGCCCGGTCGCAGATCTTTCCCTGCTGAAGGTCCAGGCGACGCAGACCCTTGAATTCTGCGCGCGCGAGGCGATGCAGATACTGGGCGGCGCCGGTTATATGCGGGGGTGCCGCGTGGAACGGATTTATCGCGAGGTGCGTGTGATGGCGATCGGCGGCGGATCGGAAGAGATCATGCGCGATCTTGTCGCGCGCCAGATGGAGATATAAGTAAAGAAAAACCCAAAAGAACAAAAAGTATGACCGGGAGGAAACTATGACTGTAATGCATTATGACTGGCTGGCCCATCACGCGGAAAGGGTGCCGGGGAAGGAGGTCTGGGTGGACCTTCACTCCAATCGCCACTTCACTTATGCCGAGGCCAATGACCGGGCGTTGAGGCTCGCGGCGCATCTGCAGAAGAACTGCGGTGTTGAAAAAGGCGATCGCGTCGGTGTTCTTGCGATGAACTCGACGGATATGCTCGAGACACAGGCCGCATGCGCCAAGATTGGCGCTATATTCCTTCCTTTGAACTGGCGGCTGACGGTGTCGGAGCTCGATTTTATCATCCGCGATGCCGAGCCAAAGGTAATGATCCACGACGCGCAGTTTGCGGCTGAGATGGTAGAACTGAAAGAAAAAACAGGCGTGTCCCATATATTGGAGACAACGGGCGGTGGTGGCCATACACCCTATGAGGCAGCTATCGCGGCCGCAAGCCCGACACCGGTGGTTGCCACACTCACCCATGACGATGTCTGGACGATCATGTATACCTCGGGCACGACTGGTCTGCCGAAGGGCGCGATGAACACTTATGGCATGGCTTTTTACAACGCGGTGAATTTGGGTGTTCCGACCTATTTCACGCCGAATGCGAAGACGCTCACCATACTGCCACTCTTCCATACGGGCGGGCTGAACTGTTATAGCTCGGTTGCGCTTTATTTCGGCGGCACGACCCTTGTCATGCGCACCTTTGACCCCGGCGAATGCCTCCGGCTTATTGATGATCCGGAGATCGGCCTTACCCATTTCTTCGGCGTGCCAGCGAATTATCTTTTCATGAGCCAGCATCCGGCATTCGGCGCGACGGATCTCTCGCGTTTAGCCTGCTCAGGCGTCGGCGGCGCGCCAACACCGGTACCGCTTCTTGAAGCCTACAAGGCGCGCGGTCTGGCCCTACAGCAAGGTTATGGCATGACCGAGACAAGCCCGACCGTTACCGTTCAGGATGCAGAGATGGCATTTGCCAAGCCGGGCTCCGCGGGCAAGCTGGCGATGAATGCCGAGGCGCGCGTCGTCGATGAGAATGGAAATGATGTTCCGCAAGGAACGACCGGTGAGCTCTGGGTGAAGGGCCCGAATATTACTCCTGGCTACTGGAACCGGCCGGAAGCAAACGCGGAAGCAATCACGGACGGCTGGCTCCATACCGGCGACGCCTGCCGCGTCGATGAGGATGGGCATTATTTTATCGTCGACCGCTGGAAGGATATGTATATCTCCGGCGGGGAGAATGTCTATCCGGCAGAAATCGAGAGCATATTATTCAAAATGCCGGAAATCGCCGACCTCGCCATCATCGGAGTGCCGGATGATCGCTGGGATGAGGTTGGATGCGCCGTCGTTGTAGTGGCGCCGGATAAAAAACTGACCGCCGATGATCTGGTCCTCTTTTGCCAGGACAAGCTCGCCCGCTACAAGATCCCGAAACATGTGGTGTTTATGGATGAATTGCCGCGCAACGCGACGGGGAAGGTTTTAAAAAGGGTTCTGAAAGACAAGATAGGCGACCTTCGTAAATCAGCCTGAAACTGTCTGAAAAATATCTCTTCAGGCTGCCCGGGAGTGGAGGCAACCTGAAGAGATCAGCGAAAAGAATTACGCGCCTTCTTTTCCGACAATCGTGATTGAGCAGACATTCTGATGGGGGAAACCGCCCAGATTATGCGTCATGCCGAAGACTGGTTCCTCTTTACGCTGGCGTTCTCCCGCGCGGCCCTGCATCTGCAGATACATCTCGTAAATCATGCGAAGGCCCGACGCGCCGATCGGGTGGCCGAAGCATTTAAGACCGCCATCAATCTGGCAGGGAATTTTGCCGTCCGCATCATAGAAGCCATTCATGATATCGTTGACCGCATTGCCCTCCTCGGAAATGAAAAGGTCTTCCATGGTAACAAATTCCGTAATGGAGAAACAGTCATGAACCTCGAACAAACTGATCTGGTCGCGGGGTTTAGTGATCCCCGCTTCCTTATAAGCGCGATTGGCAGCAGCGCGCGTGGTCACAAAATAGCTACCGTCCCAGGAGTTATGCTGGGCTTCGGTACCATTGGAGGCTGAAAGCTGCATCGCCTTGACCGGTACGGGATCTTTCTTGCCGAGGGATTTTGCGATTTCCGGCGTTGTTACGATGGCGCAGGCTGATCCGTCACTGACGCCGCAGCAATCAAAAAGGCCAAACGGATCCGCAATGATCGGAGCGTTTATCACTTTGTCTTCATTGATCTTGTTGCGAAGATGCGCCTTCGGATTGCGTGACCCGTTGTCATGGCTTTTGACAGAAATATGGGCCATGGCCCGCTTCATGTCTTCCTTGCTGACACCATGCTTGGCGGAATATGCGGAGGCAAGTTGCGCGAAAGATCCGGGCGCAGAAGCATTCGCCCAGAACAGGTCGTTGACGGAGCCACGATTGCGTTGCGGCAGACCGCCGTAGCCGGTGTCTTTCAGCTTCTCGACGCCGAGAGCCAGGGCAATATCACAGGCGCCGGAGGCAACGGCATAGACGGCGCCCCGGAAGGCTTCTGATCCGCTGGCGCAATAGTTTTCAACGCGCGTAACCGGAATATTGGGTAGCCGCAACGCCATGGAAAGCGGAACCGCCGACTTGCCGACATGTTCTTCCTCAATTCCGGTGCCAAGCCAGGCAGCCTCGATCTGGCTTTTCTCAATGCCAGCATCTTCAAGAGCTTCGACATAGGCCTCGATCATCAGATCTTCCGCGTTGTCGTTCCAGCGTTCGCCGAACTTCGAGCAACCCATGCCCAAAATAGCAACCTTATCTCTAATTCCTGAAGCCATTATTATTCTCCTTTATTTGAAGCGCCCGCGGGGGCCGCTTTCCAGAAATAGCGCCTGAACCCACGCTTGTTGTCATAGTCCTTGACCCGGAACATCATGCGCATAGGCATGCCCACCTTGATGTCGGTCTCCGGTGAAACGTCCGTAAAATCACTCATCAACCGCCCGCCTTCCTCGAATTGGATCATGCCGTAGTAAGCGGGCGGATCGGGAGAATAGGTCAGCCGGTCAGCGGTAAAGGAATTCACCTTGGAAACCCGATCTGCGAAGGGGTAATCCTCCTGCGTACCTATGGCGCCGCAATTTTCGTTGACGCACATATTGGATTTCGGGAACTGCGCCGTACCGCATTGCGAACATTGTCCGCCCACCATTCCCTGGATCATGCTCTTGTTCCGGTAGAGGGTCGTAAGTCCTGTTTTTTTGTCCGTTTCCGCGCGAATGCCTCGTTCCAAATTGACGAGGTCGTGGAAAGCCAGGAACTTGTTGTAATTGGTTTCCGCATAGCGGCGAGCAAGATAACCGGATACCCCTTTGCGCGGTGAAAGCGAGTTAATTTCTTTTGTCACCTCAAAGAGCAGAGCGTCACTGCCCTGACCGAAGCTTGCGACAAGGATCTTGTCGCCGGGCTTGCTGTTCTGCAGCGCTTGGGCCAGCATCACCATGGAGTGGGCTGTGCCGGTTTCACCACAATTTTCCTGCAGATTATCCGCAACCGCACTCTCCGGCATGCCGATTTTCTTCGCAAGGCTTGCCGCGACGCCGCGCGCGGCCACCGGGAAGCAGAAGGTGGTAATTTCCGCCGCCGTGACGCCGGTTTTTGAAAGGAGGGCTTCAACCGCCGCAGGTACGATCTTGAGATAGCCCTCATCGCGCACCCAGCGTTCTTCCCAGTTATAATCATATGCCTCGCCCTCGCCGCGGAAGTGATCGACAAAATCGACGGCTTCTGTATGGCTACCTAGAAGACGGGCAATCACCTTGCCCTGACCAACGAGGAAAGCAGCAGCGCCATCACCTGAAGTCATTTCCAGTGGGCTTGCAGCCCTAGTCAGACGTTTTTCGGACGTGGTGAACAGGATCGGGCCGCTGCCGCCATTGGCGACCTGCAAGGCGACGGACAATCCGCCACTGCCCGCGCGTTGCGAGGAGGCGAAATCCAGAGTTTGCAGACTGCTATTCAAATTCAACGCGTCAGCAACGATACCGGCATTCTGCCGATCCATAAACGGAAAGGTGGTTGAGGCCATATAGACCGCGGAGAGCTGATCGCGGTCAAAATCGGCCAAGCAATCCCGCGCGGCTTCGACCGCCATGGTGACGCTGTCCTCATCCCAGTTCGCCATGGCGCGCTCACCTTTGGCGAGGCCCTTTAATCCCGGGTTAAACCAGCTATGGGCTTTGGCAATTTCGCTACGCTGCAATCGGCTTTGCGGGATATATCCCCCGTAGGCCAATATTCCTACTTCCATCTCGACAGGCTCCTTTTTTATTATTTCTTAGTGCCGTTATATGTCTTTGCCTTGGGCCACGTTTTCCGTGTTCCCCGCGATGCCATTACCGGCATTGGTGCAGTTTAGAACGACTGCGGATATAACGCCAGAGAATTTCGACGGGCTAAATTTGCAGACGCCGTTTTTTTCTTAACCCCACAGACTTACCTATGCTATTAATAAATAAAAATAAAAATAAGCCGGAGTTCCGAATGGCAGTCTTCACTTCCAGAATAGTACCTGCGTCTGAAACCTTTGCGGCCAACCGCCGTGAAATGCTGGCGCTCGTCGATGATCTTCATGCCTTGAAAGACAGGGCGAAACAGCTGTCCGAACGTCGGCGCGACCGGTTTGAGGAGCGAGGGCAACTGACGCCGAGGGAGCGGATTGTCCGTCTTCTGGATCCGGGTATGCCGTTTCTCGAGCTATTCGGCCTTGCCAACTATATGGTCGACACAAATGACCGGGAGAAAAGCATACCGGGCGCGAGTTCAATTACGGGGATCGGCTTTATCAAGGGTGTCCGCTGCATGATTTGCGCAAGCGACAGCGGTATCAACGCAGGTGCGATGACGCAAAAATCGGGAGAGAAACTCCGTAACTGTCAGGACATAGCGATCGACAAGAAGCTTCCCTTTGTTCATCTGGTCGAGAGCGCGGGCGCCAATCTCCTGAAATATCAGGTGGAATCCTGGGCGCATGGCGGTGGCGGGTTTCAGCGCCTTGCGAAGTTGAGCGCTGCCGGAATCCCGACTTTTGTTGTTCTGCACGGCCCATCGACGGCGGGCGGTGCCTATCTTCCCGGAATGAGCGATTATGTTATCGGTATCCGGGGGCGCGGCCGCGCGTCACTCGGCGGCGCGGCGCTGGTACGGGCCGCGACAGGGGAGATTTCCGATGAGGAAGAATTGGCCGGGTCAGAAATGCATGCGACGACGACGGGCCTTGTGGAATATCTGGCCGAAGACGATGCCCATGGCCTGCTGATTGCCCGTGATATTGTTGGTCGGCTGGGCTGGAACAATAACTGTCCGAAACCCGATATCAAAAATTTCAGGGAGCCGCTGTATGACCCCGACGAGATTGCAGGTGTTGTGCCAGTCGATTATCGCAAGCCCTATGATGTGCGGGAAGTTGTTGCAAGGCTTGTGGACGGATCGGAGTTTGACGAATTCAAGCCGAGATACGGCTCGACCCTTGTCTGTCTGCAAGGGAGCATTTTCGGGCAGGCCTGCGGCATTGTCGGTAATAACGGACCGATCGATCCTGACGGGGCGGCGAAAGGCGGTCAGTTTTTCCAGCTCTGCGACCAGGCCAATATCCCGCTTGTTTTCCTAAACAACATCACCGGCTACATGGTCGGTAAGGAGTATGAGCAAAAGGGCATGATCAAACATGGGTCGAAAATGATCCAGGCGGTCTCCAACGTCCGGGTGCCCAAGCTTACGCTCTATATCGGCGCGAGCTTTGGCGCTGGCAACTATGGCATGGCCGGCCTTGCCTATGAACCCGACTTTCTGTTTGCCTGGCCGAATGCTAAAACCGGCGTGATGGGTGGAGAGCAGGCAGCGATCACAATGGAACAGGTCGCGCGCGGCGGTGCCGAGCGAAAAGGCATACCTGTCGATGAAGAGGCGCTGGCCGCGCAAAAGAAGCGATTGATCGCGCATTTTGATAGTCAGGCGGATGCTTTCTATACCTCGGGCCGGTTGCTGGACCAGGGCGTGATCGACCCTCGGGACAGTCGCAAGGTTCTGGGGTTTGCGTTGCAAACCTGCTGGGAGGCCCGCAATCGAACGTTACAGCCGAACAGCTTCGGCGTGGGCCGGCTTTAAATCCGGAAATAAATGATAATAATAAACAAATGAAATAGCAGGCCCGGAAAAATGAGAAAATTCAATAGTATACTTGTCGCCAATCGGGGCGAAATCGCCGTCAGGGTTATGAAGACTGCACAAAGCCTCGGCTACCGGACAATCGCCGTCTATTCTGAGGCTGATGCCGCTGCCCTTCATGTCCGGATGGCCGATGAAGCGGTCCTGATCGGGCCAGCGCCGGTTCAGCAGTCCTATCTTGACATGAATAAAATTTTGCAGGCTGCCGCGGAAACGGGAGCAGAAGCCATCCATCCGGGATACGGGTTCCTGTCCGAAAATGCATCGTTCGCCCGCGCCTGCGATGAGGCCGGTCTGGTTTTTATAGGCCCGACCACGGAAGCCATCGATCTCATGGGAAACAAGGCGGCGGCAAAACGGCGAATGATTGCAGCGGATGTCCCTTGCGTTCCGGGCTACGAGGAGCCGGATCAATCCGGCGAGGCATTTGTCGAAGCCTCCAGGAAAATCGGCTTTCCGCTGATGGTGAAGGCCGCAGCGGGCGGCGGCGGTCGCGGTATGCGCCTTGTACAGAATGAAAACGGACTGATGACCGCTTTGGCCTCGGCCAGATCGGAAGCGCTGAACGCGTTCGGTTCTGATGAGTTGATCCTGGAAAGGGCAATCATCGAACCGCGCCATGTGGAAGTTCAGGTGTTTGCGGATACGCATGGAAATGTTATTCATCTGGGCGAGCGCGATTGCTCGGTTCAGCGGCGCCACCAGAAAATTGTCGAGGAAGCGCCTTGTCCCGTGATGACGGAGGAACTTCGCGCGAGAATGGGAGCGGCAGCCGTCGAAGCCGCCCGCAGTATCAACTATCGCGGTGCGGGCACGGTCGAGTTCCTGCTGGATAGCGCAAATAATTTCTATTTCCTAGAGATGAATACCCGCCTGCAGGTAGAGCATCCAGTGACGGAATTGATTACCGGACTTGATCTTGTGTCCCTGCAAATCCAGGTTGCGCAAGGCGAACCACTTGGGATCGAGCAAAAGGATGTGAAGCTCACAGGGCACGCCCTTGAAGTGCGGCTTTATGCTGAAGATACGGCACAGGATTTCCTTCCCTGCACGGGCAAAATCACCACATGGCGTCCAGCGTCCGGTGATGGCATCCGCTTCGACAGCGGGATTGATGCAGGCGCGGCAATTTCCCCTTTCTACGATCCGATGATCGCAAAAGTCATTGCCTATGGTGAGACACGGGAAGTCGCGCGGAATCGGTTGATCGAGGCACTTAAAAATACGGTGCTTTTCGGGTTAACGACGAACCGGGGGTTCCTGATTGATATTCTCGCGAATGAGAAATTTGCGCGCGGGCAGGTGACAACCGCATTTATCACCGAGGAATTTGACAGTGACAAACTCGCCGCGAAAAATCCGGACAGGACAGAGATGGCGATGGCGGCCGTGCTGCAATATCGGGTCGAGCGGGAGAAGGCGCTGGCTGAGGCAATCTGCGTCAGTGATCGTCTCATGGACTGGTCAAGCGGCGGATCGCTTCTCACGCGTTATGTGTATGGCTCAGCGGATATGAAAACCGATGTCACGGTTTCTCCGCTGAGGGACGGCAACTATGAAATCAATGTCGACGGCGCCGATCTGTTTGTAGAAGTCGTGGCAATGGCGGACAACAGGGCTCAGTTGACTGTCGACGGCCGCCGCAAGCGTGTGCATTTCGAGGCACCGGCGGAGGGTATTCTTGAACTCACGGATGAAGGCAAGACGCTCCGCTTCGTCAATATGATTGCCTTTGCAGGGGCGGCAGAGGTGATGGCGGGGAGTGGGCACGTGGCCGCTCCAATGCATGGCACTCTCCTGGAGGTATTTGTTCAAGTCGGTGACGAGGTGGAGGTCGGGACCCGCCTTGCTGTCCTCGAGGCGATGAAAATGCAGCATGATATCGTTGCCCAGATAGCAGGTGTCGTGCAGGAGGTGATTGCAACAGCGGCGAGCCAGGTTGCGGTCGATGACCTTTTGTTCGAGATTGCAGAAGTCTAGTAAAGCGCAAGCTGCTATAATATCAATGAAAATGGAGAAATTCCGATGTTAATAGAAGCCTATGATTTCAGAGATGAAAGCGATGCGCTCTATGACCTTGTGTCACCTCTTGCCGATGCGGACTATGATCGGGTAACACTGTTTCGCGACTGGACCATCAACGACGTGTTGCAGCATCTTCATTTCTTCAACTATGTCGCGGACCTGACTCTTTCCGACGAATTGGAATTCCACCGCGTCTACGGAGAATTGAATGCGGAGCGGGAGAAATCCGGCTCAGTTGTCCAGGCAACCGATGAGCTGCTTGGCGGCTTAAAAGGGGTTGCGCTGCGTGATGCATGGCACAGTTTTTTTCATGAAATGGCGGACCGCTTTTACGCCGCCGATCCGAAGCAGCGCCTCAAATGGGTGGGGCCGAGTATGAGCGCCCGCTCCAGTATCTCAGCGCGGCTTATGGAAACATGGTCGCATGCGCAGGAGATTTATGATCTTCTCGGCGTTGAGCGGATCAATCATGACCGCATCAAAAGCATAGCTGTAATGGGTATGAATACGTTTGGCTGGACCTTCAAAAACCGCGGCGAGGATGTTCCGGAAACGGTTCCGCATGTGAAGCTGACGGCGCCGTCAGGCGAAATCTGGGAATGGAATTCGGAGAATACTGCAGACGTGATTGAAGGAGAGGCCGCAGAGTTTTGTCAGGTAGTGACCCAGACGAGAAATATTGCCGATACGAAATTAAATGTCCGCGGCGACATCGCAACGCGCTGGATGGCAGTTGCCCAGTGTTTTGCCGGGCCCGCCCGCAATCCGCCAGCGGCCGGTGCCCGTCACGCCTGAAACATTGAAAACAGTTTGGAAGAAAAAGAAAATGCCAGCACATCAAAAATATCCGAACCTTTTTTCGCCTCTTGACCTTGGATTTACTCAAATAAAGAATCGCGCCCTGATGGGCTCGATGCATACTGGGCTTGAGGAGCTCGAAAATGGCTTTGAGCGGATGGCCGTCTATTTCGCCGAGCGTGCAAGAGGGGGTGTCGGCATGATCATCACCGGCGGTATTTCACCTAATTCTGAAGGCGGGATGGGCGCGAAGCTTTCAAATGCGGAGGAGGTCGAGCACCATCGGCTAGTAACAAAGGCCGTACACGATGCCGATCCAGATGTGAAAATATGCATGCAGATACTGCATATGGGCCCTCTCGCCCGGAATGATAACCCGGTTGCACCGTCAGCGATCCGCTCTCGAATTGCCAGCACGACCCCTCGCGAGCTGGATGAAGCGGGAATAGAGAAGCAAATCGCGGATATGGTGAATTGTGCGGTTTGTGCGCAGAAAGCAGGCTATGACGGCGTTGAGGTTATTGGTTCAGCCGGGTATCTCCTGAGTACTTTTTTGGTCGAGAAAACAAACCAGCGGACGGATCAGTGGGGCGGGCCTTACGAAAACCGCATGCGCTTTCCCGTCGAGGTCATGCGCCGCATCCGCGAGGCAGTTGGGCCGAATTTTATCCTGATTTTCCGTATCGCGGCGATGGATATGCTGCAGGGCGGTATGTCCTGGGATGAAATAGTACTGCTTGCCAAGAAAATGGAAGAGGTTGGCGTCAATATCATCAGCACACATTTCACTTGGCATGAGTCAGCCGTGCCGACCATCGCAACGATGGTGCCGCGCGCGGCGTTTACCGGCGTTACCGGCCGCCTTAAAAAAGAGCTGAATATCCCGCTGATCACCAGCAATCGCATTAACATGCCCGATGTCGCCGAAAGCGTCCTCGCGCGGGGCGATGCGGATATTGTCTCGATGGCGCGGCCGATGCTGGCGGACGCCGATCTCGTGAACAAGGCCTTTGAGGGCCGTGAAGACGAGATCAACACCTGTATTGCCTGCAATCAGGCCTGCCTTGATCATACATTCAATGGAATGGAAGTCAGCTGCCTCGTTAATCCGCGCGCCTGCCATGAAACTTTCCTGAATTACGAACCCACGGTGGAGCAAAAAAATATTGCCGTCGTCGGCGCCGGTCCGGCAGGCCTCGCATATGCCGAAGTGGCCGCACGACGCGGCCATAAGGTGACGCTCTTCGATGCCGCTTCCGAAATCGGCGGCCAGTTTAATCTCGCGAAGCGGATACCGGGGAAAGAGGAATTTTACGAGACCATCCGGTATTTCAACAAGATGATTGAGAAACGCGGCATTGACGTCAAACTGAACACGCGCGCTACGGCCGACGTGCTGGCGGCGGAAGGCTATGACAAGGTTGTCGTGGCTACGGGTATTTCCCCGCGCATCCCCGATATCGAAGGGATCGATCATCCCAAGGCTGTCAGCTATATTGATGTGATCAAGGGCATCAAGCCAGTGGGCAAGAAAGTCGCGATCATGGGCGCGGGCGGGATCGGTTTTGATGTCGCAGAAAAAATCATGCATTCGGGAAAATTCGCCGCGCTGGATATCGATATTTTTGCAAAAGAATGGGGGATCGATTTTGAAAACCATCCGCGCGGCGGGGTCACCGGCGTTGAGCCAATTGTCGCGAAGGCGGATCGGGAAGTTACTCTGCTGCAACGCAAATCGACTCCTGTCGGACGTGGACTTGGCAAGACGACAGGTTGGACCCATCGTATTGCGCTTGCCCGTCGCGGCGTGAAGATGATCAACGGAGTGGAGTATCTCAAGATCGATGATGAAGGCCTGCATCTGATGATAAATGACCGCTATGAGATCATGGATGTGGATACGGTGATTATTTGCGCAGGCCAGTTGCCTTTGCGCGGCCTTTACGACGAACTTGCGGAAAAGGGGATCAGCGTTGAACTGGTCGGTGGTGCGTATGAGGCGATGGAACTCGATGCCAAGCGGGCGATTAACCAGGCAAGCTATCTCGCCGCCGCTGTCTGAGAGGATGCAGGGGTAATTGCCCCTGTAAAACCTTGCATCGCCGCAGCCATGGCTCGCAGTTTTTCCGGGCTGCCAAGCTGGGCGCGATTGAACCCGATCCGTTTAAACCAGAAATGAAGTCCCATCAGGTCTGTATAGCCCATCCCACCATGCACTTCCGTTGCCGTGCGCGCAACGAAACGCCCAACCTCATCCATATGGGATTTCGCGAGAAGGACTACGAGTCGCGCTTCTTCGGGCAGGTTGTCATAGGCGTAGGCGGCGTACCAGATGAGCGACTGGCAGGGCTGCAATTCAGCCGCCATTTCCGCGCAGAGGTGCTTCACCGCCTGGAAGGAGGCGATGACGCGATCGAACTGCTTCCTTTCCTTTGCATAGGCGACGGCCCGGCGGAGCATTTCTTCTCCTGCCCCGAAGCTTTCCGCCGTGAGGATAATTCGTCCCGCATTGATTATGTCCTCAACGCAGTCCTTGCTGCCATTGCCGAGGTGTTCCACGTCGACATCAGTCAGGATGATATCGCTGAGTGGGCGGGCGCCATCGATCGTCGGTAAGTTCTTTTGCTCAAGGCCTTTGGCATCAGTTCTTGCGAGATAAAGATTACTATCTTCATCTGCAATGAGGATTGCATCAGCCTCCGACGCATCAAGAGCAAAGGATGCTTTGCCATTCAGCCTGTTATTAGAGGCCGTGACACCAGCCCCTCGTCTTGCGCCGCTCGCGGCTTGTGCGAGCGCCGTGCCGATGATGATGTCTCCCGACGCAATTTTCGGCAGCCATTCCTTTTGCTGAGTATCGCTGCCCGCGTGCTTCAGGGCAAGCGGCGCCATAATGGCGGCCGAAGCGAATGGGACTGACGCCATGCTGCGCCCAAGCTCTGTGGCGACGATGGCTGCCTCGAAGAGCTGCAGGCCGCTGCCGCCTTGTTCTTCGTCGATAAGAAGGCCCGGCAGTCCGAGAGCGGTGAGTTCCCTCCAGAGCGCTCGGTCGATTGATGAGTTGCCGTTCGAAATCTCACGGATGCGATCAAGGCTGACAAGCCGGTCCAGCGTCCCCCGGAAACTGTCCTGAATAAGCAGCTGCTCTTCTGATAGGCCAAAAAACATCGGGTTATCCTTTTGTCGTTTTAGGCTCACGCGGCATATCCAGGCCTCGTTCCGCTATGATATTCTTCTGGATTTGCGCGGTGCCGCCACCGATGATCAGGCCAAGATCATACATGTAAAGCTGCTGCCAGACCCCGTCGAGATCGATCGAGGGAATGCCGTCGTAGAGAACGCCAATCTCACCTAGGATATCTATGGCGAGAGCATCGAGCTGATGGTTGATTTCGCACCCGAGCAGCTTGCAGACCAAATCCTCGAGGCCGCGCGGCTTACCCATGGATGCCGCCGTAATCAGCCGCATTTCATGGAGCCGCATGCCCTGCACCCGCGCCTGCAGGCGAATATAGCGATCCATCAGGGCGGCATTCTCGCCGACAGGCGCGCCGTCAATTGTTTCGGTCTTGAGGAGCTTCTCGATTTTCTGTAACCGCTCCAGCGACAGATTTGCGTTGGACAGCATGCCGCGCTCATGAGCAAGAGTACTGTTCGCGACTTTCCAGCCGTTGCCGCGGCCGCCGACGACGGCTGCTTTCGGGACGCGGACGTCAGTGAAGAAGACCTCGTTGAAGGACGGGTGGCCTGTCATCGTTTGCAGTGGCCGTATCTCAATCCCGGGTGTATCCATTGGAAAAATCAGGTAACTGATCCCATCATATTTTCCGGCTTCAGGTTCGGTTCTGACGAGGCAGAAAATCATTTGCGCGACATGGGCCGAGGATGTCCAGATTTTCGAGCCGTTGATGATGAAATCATCGCCATCCTCAATGGCGCTCGTTTGTAGGCTGGCGAGATCGGAACCTGAATTGGGTTCCGAGTAGCCTTGGCACCAGAAAACGTCGGCGCGGACCGTTGGGGCGATCCATTTTCTCTTTTGCTCTTCCGTGCCATGTTCCAATAACGTCGGCACCAGCATAGAGATACCTTGACTGTAGAGCCCTTGCGGCACATTTACCTTAAAAAACTCGTCCGCGATAATTTTCGATTTCAGGATATCCGGCTCCGCACCGAAGCCGCCATAAGCCTTTGGGACAGTCCGGTTCGCATAGCCTTTCTCGACCAGCAGTTTCTGCCAGTTCCGCACTTCGTCTGAATAGGGGCGGGGCATCAGCCTATAGGAATGGGCAGTGTCTTCGGGGGCGAGATGCCGGTAAGCGGCAATAAAGTCGCGCACTTCCTCACGGAAAATCTTATGCTCCGCGCGATCCGTTAGATCCATCTTTCCCTCCCTCAGTCCGGCGAGATCCCCATCAGTTTGGTGATCACCTTCAGCATGACTTCATCTGCACCGCCGCCGATGGACGTGAGGCGGAAATCACGGAATTTGCGGGAGATAGAAGATTCCCACATGTAGCCCTGACCACCCCAATATTGCAGGCAGCTGTCCATCACTTCACGTTGCAGCCGCCCGACTTTCAGTTTCGCCATGGAGGCGAGCTTGGTGACATCCTCACCCGAGACATACCGCTCGACTGCATGGTAGGTAAGGGCCCTCAGCGCCTCGACTTCCGTTTGCAATTCCGCGAGACGGTAATTTACCACCTGATTGTCGAGGATGGATTTCCCGAAAGCCTTGCGTTCACGGGTATATTCAATCGTCTCATTAATCGCCTCTTCCATGACCCGGGGACCGCGGGCGGCGGCAAACAGCCGTTCCTCCTGGAACTGCTGCATCTGATAGATAAAGCCGCGTCCTTCCTCGCCGATCCGGTTGCGCTGGGGTACCCGTACCTCATCAAAGAAAAGCTGTGCGGTATCGGAGGACATCATACCGATCTTGCGGATCTTGTGTTTCGTTATGCCGGGGCTGTCCATAGGAACAATGATCAGCGACTTGTTCTTGTGTGCGGGGCCGTCGCCGGTGTTTGCAAGAAGGCAAATCCAGTCCGCCTGCAAGCCGTTGGTGATATACATCTTCGAGCCGTTGATCACGTAGTCGTCGCCGTCTTTGCGCGCTGTCGTCTTGAGGCTGGCAACGTCCGAACCGGCGGCGGCCTCCGTCACGCCGGCGCAACCGACCATCTCGCCTTTGATAGCGGGCGCGAGGAAATTCCGGCGGAGTTCATCCGAGCCATGCCGGGCGAGAGCGGGCGTAGACATATTCGTCTGCACGCCAATCGCCATGGCGACGCCGCCACAGGCGATATATCCGAGTGCTTCCGACGCGACCGCCTCATAGGAATAGTCCAGACCGCTGCCGCCATATTCGGCGGGTTTACTGATCCCTAGAAATCCCATGTCGCCCATTTTTTTGAAGAGCTTGTGGGCGGGAAACTGCTCCGCTTCCTCCCACCCGTCGACATGGGGATTGATTTCCGCCTCGATGAATTTTTTCAGACTTTCGGTAAGTTCCCGGTGTTCCTGGGTGAATTGCATGACGGTATTCCACTTTTTTATTCCCGTCGATCCGATAGGTATCCGCGGGCCCTTGACAGGGATTGTTTTTTTGGCTCATTGATATTAACATTCATGCATGAATGTTACAATTGCAATTAATTTGGCGGGATCTGTCCGATTTTTTGCGGGAAGAACGGATGTGAAAGAGATGCCCAGTGACTTTCATGGATGAGGAGAATGGAGGCGGGCGGAGGCGGCAGGAAGAACGGCGCCTTGAAACCCGCGCCAAGCTGGTTGAGGCGACGATAAAGCTGCTGCATGAAAAAGGGGCCGCGCAACTGACCATGGAGGATGTCGCGCGGGAAGCGGGGCTCACGCGGGGCGCCATTCAATATCATTTTGATAGCCCGAAGTCTCTGTTGATGGATAGTATCGTCGAGATTGCTGGACGTCTTGGTCAGCATCTGGCGGCCGATGATCTCATCAAGTTGCCGTTGCCCGCGCGGATTGACAGGGTGGTCGACGACTATTGGCGCGGATTTAGAAGTGAAAATTATGCGGCCTTTATCGAAATTGCCGTGCGGGGACGCCAGGATCCGGAATTCGAGGCTGCAATTTCTTCAACCTTGGAGGAGCTGGAGCAGCAAAGAGCTATTGTCTGGCAAAGGGTTTTTGCCGATAGTGGGCGTGGACGGAAGGAAATCCTCTCTTGGCGTTTGATGCTGTTGATTATTCTCAGGGGCCTCGCCCTTACGAAAATGATTGCGGGAGGACATGAAAAAGTTTCGCTGCAAATAGACCAGTTTAAGGATATGTTTAAAAAATACCTGACCGAAAAATAAGGGTCTGGAAGATGCGCTTAAAAAGAAAGAAAAAGAATAATGCATGGATTACCTGAATGTGAAAATTTGCTGCTGGAAGTCAAGGGGCCGCGCCTGAACCTGACATTCAACCGGCCGGACCAACGCAACGCGATCAACAGCCAGATGGGGGCGGAATTCGCGGCAGTCGTTGACTGGCTGCAAGCGACACCGGAAGTGCGGGTTGTTGTCTTGCGCGGAGCGGGCGGACATTTCTGCGCGGGCGGCGATATAAAG
The DNA here is from genome assembly GCA_021741195.1 of Sneathiella sp. Taxonomy (GTDB): domain Bacteria; phylum Pseudomonadota; class Alphaproteobacteria; order Sneathiellales; family Sneathiellaceae; genus Sneathiella. The sequence continues at coordinate 4,873 of JAIOYL010000012.1, read as the reverse complement.
GAGCGGCGCAATATGGCCGACGATGTTGTGACGAAAGATCGCGACCCGATTATGGAGCGGAACCGCGACGCCGGCATGGCTTTTTTGAAATTCGAACATTTACCGCAGACGACCATTGCCGTGGTGGAAGGGTCCGCTTTTGGCGGCGGCATGGGATATGCCTGCCTCGCCGATATTACTATCGTCGCAGAAGGCGCGCGCATGGGGATGCCGGAGACGACACTCGGCGTTGCGCCGGCGCAGATTGCGCCTTATGTCGTCAAGCGTATCGGGTTGACGCGGGCACGGCAGCTTGCTCTCACCGGCGATCGCTTCGATGGCGTGAAAGCCTTCGACTATGGCATTGCACAATATCTTTGCGTTGATGCGGAAATAGATCAGACACTGGAAGATGTCGTTGCCAGGGTGATGCGCTGCGGGCCAATGGCGAATGCCGCGACCAAGGCCATTATGTTGAAAGTGGGCTCTCTTCCGGAAGAGGACATGATCCGTTTCTCCGCCACGAAATTCTCTGAATTGAACCGGAGCTCGGAAGGCAAGGAAGGCCAGTCCGCCTTTGCCGAAAAACGAAAACCCGCCTGGCAGATAACTGATGATAAAGTGAAAGGATGAGGGACATGACCCGTTCAAAAACCATCCGTATTGGCGGCGCCTCCGGTTATTGGGGTGATTCCCAGGAAGCGCCTCGGCAACTCGTCCTTAAAGGAAACGTCGATTATCTCGTTTTCGATTATCTTGCGGAAGTCACCATGTCTATCCTGGTGCGGGCGAAGGAAAAATCCCCCGATGCCGGATACGCCAGCGACTTCGTCAGCCTGGTCATGAAACCACTAATTCACGAGATTAAGGCGCGTGGCATCAAGGTTGTGGCCAATGCGGGTGGCGTTAATGTCGCAGCCTGCGCTGCGGCGCTTGCGAAAGTAGCAGAAGAGGCTGGCGTCGATCTCAAGATTGGTACGGTCGAAGGCGATAATCTTGCCGACGAGATCGAAAGCCTGCGGGCGCAGGGCACAAGCGAAATGTTTTCCGGTGCCCCTATGCCCGACAGCATGATCAGTGCCAATGCCTATCTTGGGGCCTTTCCCATCGCCGTCGCATTGGACGCGGGCGCGGATGTGGTCATCACCGGCAGATGCGTCGACAGTGCCGTTACGCTCGGCCCGCTTATTCATGAGTTCGGCTGGACCGTTGATGACTATGACAAACTTGCGTCCGGTTCGCTCGCGGGGCATATTCTGGAATGCGGCGCGCAGGCGACCGGCGGGAATTTCACGGACTGGCGCGATACCGTGGCGGGCTGGGACGACATGGGTTATCCGATTGCAGTCTGCAGAGGCGATGGCACTTTCGCCATTACTAAGCCTGAAAACACGGGTGGAATTGTGTCCCGCCTTTCCGTTGGCGAACAGATCCTCTACGAGATTGGGGATCCTTCTGCCTATATCATGCCAGATGTCATCTGCGATTTTTCCGGCGTCACGCTTAATGAAACAAAAAAGGACTGGTTGGAAATCGCCGGAGCCAAGGGGCGCGCACCGACGTCAACCTACAAGGTATCCGGAACCTATAAGGATGGATATCGCGCGACGGCATCGACTGTCATTACCGGATTTGATGCGGTTGAAAAAGGCAAGGCCTTTGCCGAAGCGCTGTTGAAGCGAACCAGGCGGTTGTTTATGGAGAGAAATCTTGGCGACTATCAGGATACGGCCATTCACATAATCGGTGCACAAACGCTTTGGGGAAACAATGCGGACGAACATGCGGCTGCCGCGCGGGAGATCATTACGCAGATCGATGTCCGCCATGACGAGAAGGCAGCGCTGGAATTATTCTCGAAAGAGACGACAGGTGTCGGGTTGTCCATGACGACAGGGCGCTGCTCCGCCGGGGCGGCAGGCCGACCGAAGATCACGCCAGTCGTTGCGCAGTTTGCATTCCAGATTGACAAGGCGCGCATCCAGCCATTGATAATTGTTTCCAATAAACCGGTTAATTTTAATATTCCGGTTCCTGCATCCTTCTCGGAATTTCCAACACCGAAGCATGCAGAAGGGGATGATGCGTTAACGCCGACACCCGAAGCAACGGTGGAGGTGCCGCTGATCAAGCTCGCGGCGGCCCGGAGCGGCGACAAGGGCAACAATGCCAACGTCGGCGTCATTGCGCGGTCGGCGGACTACCTGCCCTGGATAAAGCAAAGCGCCACGGAAGACAGCGTAAAAAAGTGGTTTGGTCATGTCGTGGAAGGGGACGTCATGCGGTTCGACCTTCCGGGTATGAAGGCTATCAATTTCCTGCTGACCAATTGTCTCGGCGGCGGCGGAACGTCGACATTGCATCTTGATAACCTGGCGAAAACCTATGCCCAGCAATTACTGGCCTTGCCTGTGAAAGTCCCTAGCTCTCTCGCCAAAAGACTGGCATAAAGAATTCGAAAAAAGGGATAAGAAGGAAAAAATCAATGACCCATCCACTTGAGCCCATGCTGCGGCCAAAATCTGTCGCCATCATCGGCGCCTCTGATACGGCGTCGCGTATTGGTGGCCGTCCCATCCACGCGATGAAGACTGCCGGTTACAAAGGCAATATCTATCCGGTTAATCCGAATTACGAGACAATTCAGGGATTGCCCGCCTATGCGAGCATTCAGGATGTGCCGAAAGGCGTCGATTGCGCGGTGATCGCGGTTGCAGCGAAAGTCGCCGTGCAGACATTGCGCGACTGCGCGGACCAGGGGGTCAAAAGCGCAGTCATGTTCACCTCGGGCTTTGCCGAGCAGAGTGAGGACGGCGCAAGGGCGCAGCGTGAGATTACCGAGATTGCCCGGACCAGCGGAATGCGGATTGTCGGCCCCAACTGTCTTGGCGTCTTCAATATCAGCGCAGGCTGGTATGGAACCTTCAGCAATGCGCCAGGGGCGCTACTGCAACCGCCCGGACCGATCGGGATTGTCAGCCAGAGCGGCGCCTATGGCGCGCATGTCTTCACGGTGTCGCAGCTGCGCGGTGTCGGCTCCAACTATTGGGTGACGACGGGGAACGAATCCGACGTCGATGTTGCCGAAGTAATCGAATATTACGCCCAGAACCCGGAAGTGGAGGTCATCCTCGCCTATGCGGAAGGGATGAAGAATGCGGACAGGGTCTGCCGGGCGCTGGAAATGGCGCGGGACGCTGAAAAACCGGTCATTTTCATGAAAGTCGGAAAAACCGAAGCAGGCGCGGCGGCGGCGGCCTCCCATACCGCATCGCTTGCCGGGGCGGACGCGATTTATGATGCGCTTTTTAAGCAGTATGGCGTCTACCGCGCAGAGACAACCGAAGAATTTATCGATATCGCCTACGCCTGCCAGTTCGGGAAATATCCGAAGGGGCGCAAGATAGACCTGCAGACTATCTCCGGCGGTGTCGGCGTTCAGATGGCGGACGCGTCGGTGAAATATGGTCTGGACGTTGCGCCAATTCCTGCCGCAACGCAGAAAAAAATGAAGGACCTTATCCCTTTTGCGGGAGTCGCCAATCCGGTGGATTTTACCGCCCAGGCGCTGAACGATCCAAAACTGATGGAAGCCAACATCGAGATGACGATTGAGGAGGCGGACTTCGACAGCCACATCGTTTATCTTGCGGGTGTGCCGGCTTCGCCCTTTACGAAGGATGCTTGCGAGCAGATCTTCAAGAATATCCGGACGAAATATCCCGACGAAGTCATGATGATGAGCCTTATCGGTCCAGAGGAGATTGTCTCGATCTACGAAAAATTGAAAATGCCCTGCTATGAGGATCCGTCGCTCACGGTCCGGGCGATGGCGGCGCTCACTTACTTTGGCGAAGTATTTGCCCGTGGCCGTCCGGATGCTCCGGCGAAACTTCCCGATAGCGCATTGCCCGCGCCGACGGAACCCATTGCCGAGCATGAAGCAAAGAAAGTCCTTTCAAGTATCGGCGTTCCTGTTACCCGGGAAGAACTCGTGCAATCGGCGGCCGATGCCGTCAGGGTCTGGCGGGATATCGGCGGCGGCGTGGTCATGAAGATCGCCTCGCCGGATATTCTCCACAAGACGGAAATCGGTGGCGTGCTGTTGAAGCTAAACTCCGAAAAGGAAGTCTCTGAAGGGTTCGACACGCTGATAGAGCGCGCAAAAAAAGCGAAACCAGATGCGAAAATTGATGGCGTCATCGTTGCCGAAATGGTCTCGGGCGGCGTGGAGACGGTGATGGGCGTTGTCTGCGATCCGGTTTTCGGTCCGGCTGTCATGTTCGGCCTTGGCGGTGTCTTCGTCGAGGTGTTGAAAGACGTCACTTTTCGGCTTGCGCCCTTCGGCGTGGATGAAGCCTATCGGATGATAGACGAAATCCAGGGGCGGGCAATGCTCGATGGTGTGCGCGGTGCGCCACCTTCGGACTTGAACGCGCTCGCCGACGCGCTTTCCAGGCTTTCCGTTTTTGCCGCCGAGAATGCGGACAAGATTGAGACGATTGACGTCAACCCCTTCATCGTTCTGCCCAAAGGGGCGGTTGCGGTCGATGCATTGATCGTCCCGAAAGGAAGCGCAACATGAGAGCCTATGAAGGTCTGAAAGTTGTCGATTTCACGCAAGTTTTGGCGGGCCCGATCAGCACGCAAATGTTCTCTTTGCTCGGTGCGGACGTCATAAAGATCGAGGCACCGATCAAGGGGGATCAGCTCCGCACGACTCTTTCTGATGCTGAGATGGTTGCCAAGCGCTTATCCCCTGCCTTCCTGACGGTGAACCTTGGTAAAAGAAGCCTTGCAATCGATCTCAAGTCGGAGGAGGGACGGGCAATTGCCTATCGCCTGATCGACGACGCTGATGTGGTTGTCGAAAATTTCCGCCCCGGCGTCGCAA
>JAIOYL010000164.1 GCA_021741195.1 Sneathiella sp. | reverse complement strand
GCAGCGTGTAATGCCCGGCCATGGCCTCGTAGAGGGTCTGGGCGACGGAGGCGAGCGAGCTGTCCGAGAGCGTGAGCAGGAAGACGATGGAACTGAGACCGAGCGCGACGGCAATGGGAACGCCAAGCAGCAGGAGGGTGACGATAATGATAAAAAGTAGGAGAACTTCCATCGTTTATTCCTCCTTTCGCAGTCTGGCGGCGGCATCCTCGACTGCGTCCTCCGCCTCGTGGCTGACAATGATCAGGGTTTGCTTGCCGGTATAGACGGCCCATCCCGCCTGCAGGAAGCGGAACAACAGAAGCGCCATGCCGACGGGCAGCATGACATAAGGGATGAAACGCGGGATCTTCTCGTATTTTTCACCGTCGTTAAACCAGTCGGCGATAAACTGGAACATGTCGGGCATGAAGACGTCATTGGTTTCATACCAGCCCTTGGCGAGGAAAGCCTCCTCGAACCCGGTTGGGAACCAGCGTCCGGTCGTCGCCGGGAGATTGGCGAAATTGGCCCAGAAATCCCAGCCTCCTTTTAACAAAAGCAGGGAATAGATAATACAGCAGGCAACGCCGACAAGGGTCAGTATTTTACGCCAGGGCGGGGAGACAAGATTGACGATGGCGTCGACGCCAAGATGCGCTGTGACCTTCACGCAGTAGCTGACACCGAACAGGACCAGCCAGGCGAAGAGAATGGAGGTGGCTTCCAGCGCCCAGAGAATGTTGTCGTTGAAGACATAGCGGGCGACGACATTGGCAAAGGTAATAAGCGTCATCAGGCCGAGCATGATGGCAATCAGCGTCTCTTCGAGCCTGTCGATAGATGAGCGCCGCCTCTGGTGACCGTGGTCCGACATGGTTCCCCCTCCCTTGGCCGGTAACGCAGCGAAGGACTGGCGCGAATTTTACCCCGCGCCAGCCTGACAACAGGACCTAGTTGGTCATATTGAACTTCTGGGCGGCGGCGATGTTATCCGCACCCACGTCGCCTTCAAACTCGGCCCAGACGGGCTTCATCGCGTCAACCCAGAGCTGGCGCTGTTCGGGGGTCAGTTCACGCACCACACCACCCGCGGCGATAATGGCCTTTTTCGCATCCTGATTGACCTTCGAGGATTCGGCATTTCTGGCTTCCGTCACTTCTTTCATGATCGTTGCCAGCTGTCCGCGGACATCGGCGGGCAGGCCATCCCAGAACTTGGCCGACGTCACAACGAGATAGTCGATCACGCCATGGTTGGTTTCGGTCGTTCCATCCTGCACCTCAAAGAATTTCTGGCCGTAGATATTCGACCAGGTATTTTCCTGACCATCGACAACACCCTGCTGCAGGGCGCCATAAACTTCGGAGAACGCCATTTTCTGCGGGCTGGCGCCAAGCGCCTTCATCTGCGCGACCAGCACGTCAGAGGATTGCACGCGGAATTTCAGTCCCTTGGCGTCGGCAGGCACCAACAAAGGCTTGTTGGCCGAGAACTGCTTCATGCCGTTATGCCAGAAAGCGAGACCCAGAAGGCCACGTTTCTTCATGGATTCCTTCATCTTCTGGCCGATGTCGGAATTCTGGAACCCGTCAACCGCATTGATATCCTTGAACATGAACGGCAGGTCGAAAATCCGGAATTTCTTGGTGAACTGCTCGAATTTCGACAGGGACGGCGCGGCAAGCTGGACGTCGCCATTTAGCAACGCCTCGAGAACCTTGTCGTCGTTATAAAGGGTCGAGTTCGGATAGACCTCCATGCAGGCCTTGCCCTGCATCTCGTCATTCACCCGCTGCTGCAACAGGCTCGCGGCAATTCCCTTGGGATGCTTGTCGGTGTTCGTCACATGGCTGAACTTGATGACAACCTCGCCCGCATCGCACTGCGCGTAGGCGGCGGAGCCGGATGCCAATAATACCGCGGTCGCAGCCGCGATCATCAATGCTTTGCGCATATTTTCTATTCCTCCCAGTAATTATGTCTAAAAAGTCTTGCGCGCTTTATCAGCGTCTTGAAGGCTAATATAGTCCTTGAGTTGCATTCTCCACTTATTTTTGGTCTTTGCAATAAAAACTTAGCGGGCATAATTCGCATTGCAGTGCAGCAAAAATCCGCCGTTTCCGGCATTAACTTCAGGATTATCAAGTTGATGGAAATAACCATTCGCGACTTTACGGATAGTGATCACACCTCCACCGCAGCGCTTTTTTAGCTCGCCCGCCCGTTCTTCGGACGACCGGGTTGACGGGTCATTCGGGAACAGCACCCGGTCCGTGGCGGCGTTGCGCTCACCAACTTCCCTATGAAAAAAGACCTTCCCCGCTAACGACACGCTTCCGCAGGCGCGCGCGCTCCGTTATAGTCGGCGGGAATTAATAAAAAGAACAGGGAATGACGATGGATTTACCTCTCACCGACGCCGAAGAAGACATGCTCGCCCGCGCGGTTCATTTTGCGGAAACGCATGTCGCGCCGAATGCGCAAGACTGGGAGGACGAACGCCGCCAGCCGATCGAGACGCTGAAAGCCGGGTCGCTTGCCGGTTTTGCCGGTCTGGAAGTGCCGGAAAATCTGGGCGGAGCCGGGATGCGGTTTCGCCTGAAGGCCCGCGTCGCCGAGGAACTCGCCCGTCACTGCTTCGCCTTCTCCTTCAGCATGATCAACCATATGGGCCTCGCCGGGAAAATCGCCCGCGACGCGCCCGAGGAAATCCAGAAACGCTATCTTCCTGAAATACTGGCAGGGGAGGCCATCGGCTGCGCCGCCCTCTCCGAGCCCAACGCGGGCAGCGATTTCGCGGCCATCACGACATCGGCCAAGAAAGTCGACGGCGGCTGGGTCATCAATGGCGAGAAGGCCTGGATCACCAATGCCGCCCATGCGGACCTGATGTTCCTCTACGCCCAGACCGACCCCGCCGCCGGATGGCGCGGCGTCGCAGGCTTCCTGATCGATGCGCGCGAGGACGGCGTTTCCCGCGTGCCGCCGTTTCAGATCATGGGCGGTCATGCCATCGGTGTCGGCGGCTTTATTCTAAAAGATCATTTCGTGCCCGACATCCGCCTGATGAGCGTGCCGGGAAGCGGCTTCAAGGCGGCCATGGCGAGCGTCAACGCCGCGCGGAGCTATGTCGCCACCATGTGCTGCGGCATGACCGAGGCGGCGATCGAGCTTGCCGCCCGGCACGCCAGCAACCGCGCTGCCTTCGGCGGCCATATCGCCGATTTTCAAGGGCTGCGCTGGCAGCTTGCCGACGCCCAGACCGATGTCGAGGCCGCGCGGCTTCTCGCCTACCGCGCCGTACTCGCCGTTGAGACCGGAGCGGAGGCCGAGCTTCCCGCCGCCCATGCGAAGAAATTTGCCGGAAAAATGGCGGATCAGCATCTCGCCCGCTGTATGCAGATCATGGGCGCGGCGGGGATGCGCCGGGAATACCCTCTTGGCCGCCAGATCGCCTGCGCCCGCATCGCCAACTATGTCGACGGCACCACGGAAATCCAGAATGAGCGGATCGCCCGCGCGCTTTTCAATAGGAAAAAAGGACAAGAAAAATGAGCAAAACCCACGCCTTCAAACGCAGCCATGATATCCTGATCAAGGCCCCGGCCGGCGCTGTGCTCGACTATGTCAGCAACCCGAATTCCTGGCCCGAATGGATTGCCTCCTCACACAAGATCGACAGCCCCGACCGGCCGATGCGAAAGGGCGATACCTTTATCGAGCAATGGAGCACGCGGAGCGGCCCGGCACAGCTCGACTGGGTGGTGACCGACTGCGAGCCGCCGCATCTGTGGATCGGCGAGACGAAGACAGATTTCATCGGCACGATTATCGTCCGCTATGATGTGACGGAGGAAGGCGACGGCAATGTGCGCTTCACCCGCTCCATGATCAACCCCACGCGTCCCAAACCGCCGACGGAGGACCAGATCGCAAGGATGGACGCGGAAGCCGAAGTTTCTCTCGCCAATATCAAGCGCAATGTCGAGGCCCGCGCCGCCAAAGCTTCATAAAAATCCGGTTGACAGCGCCCGCCCGGCTTGCCCCTATCATGGGGCAGTGACAGAGGGCAATCATCATGGGCAGCAACGCCACAACAACGAAAGAGACGCCGCAACCGGGAGAGCTTTTCGCGGCCTTCGGGCGGATCGGCATTCTCTCCTTCGGCGGCCCGGCGGCGCAGATCGCGCTGATGCACCGGGTCCTTGTCGATGAAAAGGAATGGCTTTCCGAGCGGCAGTTCCTGAACGCGCTCAGCTTCTGCATGCTGCTGCCGGGGCCCGAGGCGATGCAGCTCGCGACCTATGCGGGCTGGCGGTTGCGCGGGGTGAGCGGCGGGCTGATGGCGGGACTCCTGTTCGTGCTGCCGGGCGCGGTGGTGATCCTCGCGCTCGCCAGCCTTTATGCGTATTTCGGCTCGGTGCCGCTGATGGCGGCGCTGTTTCTCGGGATCAAAGCGGCGGTGGTGATCATTGTCATCGAGGCGCTGTTGAAAGTGGCGAGGCGGGCGCTTAAAAAAACCGTCTACTGGATCATCGCCGCCCTCGCCTTTACCGGTATCTTTTTTCTCAGCCTCCCCTTCCCGCTGATCGTTCTCGCCGCCGCGCTCTTCGGTTTTTTCTGGCGTGGGCATGACCATGAAAGCGAAACCCTGACGGCGACCGCGAAAACCACCTTTTTGCAAACCACCCTCAAGATCGCCGTCTGGCTTGCCATCTGGTGGGCGCCGGTGCTGGCCGTCGACCAGCTATCAAACGCTCCCCTCCTCACCGGGATCGCGCTCTTCTTCTCCAAGCTCGCCGTGGTGACCTTCGGCGGCGCCTATGCGGTGCTCGCCTATATGGCGCAGGATGTTGTGGTGAGTTTCGGCTGGCTCAATGCCGGGCAGATGATGGACGGGCTTGGCCTCGCCGAGACGACGCCGGGGCCGCTCATCCTGGTGACCGAATTCGTCGGCTTCCTTGCCGGATTTTACAAGGGCGGATTTCTGCTCGGGCTCGCCGGGGCCGCCCTCACCCTCTGGGTTACCTTCGTGCCCTGCTTTCTCTGGATTTTTGCAGGCGCGCCCTATATCGACCGGATATCCAACCAGCCACGGCTCGCAGGCGCGCTCAGTTGCATCACGGCGGCGGTGGTCGGCGTGATCCTCAACCTCTCACTCTGGTTCGCGCTCCATGTCTTCTTCGCCGAGGTGACGATGCGGAAAATTGGCGTGTTCACGCTCTGGCAGCCAACGCTTGCCTCTTTTGACATCCGCGTGCTGCTGCTTGCCGCGATCAGCGGTTTCCTGCTGCTCTACCGGCACTGGCCGATCACGCCGGTCTTACTGGTTGCCGCGCTCGGCGGGGTGATGTTAAGTTTTCTTTTCTAGTCTGATCCGGAGAGCAAATGGCAGGGGATCTCATTTTGTTGATGCTGGCGGCGCTGCCGCTGATGGGCAGTCCTGGCCCGGCGACCTTGAGTCTCGCGGCCATGGGGGCGGCCTTCGGCGCCCGCGCCGGCGTGAAATATCTGCTGGGCATCATTCTTGGAACAGTTGGTGTGCTGCTGCTGATCGCCGCCGGGATCACCGGGCTGATCCTGACCCAGCCCGCCCTTGTCGCCGCCATCAGCCTGCTCGCGGCGGCCTATATTCTCTATCTTGCCTACCGGATTGCCACCGCGCCGGTGATCACGAAAGCAGGGGTCGAGAGCAAACCGCCTTCCTTCACCGGCGGCTTCGTCCTCGCCATCGCCAATCCGAAGGCCTATTTCGCTATTGGCGCAGTCTATTCGGGAAACATCCTGCTGCCGGATAGCCTGATGCTCGATACGCTGGTCAAGGTCGCGACGCTGGCAGTCGTGATCATCGCCGTCAACAGCGTCTGGCTGATCTTCGGCTCCCTCCTCGCCTCCACGCTCCGTGACCCCAAAATCGGCCGCATCGTCAATATTATCTTCGGGGTCATGCTGGTGGCGTCGGTGGCGCTCAGTCTTCTTGGCTAGGCGGGCGGAAGGCTGCAGACGGCTTCAAAGGGATAGCGCTCCTTCAAAAGGCCGTTATAGGCGAAGATATTCATCGTCGCCTCATAAGCTTCCCTGGTGATCTCCACATGCGGTGTCCAGCAGCCGAGTTTCTGGTAGACCGCGATGGAATTGGTGAGCGCCGCCTCGCCGGTATCCGGGAAGTAGGATTTTTCGGCGCGCGCGATCTCGGCGGCGGGCGTCTCGTTCATGTAGACCCGTGTCTTGCGGTAGGCGCGCATGAAGGCCCGCGCCATGTCACTCTTCAGCCAGTCCTTGCGCGCCGCAAGGCTGGAGAAGCCGCAGGGCCCGATCTGCTTGCCCACCTGCGCCACGATATGGCCGACGCCATCCACCTCAAGCTGCTGTGGGAACGGGCCCTGCTGCTGCACATACTGCCCCTGCCCGTCGCGAAACGCATTGTCCATGGCCGCTGCACCGCCGACATTGATCGCCTTGATCTTGTCAAAGTCGATCCCGGCCTTGTGGCAGGCGTATTTGAACATGACAAGCGGCTGGCCGCCGCCGAAGAGGACAACCTCCGCGCCTTCGAGCTTCTTCCATGTGAAATCGGGATCGGGTTCGCGCGCGGTGAGGAAAAAGCCGTCCATCTCGTTCACTTGCGCGAAATGGGTGGTCATGGGCGTCTCGCCGCGCGCAAGCGCGTTGAACCCCTGGCTCAGCGCCGACTGCACCACATGGGCGCTGCCGTCATTGAGCGCGTCGATCGCCGTCGCGCCGGGCGGGGAAACGGACCAGTTGGGCGTGAGCCCCTCGGCCTTGAGAAAGCCGCCCGACATCACCGAGATCAGCGGCGAGTAAAAGGCGGAAAACAGGGTGAACTGAATATTGATCTGCTGCATGGCGCGGGCGCTCCCTTTTTCTTGTTCTTGCGAGGAGAGGCTAGCACGCGCGCTACCCGGCGGCAATTTCCGCGTCGCCCTCTTTCTGTCTGTCCTCCTCGTCCCATCGGGTCGCCACGTCGTTCAGGCCCTGCAACACGCCATGCAGTTCGCGGCCCCGCTCGGTCAGCGAATAATTCACCGTCGGCGGCACCGTCGGCTGATAGTCGCGGTTAATCAGCCCCGAGGCTTCGAGCTTGCGCAGGCGGTCCGTCAGCACCTTGGCGGAGATATCGGGCATGCGCGTCGCAATCTCGCCGAATCGCAAGGTCTTCTCGTTATCGAGCAGCCAGAGGATATAGGGCGTCCAGGGCCCCATAATCTGGCCCAAAATACTCTCCATCGGGCATTGGTTGTGTTTATTTTTTCCAGTCATGGCTTTTTCTCCAAACAATCTCATTACTTACCATAAGGTAACTACTTGCAAAAAGTAAGTAAAGGCCTTACCTCTGTTTTGCGCAGAAAAATTCATCGCTTCCCACGGAAGCCTCAGGAGACGACCATGACGAAAATCGCAATAGTATATTTCAGCGGCTACGGCCATACCGTAAAACAGGCGGAGGCCGTTGAACAGGGCGCGTCCTCCGTGAACAGCGCCACTGTCACCACCCTTCGCATCCGCGAGGACGGCACAATCGATCCCGCAATCTGGGACAGGCTGGCCGAGGCCGATGCCATCATCTTCGGCAGCCCGACCTACATGGGCGGCCCGGCGTGGCAGTTCAAGAAATTTGCCGATGAAAGCTCGAAATCCTGGTATAGCTCCGCCTGGAAGAACAAGATCGCGGGCGGCTTCACCAATTCGGCCTCGGTCAATGGCGACAAGGCCTCGACAATCAATTACTTCTTCACCCTGTCCCAGCAGCATGGCCAGATCTGGGTCGGCACCGGCCTGATGCCCTCCAACACCAAGGCCCATGGCCCGGACGATGTCAACTGGACGGCCGGCTCCGCGGGCGCGCTTGCCATCTCGCCCTCTGACGCGTCGGCCGAGGAAGCCCCGCGTAAAGGTGATCTGGAAACCGCCCGTCTCTACGGCGAACGGATTGCCCAGTATGCGGTGCGGACCCGCGAGGCCGTTGCCGCCTGATTTCTCTCTCCGGGAGCGGTCGCCAGTGCAAGCTGGCGGCCGTTTTTTGTTTGAATACGGTTGTATTATCGGGGCATTTGCGACATTGTCGGGCTTAA
>JAIOYL010000163.1 GCA_021741195.1 Sneathiella sp. | reverse complement strand
CCAGGCCCGCAAAGGCCGATATGCTGATCGCGCCGCTGCTGGGCAGGCTCGACCTGAAGGCGAAATCCCTGCTGGTCACGGTCTGGGGCGATTGCGTCGCGCCCCATGGCGGAACGGTCTGGCTCGGCAGCCTGATCGAGCTGGTAGAGCCATTGGGCCTGAATGAGCGGGTCGTGCGCACCGCCGTCTTTCGCCTGCAAAAGGAAAAGCTGCTCTCCTCCGAACAGATCGGCCGCCGCAGCTTCTATAGCCTGACGAAAACCGGCCAGCATCGTTTCGCCGAAGCGACCCACCGGATCTATGCCAGCGGAGATATTCCGTGGAATGAAAAATGGCTGCTGGTCTTCGCCGCCCGCCGCGACATGAAGGAGAAGGACCGCCGCGTCCTGCAAGCGGAGCTCGGCTGGCTCGGCTTCGGCGATCTCGGCGCCGGTATACATGCCCATCCGACGGCGGCGGCGGAAACCGTCGAGACCCTGCTCGCCGACCTCGGGCTCAAAGGCAAGACGACTGTATTAAGCGCCGGGAGCCTGCCCGGCTCCGGCTTCAACGCGCCCGAAATACTGGTCGCCAAGGGCTGGAGCCTCGACGACCTGGAGGAGGATTACGCCCGTTTCATCGGCCATTTCGGTGGATTTTCCGGGCTGGATAACACAGCCGCCGGAATTGACGAAAAAAAATGTTTTATCATTCGCAGCCTCTTGGTGCATGATTACCGCCGGGTACTCCTCAGGGATCCGATGCTACCGGCAAAATTGCTGCCAAAGGGATGGAACGGCAATCAGGCGCGCGCCCTGTTCCAGAAAATCTACCGGCAGGTCTGGGAGGGCGCCGAGCGGCATTTGATGGGCGTACTCGAAAATTCCACCGGGAGGCTGCCTCCCGCATCAGAAGAATTCAAAGCCCGCTTTGGCGGCCTGAAACGGTAACAAAAAAGAGTATAAAATGTCAGCAGGGTTAAAGATTTGTATTGTCGGGTCCGGCCCGGCGGGGATGTATGCGGCCGGAGCCATCGTCAAGAAAAGTCCCGAAAGCGCTAAAGATATCATCGACAAACTGGCAACGCCCTACGGTCTCGTCCGCGCCGGCGTCGCCCCGGATCACCAGACGACGAAGGCCGTCACCCGCGCCTACGACAAGGTGATGGAGAACGAGAATGTCCGCTTCGTCGGCAATATCGGCCTGGGCAGCGACATTCCACTCGAAAAACTGCGCGAGTTTTATGACGTGGTGGTGATCGCCACGGGAACCCCGAAGGACCGCCGCCTCGGCATTCCCGGCGAGGATAAGGACGGCGTCTTCGGCGCGCAGGTCTTCGTCTACTGGTACAACGGCCATCCGGAGTTTTGCGATGCGGTGCCGAATCTGGATATCGATACCGCCATTGTTATCGGCAACGGCAATGTCGCCCTCGACGTCGCGCGCATCCTGATGCGCACAGAGGACGAGATGATGCAATCCGACCTCGCCGAACATGCCGCCCGCCAGATATTCCAGAGCCCGCTGCAAACAGTTCATGTGGTCGGGCGCCGGGCGCCGGAAAATGCGCAATTCTCATCGAAGGAACTCAGCGAATTCGCCGAGCTTACCTCGGCCACGACCTATACGGACAAGGCAATCCTGCCCGACGGCTTCACCTCCGAGGACAAAAAGCAAGAGAAAGTCGTCAATACCAACCTCGATCTCCTGCGGAGTTTCGAGCAGATCCGCCCCGGCATCAAGGGCCGCTCCATCTATCTCGACTTTCTCGCAAGCCCCGTCGAGATCCTCGGGGGTGACACCATCACCGGCGTCCGGTTCGAGCGCAACAAGATTGTTGACGGCAAGGCTTACAGCACCGGCGAGACCTATGTGATCGACTGCCAGCTTCTGGTTTCCTGCATCGGCTATGAAATGGGCATCCTCGAAGGGCTGCCGGTCGAAAAGGGGATCATCAAGAATGACGAGGGGCGCGTTGCCGAGGGGCTTTATGTGGTCGGCTGGGCCAAGCGCGGACCCAGCGGCACCATTGGCACCAACCGCATCGACAGCCAGAATGTCGTCGATCGTATGCTCGCGGATTTTGCGGGCGGCGGTAATCCGGCAAAACTCGGGCCTGCAGGTCTTGACGCCTGGTGCCGGGAAAAGGACATTCATTCCGTCTCCTTCGACGACTGGAAGAAGATCGACGCCGCGGAGGTTGCGCGCGGGGGCGAGGCTTCGCCGCGCAAGAAATTTGTCCGCACCCGTGATATGCTGTCCCTGCTCAAGGAAAAAGGATAAGCCATGCTGATTGCGCAGCTCAGCGACTGTCATGTCTCGGCCCCCGGCGAGGAATTCACGGAGCTTTACAAGACCCCCGACCGGCTGAAAGCCGCCGTCGATCATGTGAACGGCAGCGTCAACAAACCGGATCTGGTGATCCTCACCGGCGATCTCGTGAATGCGGGCAGGCCGGAGGAATATGAGATCCTGCGCGGCATCGTCAGCGATCTTGAGATGCCCTATTATTTGCTCTCCGGCAATCACGACGACAATGATAGCTTACGCGCGGCCTTCCCCGATCATGCGTATCTTCCGAAAGACGGCAACCTTTGCTATGTCATCGACGGCTGGCCGCTGAAACTCATCTGCCTCGACACCAATATCCCCGGCAAGCCGCAGGGAAATCTCGGCGAGGCGCAGCTTCACTGGCTGGAGCGGGAACTGGCGGCGGAGAAGACGCGCAAAGTCGTTATCTTTATGCATCACCCGCCGTTCAATACGGGCCTCGTGACCATGGACGAGATGGGCCTTCTCGATATGGCAGACTTTGCCGGGGTGATTGGCCGTCATGACCATATCGAGCGGGTTCTCTGCGGCCATCTGCACCGCGCCATCCAGAAGCGCATCGGCGGCACGCTCGCCCAGTGCTGCCCCTCCACCTCGCATCAGGTGATGTTGCTGCTTGGGGACAATAACGAGCTCGGCACAACGTTCGAGCCGCCGGAATATCTCCTGCACTACTGGACCGAAGAAGACGGCCTCGTCACCCATAGCGACTATGTAAAGGATTATAAAGTCGCCTGGACGTTAAAGGGCGGGGTGATGTAGATGTTACTTTTCAGCCAGACTTTTTATGTGCAAGCTCTTCGAGAATTTTTTCGCCCATTTCCACAACAGTGTTGAAGTCGGCTATAGCTTGGGGATGGAAGTAAATTCGGTTAGAATTTTCCTCGAATGAATGCAGTATTATCGGCCTAAAATTGCATAGTTCCATTTGCTCAGCTTCTAGGCGATCCCAGACTGCTGGATCACTGCATTCACGTTTTTGTCGCTCTAAGCTATCATAAGCATCCTGCTTATCTTCCGAAACGCAATGGGGCGGAATATATAAAGGAATTCTGTGGGCCAACGCATGCCGAAAATCTTCAAGATTACCCATCCATTCGTCCATAGATTTTAAATATTTTTGAAAATCTGGTCTAAATGAACCTCGCACTGATTTGTTCTCCGCGCGCAGCCCCACATAACCTTTGGGTAAACTTTCACCGTTCTCCTTTTTAAGCTCGGTTTCCTCCACCCAAATCCATGCAAGGTTGTCTAGACAACCAAAAACGTTAAATACGAAAGCTTGCAAATTAATGGTAGCGTTTGACAGCTCATCCTTCGTTGGTATGGTTTCTCGTTCAGGTGGGATGGCTGCAAAAATGTTAAAAATGCACTGTTTTAACATTTTCAAACGACGGCTAAACCCGTGGTAAGCGAATTCGCGAGCCCGATCATTTTCAAATTTGTGAAGGAAATATCGTCCAATAAGATCATCGTATTTCTCGTTAATCTTCGCATACCCCTCCGCGAATTTTTCTATATCTTCTTCCGAGAAAACCATTTACGTCCCTTCTAAAAATTTTCTTTCTTAATATTAGGTCTTTATAGAATAATACAAGCTGAGAAGGGCACTGAAAAGCAGCGCGATTGTAGAGGTGACATGCGATGAAAAGAAAATATCGAAGTGAAGCGCTTGGTGCGATCCATGAAACCGCGTCCAATCTTCATGATGCCGGTGTCATGGACAAGCGCACGTTGCGCAAATTCGACCAGATGTGTCTATCGCCGGTGAAGACGCCGCCTGAGTTCCGCCCGCACGGCTAGAGGATGTTCAATCCCATCTGCCAGAAAGCTATTTCCAGCCGGGTTGCCGTGGCGAAGGTTTTGGAGAGATCGGCGAACCGCGCCTTGGTAAATCTTTTCGACGCAATCCCGTCGATCTCCGTCTTCATACCGGCGACAAGCTGCTGGTACTCCGCGCCGGCGTACATCTCGATCCAGGTGATATAAGGATTGCCCTCTATCTTCGTCTCCCGCGACCTCGCGAGCGCCGCGCCAATCTCGCCATAGCCGATGGCGCAGGGGCTGAGCGCCACCATCAGGTCGAGAAGATCGCCCGCCATGCCCCGTTCCAGTACGAAACGGGTATAGGCGATAGTCTCCGGCGCTTCCTCCAATGCCTCGAGCTCTTCCGCCGTGATACCCCAGTCGGCGCAATAGCCGACATGCAGCGCCATCTCCACATCGAGGATCGCCTTCACGCCTTCCAGGCCAGCGCGCATCTCGGCGAGGTTTTCGGCCTTGTAGATGGCGAGCGCATAGGCGCGGGCGAACTGGATGAGGAAGAGATAGTCCTGTTTGAGGTAATATTGAAACGCCGCTTCGGGCAGATCGCCCGATTGCAGGCCCAGGACGAATTCATGCTGCGTATAGGCATCCCAGACCTGCTGGTTGTCGGCTTTCAGGCGGTCAAACAGCGGCATCGGCGTCAGGCCATCATATTGTTGGCGCCGCCCGGCAGGCTGACCACGAGATCGTCGAGCTCCTCGGTGATCTGGATCTGGCAGCCGAGGCGCGACGTGCGGGTCAGGCCATAGGCGAGATCGAGCATATCCTCCTCGTCCTCGCTGGCCTCCGGCAACCGCTCATAATCCTCGTCACTGACGATGATATGGCAGGTCGAACAGGCGAGGCTGCCCTCGCAGGCGCCTTCAAGATCAATGTTGTTCTGATGGGCGATTTCCAGAATGGTCATGCCGAGCGGCGCGTCAACTTCCAGACGGTTGCCATCAGGCTTGATAAAGGTCATTTTCGGCATGAAGGGATAGGCTCCTGAATTTAACTCTTATTGTACTTGGGGTCAGGATCCATTAATTTGTTCCATTCTGCGCTTCGCCTTTGGTTGCTGGCAAGGCACGTCTTCGCAGGAAACCCGGATGGTTTTCAAGAAGGCGTAACGCCGCCAGCGGCCATAGGCGACGCGCCCGAAGGGTTTGAAGAGGAGGAGAAATCTGCCACGGAAACCGTCCTTGAATATGTGCAGACATGTCCTGCGTCCGTTTTCCTTGCATCTTTCACCTCCTCTTCAAACAGAATTGCACCAAATTAATGGATCCTGACCCTAACCTTCCAGTCGCGCTCTGTCTAGGCTGCATGTTTGGGCGATTTCCGCCTGTACAGCCTGCCCCAGCTTTCGACAAAAGCATCAATCTCCTCGGGCGTTGTGCTCCAGCCGAGACTGACCCGGATGGCCGATCCGGCCGCCT
Source organism: Sneathiella sp. (assembly GCA_021741195.1). Taxonomy (GTDB): domain Bacteria; phylum Pseudomonadota; class Alphaproteobacteria; order Sneathiellales; family Sneathiellaceae; genus Sneathiella. The sequence goes on along the minus strand of JAIOYL010000163.1, from coordinate 2,644 downwards.
CGTCGCTCGCCCCCATGGCCTTCAGCACATGGCTGGCCCTGACCTTGCCCGACGAGCAGGCGGACCCGGCGCTGACCGCAATCCCGTCGAGATCAAGGCTCATCACCTGCAGCTCCGACGCCACGCCCGGCATGGATATAGTCGTGGTATTGGGCAATCTTGTGGCATTGCGGCCATAAATACGGCTCTGCGGCGATATTTCCATGAGCCGCGCCTCCAGTTGATCCCTGAGATCACCGATGGCATTATATGTCGCGAGCCCGTCGGCGGCAAAGGTTGCGGCCACGCCCATCCCGGTAATCCCGGCAACATTTTCAGTCCCGGCGCGGCGGCCAAGCTCCTGCCCGCCACCCTTTATCGCGGGTTCCACCGCCAGCCCCTCAGCGATGACCAGCGCGCCGACGCCTTGCGGGCCGCCGAACTTATGCGCCGAGACGGACATCATGTCGGCGCCAAGCGCCCTGAAATCAACGGCGATCTTGCCAATCGCCTGAATGGCGTCGCAATGCAGCAGCCCGCCATACCCATGGACAATTCCGGCGATCTCGACGATCGGCTGGATCACACCGGTCTCGTTATTGGCGAGCATGACGGAAACCAGGGCGGGTTTGCCGCCTGCGCAGAGGCAACGCTCCAGTTCCTCCAGATCGACGAGGCCGTTCTCATCGACGGGAAGCAGTTCCGCCGCGCCGCCAGCGGCGGCCAGAACGGAATCATGCTCCTGCGCGGAAACAAAAAGGCGGCGGTCTTTCAACGCCGAGAGGGCAAAATTATTGGCTTCCGTCCCGCCGGAGGTGAAGGTGATTTCCGGCGCCTTGCAGTTGAGCAGCGCCGCGAGCTGCGCTCTCGCCTCCTCGACCCGGTTCCGCGCCGTGCGGCCCGCCTGATGCACGGAGGATGGATTGCCGCCCGCCGCCATCATGCGGGTCATGGCGTCGATAACCTCGGGACGGACAGGCGCCGTTGCATTGAAATCAAGATAGATCATGGAAATGAAAATAGGCCCTGCCCAGCGCGCGGGCAAGGCCTTGTCACAATTAACCGGAGACTTGCGCCAAACTTCAGGATTCAACCTTGGCTTTTCGCGCGGCGGGCTTCTTCTCATCCTTCAAAATGACCGGCGTCGAGGATTTCACCTCGCGCTCAAGCTCTTCCACCCGCATGGACAGCGACTGAACCTTGTCGAGCAAGCCGTCCATTACTTTAAAAACCGGGTCGGGAATATCGTGGTTGCCGACGCCATAGGCGGCGAATCTCTCATCCATACGGTCTTTTTTGCCGGCATTGACTGCCCGCGCCGGAACGCCGACAACCGTGGTCATGTCAGGGACATCCTTCAGCACCACCGAGTTGGCCCCGACACGGGCGCATTTGCCGATGGTGATCGGGCCGATGATCTGCGCGCCGGAGGCAATGATCACATCGTCCTTCAGCGTCGGATGACGCTTGACGCCGCGCTGCGAATCGGAATCGACCGACGGCGCCACGCCGCCAAGGGTCACGTCATGATACAGGGTCACATTGTCGCCGATTTCCGCGGTTTCCCCAATGACGACACCCATGCCGTGATCGATGAAGAACTTGCGCCCAATGACCGCGCCGGGATGGATTTCAATGCCGGTGAGGAAGCGGCTGAACTGGGAAATGAGCCGCGCGAGCAGGCGCCAGTTGCGATCCCACAGCCAATGGGCGACCCGGTGAAGGAGGATCGAATGAAAGCCTGCATAGAGCAGGGCGACCTCTAACCTGCTGCGGGCCGCGGGGTCGCGCTCCATGACGCAGGTGATTTCTTCGCTTATATGCTTGAACATTTGCCCTTACCTTCTGTATTGTGCCGTCTTTGCAGCGGAAATCACAATAGGTTACCTAAGCGCCCGTCTTTAGAGATATATGTATATCGCCAGCACCGTCAAGCACGTGTAATCAAACTTGTGACGGCGCGCAACAATATATAAATAACGGCCGTGACCGAAAATGTGGTACTTCCCGCTCGATGCCGAAGCAGTATTAGGAACCAGGATATCAATGCCCGACGTTATTTTTAATGGACCTGAAGGCCGCCTTGAAGGGCGCTATCACCATTCCGACGACCCCAACGCTCCTCTCGCCCTTGTCCTCCATCCGCATCCGCAATATGGCGGGGCCATGAACAACAAGGTCGTTTATCACCTCTTCACCACATTCAAGAAACGCGGCTTCTCTGTGCTCCGCTTCAATTTCCGGGGTGTTGGCCGCAGCCAGGGCGACTATGACCATGGCGTCGGCGAGCTTTCCGATGCCGCCTCCGCGCTCGACTGGATGCAGACCCATAATCCGAACGCCCCGGCGGTCTGGATTGCCGGTTTCTCTTTCGGCGCCTGGATTTCCATGCAGCTGCTGATGCGGCGGCCGGAAATTGCCGGCTTCATCTCCGTCGCGCCGCCCGCCAATATGTATGATTTCTCCTTCCTCGCGCCCTGCCCCTCGTCGGGGATCATCATCCATGGCGACAAGGACGTGCTGGTGCCGCAGAAGGATACCAAGAAGCTGGTGGAGAAACTGCAGGCGCAAAAGGGCATCACGATTGATTATGAAGAGATCGAGAATGCCGATCATTTCTTCGAGAACAGCCATGACACCCTGATGCGTTCGGTCAACGACTATC
>JAIOYL010000162.1 GCA_021741195.1 Sneathiella sp. | reverse complement strand
CGCTTCTTGGAAAAAAGATGCGCCCCGCGCTTGCGCCGGAACTCGAACTCCCGCGCTTTTTCCATGTTAAAGAAAATGACCGCTTCCACTGCCATCGCGCCGTTCTTGGTCGCGCCGAAGGAGAGCACATCGACCCCGGCGCGCCAGGTGATATCCGCGGGATCGCAGTCAAGATGGGCAACCGCGTTGGCAAAGCGCGCCCCATCCATATGCAGGCCGAGCCCATGTCTTTTCGCGACGACGCTGATCGCGGAAATCTCGGAGGCGCTATAGACGGTGCCGCATTCACTCGCCTGCGTGAGGCTGATCGCCGCCGGTTGCACATGATGGACAACGCCGGCCCCGGCGTTTGCAATCGCCTGCTCGAGATCCTGGGCGGAGAGTTTTCCATCCTCACCGTCCAGCAGCGCCAGTTTGCCGCCGCCGGCATAGAACTCCGGCGCGCCGCATTCATCCTGCTCGATATGGGCCAGCCGGTGACAAAAAACCGAGCCATAGGGTGGCACCATGACACTGAGGCCGAGGGAATTGGCGGCGGTACCCGTTGCCACCGGAAAGGCCTTGAGATCACAATCGAAAAGAAGTTTAAACTTTTCCTCGACGCCGCGAGTCAGAGGGTCATTGCCATAGCCCATCGCCGGACCGGCATTGGCGCGGCCAATCGCCGCGAGGATTTCCGGCGTCACTGGCGCCGCGTTATCGCTGGCGAAGTTTATTCGCGGGGTTTCCGTCACTGGATGCCGTCCTTCTCGAGATTGAGCGTTCCGAGGATTGTCCCGTCGGTCAGGCTGACCACGAGAATGAGGCGCGCCGCTCCTTCCGTGCCGAGCGTGAGAAACAGCCTGTCCCCGGCACCGGACAGCTCGATGACATCCATATCATCGGGGATGGGCACGCGGATATCGCCAAAAGTCGTGAGCGTCCCGCCGCGCGCCGGCTCGGAAATCACGCTTGCCACCGGCGGCTCCTTCGTTTCCGTTGCCGTCAGGCGCATAAATATGGTAACCGCTATGATGCCGGCGAACAGGACAATCAGGAAGCCGAGGATACCGACAACCCATTTCAACACGGTAAGATTGGGTGCGGGTTCCTGTTCCGGATGGTCTGCCATGTGATCGCCCTCTTTTGACTAACAATTCTGGTTCATTTGTATGCCATCCCTTCAGGGTACATATCAAGTTGTAGTTTCAGCGGCGGATGCGGGCGCGCGGCTCGACCGGCTGCTCGCGGGCGCGCTTGCCGATCTCACACGCAACCGCCTCAAGCCGCTCATCCAGGAGGGGTTGGTGACAATGGGCGGTGTCCCGGTCACCGATCCCGCGCGAAAAGTCCGCCTCGGCGAGATATTCGAGGTTACCGTTCCGGATGCAACCGAACCCGAGCCCGAAGGCGAGGACATCCCGCTCGATATCGTTTTTGAGGACGAACATCTGATCGTCGTTAACAAGCCCGCCGGCATGGTCGTCCATCCGGCAGCAGGGAACTGGACGGGCACGCTGGTCAACGCCCTTCTATATCATTGCCGCGACAGCCTCTCCGGGATTGGCGGCGTCAAGCGGCCCGGGATTGTCCATCGCATCGACAAGGACACCAGCGGCCTGATGGTGGCGGCGAAAACCGACGCGGCACACCAGGGCCTCGCCGCGCTGTTCGAAGCCCATGATATCGAGCGGCGCTACAAGGCGATCGTCTGGGGGCGCGTCTATCCGCCGACGGGCGAGATTGACGAGAATATCGGCCGCGATCCGCATAACCGCAAGCGCATGGCGACGGTCAGCGGCGGCGGCAAAACGGCGTCAACCCGCTACCAGCTTGAGGAAAATTTCAGCGATATCGCCTGCCTGATCACCTGCGTACTTAAAACCGGCCGCACCCACCAGATCCGGGTTCATATGGCGCATATCGGGCATCCGCTGGTCGGCGACCCCGTCTATACCCGCACCAAGCTCCGCCGTGTCAAGTCATTGCCCGAGGAACGGCAAAAAACCATTAATGCATTCAATCGGCAGGCCCTGCATGCGCAAACCCTCGGTTTTGTGCATCCCGTCACAGACAAACCCTTGAAGTTTGAGGTAGATTTCCCATCTGACATGAGGGAACTGGTCAAGGCGCTGCGGGGTTGAAAAGCCTGAAAACAAGACGCCACGGTTCTGGAGTGAACAGGAAAATGATTTGGGCCTGTTTTCCGGGCGTTCGAGACGATGGGAAGCGGGTGCCGGTTTAAAAGAGAGGGTCCTGCTTATGAGTACACCATCCTTACCCGTATTGACGCCGGAAGGCGGCCTTTCCCGCTATCTTCAGGAAATCCGCAAATTCCCGATGCTGGAGCCGGATGAGGAATATATGCTGGCGAAAGCCTGGAAGGATCATGAAGACACCGAGGCCGCGCATAAAATGGTGACGAGCCATCTGCGCCTTGTCGCCAAGATCGCCATGGGGTATCGCGGCTATGGTCTCCCCGTTGCCGAACTGATCTCGGAAGGCAATGTCGGCATGATGCAGGCGGTCAAGAGATTCGAGCCCGATAAAGGCTTCCGCCTCTCCACCTACGCCATGTGGTGGATTAGGGCCGCCATTCAGGAATATATCCTGCGCACCTGGTCGCTCGTGAAAATGGGCACGACCGCGGCGCAGAAGAAGCTGTTCTTCAACCTCCGCAAGATCAAGGGGCAGATCGAGGCCATCGACGAAGGCGACATGACGTCGGAGCAGGTGAAAACCATCGCCAAAAAGCTCAGCGTTTCCGAGGATGAGGTCGTCAATATGAACCGCCGCCTGACCGCGCCGGATCACAGCCTCAACGCGCCGATGCGCGCGGATAGCGAAGGCGAATGGATGGACTGGCTCGAGGACGAGACCCCCAACCAGGAAACCGTCTTCGCGGAAAACGAGGAGCTGAAAAGCCGCCGTGCCATGCTTGAAAAGGCGATGACCGTTCTCAATGAGCGGGAAAAACACATCCTGACGGAGCGCCGCCTGCGCGACGAACCGCAGACGCTTGAGGAGTTGAGCCAATATTATGACATCAGCCGCGAGCGGGTCCGCCAGATCGAGGTGCGCGCGTTCGAGAAGCTCCAACGGGCAATGAAATCGAAAGTAATGGAAGAACGGCTCGGATGATCCTCCCGCCTCCGGGCCGTAAAAGAAAAGGCGCTGTTTAGGTACAGCGCCTTTTTTATGTCCGCTAGCGGGAGAAGCCGCCGACGGAGGTCATGACAACAGCCCCCATCCGCGAGACCGCTTTCAGAACCGCGTCCGACGGATCGCCGTAAACGGTCATGGACTTCGGCGTCAGCACCTCCATGAAGCGGCCCGCGAATTTCTTGCCGAAATTGCCCATATGCACAAGTGTCGCGTCGGAGTTCTCGTAGCGTTCAAGGATGTGACAGGTCTGCTTGTCTTCGCTCACCGACCATTCATAGTTGAGCGCGCCGGGCTCATCGGCCTTTGTCGCCGTCACCATTTCCGCCATCAGTTTTTCAAAATTCTCATATTCGCCGGATTTGATCCCCAACTCGAAGATCCAGTACACATGCCCTGTCATATCCCGATTTCCTTTTCTTGATTAGATTCAAAGGGGACTATGCCGAATAAAGAATTGCTTTTCCAGCATTTAGCGGGGCACGGCCTGAGATTTACCGGCGTGTCGGCGTATAGCTCTTGATATCAGTCACGAACTGGCCGCCCCACTCCTCTACCAACCCGGCGCGTTGCTTGAGAAGCTTGGCTGCGGTGGCCTTGGCCTGCAGCTCATAGGCGGCGAAGACGACGACCGGCACCGCCCAGGAGAGAAACAGGGCAACAACCGCCCCGCCGAACATGGCAAGCCACATATAGACATCCGTGAGCAGGAGAGACGCCTCATGAAAGGTCTGTCCACGCTCCCACAAAATGCCAACGACGGGGATCACGCCCGCGAGGTTAAAGGCGATCAGGGAGGCAAGATCGCCCGCCCGCTGGCTGTTCAAAAGGGTCGCGATAATACTCGGGATCATGCCCGACAACAGGACCAGCATGGTCGGCGGGATGAAGACAAGGCCAAGGCCGACAAAAATCAGGATCCAGATCACCAAAATGTTCTGACCCGTTCTCCTGTCCAGCTTCTTTTCCGCTTTTTTTGCTTTCTTTTCCGCCATGATGCTATCCGATGAAATAGAGGGCTGAGAGCGCCATGCTTGTCAGCAGCGTCGCAATGGACAGAACCGAGGTGATCCAGGTCCCATATCTTCCGGCGGCAACTCTCCGCAGGTCGCTGCTGCCCGCAAGATGGAAGGCCATTCTCTCGGCATGGGCCGCCTCTGCGAGCGCCTTTTCATATTCTTCCGCATCGGCCGCCATTTGCTGTTCGACATCCGTCGCCGTGAGGATGGTTTCCAGGTTCCCGCTCTTCTTCGCGGCATCGAGCCGCTGGCTGACAACCTCCCGCCGGAGCCGTGACTGGATCTTGCCAAGAACCGGTTTCATAAGCGTCTCCGCCCAGAGACAGAAGCCCGGAAGCGGTTCCGGATGAACGATGGCTTGCAGTTTGGCGAACATTTTCAGCAGGGCGAGGGAATGCTTGACACTGCCGGGCGCCGTACTCGCGAGCTGGTGGAGATATTTGCCAAGCCCCTTCGATTTCGCGGCGATAAAGGCCGAGGAATGACGGTCAAACGGGTTCGTCTTCCCGCCAGCCGACATCAGTTTTTTTTCTGCTATCCCAATCAGTTGTGGAATGTCCCTGACGTTACTCCCCACCGTGAGCGGACTGAGGCAGGGCAGTTCCGGGTTGAGCTCATACAGGCAACGCTCCAGTCCGAAACCCAGATCGTTTTTCTTTTTCATGTGATCAAAGCAATTGGTGGCAGCCGAGTCCGAAAGCCATCCCCGCCGCTTGCTGACATGATATTCGGCGTCCTCCATCGCATAATCCATCAGGAGACCGCTTTCCAGGAGATCGGCCAGCGATTTTTTCATCGAGGCGCTATCCTGCTGGAAGGCATAGGCCAGCAGGCTGCCAAGCCCGCCCCTTGAAAAGGCTACGTCCCGAAACCAGAACGGACCGCGCGGATCGAGCAGGCTGTTTATCTGTGCGACGGCGGTTATCTCGTTTCGCGTATGGCCGCGCGTCGCGCCGACGGAGGATCGCCGGATATTCGGAACGGCCGCCGCCGCGTCGTTGTCGCGAAGCGAGTTTTTCACCCAGTTCGTCAGTTTACCGTTGTCCAGAAGCTTGCAGGCGTCTTTGGGTTTTTTGGTCAGCGCCTCGGCGAGCAGGCGCGGCGACACATATTCTTTCTCGTCGAACATAATCCCGCCCATGGCCCGGCGGTCGCCATGGCCGGGCCGCGGCTGGTCCTTGATGGCATCGCGCCAGCGGGCGAGCGTCGCCACATCCCAGCGCCGTTTCGGATCGTCCTGCAACAATCCGACGAGCAAATCCGCGACACGCGAGGAGACACGCAAGTCCGCGGCCAGAGTCATGAAACTCCCCTGCTCCAGTTTTCTTGTATAGAGCGCTTCGGGGCTAAGGTTCTTTCCCGGCAGCTCGCCGCCCAGCAGGTGAACAATCAGTACGCCAAGAGCATAGATATCGTGACCCGGCGCCCCTGCCCCGCGGCCATAGGCGTCTGCCCTGGCGCTCTCCGGCGGCTCGTAGACCGGCGGCTGGCACGACCCCGGCGGCGTTGTCACCGTGTCCCCCAGGACGACCTGGCCATGGCTCTCATCCTCAAAGAACAGATTGTCCGCCCGGATGCCGCGATGAACAACGTCGGCCTTGCCAAGTGTCAGCAGGCATTCCGTAATTGTCGGGATAATAGTATCGAGAACGAATTTTTCAGGAAGCGGGCCTTCCGCCTCGTTGAAGACCAGCCCGCCTTTCGGCCTTTCAAAGATGAAAACATTGTGAATATCGGTCTCGCCGAATTTGAGAGGCCCATGCGCAATGAGATCAATCATGCCCGGAATGCGGCCCGCGCTCATTGCGTTTGCGAGGAATTTCCGGGAGAGGATATAGGGATCGGAAATAACGGCAAAGAGGTCGCTGCCCGGCGAATGGATGTCCTGGGCCTTGTAAGCCTTGCACGGACCGCGATCCAGGAAGCCAAGGCGTGCCGACAGGTCGACCTGGAAACGCCCTTCAAGCAAGCCGTCGCGATCACTGCCGTCCTCCAGGACGCCCGTTTCCGGCGGCGCAATTATTTCCTCTGCAAGTGTCATTTACGATCTGCTACAGCTTGGGTCCTCCAACGGGAATGACCCACTGTCGCAAATGGTCGTTAAAATGGCGTTAAGTTCGGCTGCCTGTCAGTCTTCGAACGGATCGCGCACAAGGATGGTATCCTCGCGCTCGGGACTGGTGGACAGGAGCGCAACCGGCGCCTCGATCAGCTCCTCGACATGGCGGATATATTTGACCGCCTCGGCGGGAAGGTCCGCCCAGCTGCGCGCACCGAAGGTGCTCTCGCTCCAGCCCGCCATCGTCTCGTAGATCGGTTTCACCGCCGCCTGATCCGCCATGTTGGAGGGGAAATAGTCGAGCTCTTCACCGCGAAGCTCATAGCCCACGCAGATTTTAAGCTCATCCATCCCGTCGAGCACATCTAGCTTGGTCAGCGCAATGCCGGTAATGCCACCGGTTTTCACCGTCTGGCGCACCATCACTGCATCAAACCAGCCACAGCGGCGCTTGCGTCCGGTGACGACGCCGAATTCGCGGCCGCGCGCGCCGAGCCCCTCGCCCACTTCATCGAAAAGCTCCGTCGGGAACGGTCCCTCGCCGACCCGCGTCGTGTAGGCCTTGGTGATGCCGAGAACGTAATTGATCGATCCCGGCCCGACGCCGCTGCCAACCGCCGCCTGCCCGGCAACGGTATTGGAGGACGTGACGAACGGATAGGTGCCATGATCGTTATCCAGCATCGCCCCTTGCGCGCCTTCGAACAGGACGCGCTTGCGAGCCTTCTTCGCTTCATCCAGACGGCGCCAGACAATATCGGAAAACTCAAGAACTTTCGGCGCAATTTCAAGGAGTTGTGCGTGTAACCTGTCACCATCGACGAGCGGCGCGCCCATGCCTTTTCGAAGCGCATTATGGTGATCGAGCAGGGTCGAGATTTTCCGCTTCAACAGATCCGGATCCGTCAGGTCGCAAACACGGATCGCCCGCCGCGCGGTCTTGTCCTCATAGGCCGGGCCGATGCCGCGGCGCGTCGTACCGATCTTGACAGCGGAATTGGAGACGGCATCTTCCCGCAACGCATCGAGCTCGCCATGGAGCGGCAGGATCAGGGTTGCATTCTCGGCGATCTTGAGCGCGTTGTGATCGACCGTCACCCCCTGCCCGCGCACGGTGTCGATTTCCTTTATCAGTGCCCAGGGATCGACAACAACGCCGTTGCCGATCACGGAAATCTTGCCGCCGCGGACAATGCCGGACGGCAGCAGGCTGAGCTTGTAGACCTTCCCGTCAACGACAAGCGTATGGCCTGCGTTGTGACCGCCCTGAAAGCGCACGACCACATCAGCGCGCTCGGACAGCCAGTCAACAATCTTGCCCTTGCCCTCGTCACCCCATTGGGAGCCAACTACCGCTACGTTCGCCATAATCCTGTGTCCTTGAATGTCTCTTTAAAATCAGGAAAGTTTTTTAATGCCGTAAGGGCCAAGAATATGACCGCAATGAAGGCGCCGGGCCTCGGTCTCGATATCCTCCTCCGGCGCAAGACCCGCAACCGTCTTCCATCCCTCGGTGCGCAGGGCATATCCCTCGTTCAGACTGGTTTCAAAAGGAAGATAGAGCCGGTCATCGGAGATTTTACGCGGAACTGCCCGCATCAGGCTGTCGAGGAACAGGGTAAAGCCGGAGGCTGGCTCATTGTCCATCAACAGATAGCGTCCGCCGCGGCCAAGTTCCCCGCGCACGCCACGGGCAAAAACCGTAAAGCTGAGGCCGGTCTGGTATTCAAATCCGCGATATTCACCGGGATCGATGGTCAGCTCCAAATCCGGCGCGGCTTCTGCGAGCTGTTCGACGACGCATTTTAGTCCCTCGACCTGCTCCGCAGCCTTTTTCGGCAGCGACAAGGCGTCAAGGGCCGCAATCGCGGCTTTCGCCGGACCCGCCGCCTTCAGCAGCGCAATCAGAATGTTTGCAAGCGGCGGTGCGTAACCGGCCAGCGCCGCCGCATCCTTGTGATCGAGCGCCTCGCGCGCCGATGCCGCCGTCTCATCG
>JAIOYL010000161.1 GCA_021741195.1 Sneathiella sp. | reverse complement strand
GGCGAAACGGGAAGTCGAACTGTAGAAGTTTTGCTGTCACTTCTAAGGAACGAAACCAGATATCATAAGGAGCTCTACAAGACGGACTTTCTAATTCCGCTGAACCTTGGATGCACAACAATAGAACCCTGTAAATCGTTGTTAGGGCGGGGTTTAAACTCTGCAAGAGAAAATCTGGAGCCAAACGGTCATATTTCGTTTGCTGCCGGGTTTTCACTTTCCGACATTCTTGAGGCGGGCCCGGCTATAATTACCTACAGCTCGGAAAAGAATCTCGCTAAAAGCGCGCTAAATGAATTTAAGTTCGCTCTGCTCAACGCGGAGGGCAGTTTTGATGAAGTTGGCGAGAGCGCGGAAGTTGTTGTCAAAAAGGCGATAGAGATAAGCAGCCATAAACAACAACCTGTCGTTATTGCAGATACGCAGGATAACCCAGGCGCAGGCGGTTGCGGTGATACGACGGGACTATTGAAAGCATTGATTGCTCTGGAGGCTGAAGGCGCGGTCATTGGATTTATTTCTGACGAACAAGCTGCCAAAAAAGCGCATGCTGCTGGAATTGGGAATGTATTCAATGGCGATATTGGCGGCAAGAAATTTAAAGGAGACAGTCCGGTTGAGGGAACCTTTAAGGTGCTTGCCTTGGGGAATGGGGAGCTGGTGGGTACCGGCCCTATGTGGTATGGCGCGCGCATGCAGTTGGGGTCATGCGCATTGCTGGAATACAAGGGTATAAAAATCGCCATTTCCAGCAAAACTGTTCAGACCGGCGATGGTGCGATGTTTCGGCACCTAGGCATTGAGCCAGAAAATACAAATATCATTGCCCTCAAAAGCTCTGTTCATTTTAGGGCGGATTTTGAGCGGTTTGCAGGCGCGATTTTGATTGCATTAGCGCCGGGGCCCGTCGTCGCAGATCCAAGAAAATTGGAGTATCGGAAGCTCAGAGCAGGGGTGAGAGTTGGTCCAGGAATTCCATCAGTAGAGATCAACCATTGAGATAAATTTTAGAAGTTCTAGAGGCTGAATTTATACCTTTCTGATTCAGCTTCATCTCCCTGGGGAACGGCTTGAAATTTTGAGCCAATCCCTTTTCGCCAATGCCCATGGCCGTCCTATCGGCTATCGGCATTGGCTCTTTTTTAGAGGTTTGGAAAATATGATATCTGTCGCGGTAATTGGTGCTGGAATAACGGGAGTAACGACAGCGTATGCGCTTCTTGAACGCGGGTATGATGTCACAGTCATAGACCGGGAAAAATATGCGGCTATGGGCACGTCTTTTGCCAATGGCGGGCAGCTGTCAGCATCTAATGCCGAGGTCTGGACCCATTTGGGCACCATCGTCAAAGGACTTTCGTGGATGTTCCGTGCTGATGCACCATTGCTCGTCAACCCCCGGCCCAGTTGGCATAAATATTCATGGTTTGTAGAATTTCTGAGAAACATTCCTTCCTATCGGCAGAATACTGTGGAAACAGCGAAGCTTGCGTTGGCAGCGCGGAAACACTTGATAGCGATGGCCAAGGCAGAAGAAATTGAATTTGATCTTGTGGAACGGGGAATACTGCATTTCTACTCCGACCGAAAATCTTTCGACCATGCAGCTGAGGTAACAAAATTACTGAATGAAGCCGGTCTTGAGCGAACCGCTGTAACACCTGACGAAATCCGTATTCTTGAACCTTCGCTTATTGGTAATTTTTACGGTGGTTATTACACACCTTCTGATTTTACCGGGGATATTCATAAATTTACGCGCGGACTGGCCAAAGCTTGCGAAAGGAAAGGAGCGACATTCCTGTTTCAGTCCGATGTAAAATCCATGGAGACGATGGGAAAGAATGTTCAGCTCTCAATTTGTCCGTATGATGCCAATAACCCGGCATCGTTTTTGTTTGATAAAGTGGTGGTTTGCGCAGGAACCGGGAGTAAGAAATTAGCGGCCAATGTGGGTGAAAAAGTCAATGTCTACCCGGTAAAGGGATATTCGATCACAGTGAATTTGAATTCCGCAACGAGTCGGCGGGGGGCTCCCTGGGTCAGTCTCCTCGATGACGACGCCAAAATTGTGACTAGCCGCCTTGGCGAACACCGGTTTCGCGTGGCCGGGACGGCAGAGTTTAACGGATATAATCGTGATATCCGCTCAGATCGAATTAACCCACTCATTAGCTGGGTAGAGCGATATTTTCCGGACATCGATACTGATGACGTGATCCCTTGGAGTGGGCTGCGACCAATGATGCCGAATATGATGCCTAGGGTTGGCAAGGGGAAGCAACCCGGCGTCTACTACAATACTGGCCATGGTCATCTCGGGTGGACCTTATCGGCGATCACTGCACAACTTATCGCCGGAATAATAGGCAATAGCTAAAGGGAATCGCAGTCGGCAGTAGAAGAGCCTCCATTCTCAAAATTCGGTACTGTCAAAAGGAAATAGCTTGTCGCCTAATCCGTCATTTCCTACTGTCTGTAAATGACGAAACAGAACCCGTTCCGCTATTTCAAAACGTCACTTGAAATCATCCGCCTGGCTGTGATGATTTATGTGATGTTTCCGCTTTCTCTTTACAATGTTGAAGACCTACTTCATGAACGCGGCATAGATATCATCGACGAAACGGCGCGGAAAATCAGGCATCAGACCATAACCACTTCAACCATCAACGCCATCTAACAAAGCGAACAGCGTTCAAGCGTCAACGAAATGCCGCACTGGCCGAGTGGCAGCAACTCAGCGAGGCATAATAGAAGTACGTTTATGCCATATTGAGACACGTTCGCATTCGTCTGAGAGTGCCGGGGTGAGAGTTAGGCCGGGAATCCAGTCAATCCCAGCTGGACACCGAGAAAAATTTTAGCAGAATGTTGGGGGAGAATTGTTGGGGGGAGATATACTCCCTCCAACATAATGAAGCTTTACTGGTTCATTTCTTTTTCGATAATATCAAACTTCGCGAGTGCCTTTTGGGCCAGATCGAGGGAATTTTGCTGCACGGTTTTGACTTCTTTGTTTTGTGTAGTTGTATCATCCGCAATCAGCTTTTTGAGTATTTTAATTTTTTCATTTGTCATTGCGCGAGCCAAGGTAAGAAATGCGCTTGTACCTTTCCCTTTGAAAGCCTCTTTAACCGTTTGATCTTCATCTACAGGATCTAAAAGTACTTCAATTCCATAATTTCTGTGCATATTTATTACCATATATGCTGAGATTGCCCACATATGCTCGTACCGATGCATAAAATTACGTGTTTCTTTTTCAATGCGATTGTAAACGTCCTGCGCTTCAGGGTCAGGTTTCTTTAGTATTTTTGCATCATTTACCCTTTGTGCAGAGGTAGAGAGCAAATCTCTATATACCTGCATGCAGGCAAAGGCGTTAGCGGCCAATGTCAAGTAACCTGTAGCTGCCTTGTGGCTAAATATATTGGACTGTTTGCTGTCAGGCTGACCTTGTGAAAGTTCTATGTAGAGAAAATTCTCATATACAGATTCCCGCATTTCCTGAGAAAGGTCGTATTGCTTCAAATCAGACAAAACAGGCAGCAGGTCTGTCGGATCAATGCCACCGATATCACATCCGTATACGACAAGCGCTTCGCAGGCGCGACTTTGCCCGGTGAGGGCTTTGTGAGCAAAATATCCTCCAAAGCGCAATGCGTGATAAGGTTTCTGGCCCGTAACGAAATATAATACCTTCGCTAGTGCTTTGGCATTCGGTATTTTTTGGGTTGTTATGGCGCCGGGTGTTCCGTCGCTAAGATATGTATCTTTTCCATCTGTTGAGTTATCCACCAGATTTATCGCCTGGACGACTGGTTTGCTCTCAACAGGGAGCTCTTGAATAGGAATTTTGGTATCGAACTTGTAAAAGTTATCTTTGGTAACTCCGGTTTCCAACTTGTCAAATTCGTCCAGAGTCTCCGGCAGTTTGATTGCTGGTCGATTCATAGATTGGAATACCGCTGGGTCGACTACCTGTTCATGGGCGTTCTGAACAAGCTTGCCGTCTACATATGTGAAGCTAGGCCGGCCCACTTCGGCGCCGATGTAACCGTCGGTCCCATCTTTAAGTTTGTATTTCAGGACTACAGAAGAATGAGGAGACTGCACATGAAGTATCTTGATGGTCTGCGACGTCATATCTATCTTGATCTTCCTCACTGACGCCGGCAAAATGCTGTCCAGGTAGGTTGATACGTATTTTTCGACCACTTTTTTATCGGCCAATTGTTCTTTTGTGAGAGGTGTTTGTCCTTTGCTGCCGAGTAAAAAATTAAGATCGTTAAAAGTAATTGGCGCGCCAAACCCAACATAATACTGTAATATAGAGCTGAATTCACCCGGTTCATCGGCAATTAAATCTCCAATAGATTCTGAAAAAGCCAGGTTTCTAATAACTTCGCTCTCAAGTGAATACATCAGAACATTTTTTAGAAGCCCCCCGACAAAACCCACAGGATCTGAGTATTCTGCCGGCCATGTGATTGCTTTCGGGGCGTCGCTAGACTGCCCGCCTGAATTTATAATGGGCGATACGACGGGATGCGCAATAGTCGGTTTTTGAACCTGGCCATGGATGTCATCAATATCGTCAATTTCCCCGCCAGATTCTTCAATGAGTTTCGCTGTCTTGCCGTCAAGTTCGGGGGACACTTCCAGTCTTTTACAGGAATTCAGATAGTATTCATTGAATTCTTTCGTCGGCATATAACAGCCCAGGCGATCTTCATTCGGGTCAGAAAATTTCTTATCCGTCATGTTATATGTCGGAATACTTGTTACTTTGTATGTCCGTGTCTGAAAATTAAACAGGCGACTCATTCCAGTAGTTGTGGAGAGTGCACGTTGAATGTTACTTGTAAGAGAAGTAAATAATAATTTTTTTGGCATAATATTACCCTCAATTTGTTAAATTATTTTGTTGAAAATAAAAAAGTGTATTTAAAAAAAATGATAAAATTAAATTATTAACTCAGTTTTTTACATTATTTATTTTTAAGAACTACTCCTTTAGTTGTTAATCTATTATTTTCAGATGCCGCTCCGATATGCTCCGGAAAGGCGACAGGGTGGAGAATTTCGGGAGGTTCATCGTTTTATTTTCGATTCTTCGAAAAATCAGCGGCAAGCTTGACGGTCAATATTGGTCTCCAGTCGTAATAGCTGACGTCTGTCGGTATATTAAACTCCTGAGGGGGAGTCAGTCGCCGTGTCAAATTCGTCGATGTAATCCGGTTCTAATCTCATTTCGATTCTGACAGGAGTATCGTTGTCAACATTCTTTTTATTCTGGATTGTTGACACAGTAAGAAAACTTTCCATGGCATCTTCACGATAAAGCCAGCTGTCTCCTTCTGCCGCAAATCGAATTGGGAAGCCGTTCAGGCGCCGCAGTTTGACTTTTTCCAGTCCAAAGGAGGTGTCCTGGAAATGGACCTGCCGCTTGCTGATGGTGAGAACATTTTGATAGGAAAGCTTGGTAATGTTCTTTGATGTGACAAGGGTTTTGGTAAAAAGTCCAGACATGATAAATTCTCATTATTTAAATCTATTTATTAGTGTGTTTTTAAATATAGTTATTTTTTTTATTTATTAGGTGATGTCAAAAAATTTTTTATAAATTGGTAGCATTCTGGAAGAATTTTCGAATGCTACCAAGAATTTATCTGAATATTCTAACAATAATTTTAATATTTAAATATTATTTCTCTTTATCATCTCCAATTTTCTCATTGAATTGGTTTCTATTGTTTTCATTCAAGTTATCGTCCTCGTGGATATCTGTAGTATAGATGATTGATGTCGGGATGTTAGACAGAGAAGACTGAATATTTTGCCCAGTGTCCACCGGCTGCAATTCAATCATTTTTGCGAGGTTGGAATCTATGGGATCGTTCACGTCCTCCAAGGCGTCATTTTGTTTGTCTCTATTAATATGCTGGAGACTGACGCGAGCGATTGGGTTGTTGAGAGAGGAAATATGAGGCGTCAAAGTCGTTAATGCATTGTTCAATGATGGTGCGGAGCAAAATATTGGTCGGTTATTGTTGTCGATAGAAATACTGGACATACGCTGGTTGTGCTGCTGGAAATGAGGGTTCGGATTAACGCCAACAATCAATGGTATGTCAGGAGAGGAGCAGCAACAAATTGGTATCGTCAGTCCTCTATGGGTAACGGTATCGTAATTTTCGGGAAATACTTCTCTTGGCTTTTTGAAACAGCAGTCCCAGATTTGGTCCATTTTACTGCAGTTGAAAATGGCGGGAAGCAGGCTCCATATCAGGTTTGGATTAGCCATAAGAAGAAGCATAGCCATTTCCGCCGATATGAATCGTTCCTTCCCATACCAGATAATATCCGTATCTGTATCATAGAAGATTCTGACATAGCCAAGATCAACGAGTTGCCAGGCCCACATTCCCGTTGCGATTACCATGGCGCTGCCAATAAATTTCCCTGTGATAGATGTCCTCAGGCATTTGATTTTTGCGCAGATTTCCTTGCTCGCGGCTGTCTTAATGCAGCCCGCCCCGGCACTGGCAATCGCCCCGCGAATTGCGTAATAGCCATAGGTTCCTATACCCACGCCGCCAGAAAACAACGCAGAGCAATCCCATCCGATGAAGCAGAGGAGAGGGCCAAGAAATACGAGGCCAATAATGGTGCTTGTCCCGATTGCAATCCAAATCATTGCGCAAGGGCCAAGCACTTTAGTGTTATCAGTATTCCTGCAATCGTCACAATACGCGATGCTGCGGAGCGTTGGATTATTGTTTCGGCTGCAATTTGCCAATAATGCCGGTGCGCCAATAAGCATGCCAAACCACACACCAATGGCGAGACTCCACCTTACTCCATAAGCCACAGCCGAACCGGGAATGGTATCATCATGATATTGGGCGCAAATCGGGACGGCGAGAAAGCATACCATAGTCATGGTTAAAACCAGGCCGGTTCGTTTAAGTTTACGGCCTATGTTGCGGACAAATCCGGATGCCCAGTTTTTCGCGTACTGGGCGCAATCTCGACAGGCGCCTTGTCCATCAAAAAAGTTGACGGGATCCGACGGATAGGCATACGGATCCGTACTCTCATTTTCTGGATCTGGGGACAGGAATTTTCTGATTACTGGAGAAAAATACCTTTCGCCGGCGAAGTAGAGGCCGGTTTCATGATCAAATGACATTCCCGCATATGTTATCGTGAAATTATAGATACCTTTGCTGTTTTCTAAGTCTATTTCACCATGCAAACCAAAGACCAGAGCGGCTGATTTTTGCCCCTTTGCATCGGTCGTTAAAAGGCTGCTGCCGAGGTCGTCAAGGTGGATGTAAATGTCTCCCTCCTCACAATATCCATTTCCTTCCAGTTGTTTTGGCAAGGTATTTGGCAAAACAAATTTTGCTTTTGGAAATTGCCTGAAAAGCGCGGTTGCCGTCTTGTCTTTATCTTTTAGCGTGAACTCTCCAAACACGCCGTAAGGACCCGCAGCCCTTACAGTTCTTAATACAGTGTTGTCAGGTTTTCTGATAATTCTATAATCCGGTGTGATGTCGATTATAATGGTGCCGTCGGGGGACGCTTTTAGGAATCTGTCTCCGAACAAATCAGTGGCAAACTCGATGCTCGCTGTTTCCTTTCCGTCTCCCGTTGAGTATTTAGCCAGATTACCAAATGTGTCGAAAATTAACCCCTGTACAGAGAAACCGGATTTCATACGGTTTACATAGCCGCCGCTATTGTAGGCGACAGACAGCAGACTATCATCGGAACAGGCAACATTGCCTACTTGATAAGCCACTTTACCAGGATCAAGCGATATTTTGTCTTTACCGGAAACGATAGCCCGAAGGTTGTCGGCTGGGCCGTAATCATATTTTTTATCGACAGTTCCCTTTTCTGATAAAACCGAAGAAAGCTGGCCGTATTCTTCATAATTAAATGCGCTTGTCGAAAGGGGGTTGCCGTCAATATTGCTGGAGCGTGAAAGTACTCGACCCCCAATATATCCGTCTGGAGAGTACCCTATGGCCAGATAAGGTGTTGTTACTTTTTCTGTTGATTTTGTTACCGCAAAGCTATGCAAATTGCCGTACATATCATAATCGCGGAATTCACTGACACCGTTTCCAAATTGTGCAAAGAGCGGTCTTCCAAAAGGATCAAATCCGTCATATTTCGCAACAGATTTTTTCGATCCTGCCCACTCAATAGCTTTAACGATTCCCAGTTCGTTGTAATTATATTTCAAAG
>JAIOYL010000160.1 GCA_021741195.1 Sneathiella sp. | reverse complement strand
GGACGCAACACTGCTCTCGGAGGACGAGGGCCTTACGCTGATCGATGATCCGGCGCTCCTCACGGAAGTGGCCGGGCTGGTTGAATGGCCTGAATGCCTGATCGGCTCGATTGATACCGGCTTCCTTGACGTGCCGCAGGAGGCGCTGATTTCCGCCATGCGCAGCCACCAGAAATATTTCTCGGTTCAGGACGCAAGCGGCAAGATGGCGCCGCGTTTTATCGTCGTCGCGAACCTGCGCGCGGAGGATGGCGGCAGGATGATCACGGCGGGGAACGAGAGGGTATTAAGCGCACGCCTCTCGGATGCGAAATTCTTCTGGGACAAGGACCGCGAGAGAAGCCTTGAAAGCCGGGTGCCGGACCTTGAGAAGATTATCTTTCATGCGAAGCTGGGCACCGTGCGTGAAAAGGCTGCGAGAATCGTCAAGCTTTGCGCCGGGATTGCGCCTTATGTTCCGGGTGCGGACGAGGCTCTCTGCGAGCGCGCTGCGCTACTGGCGAAAGCCGATCTCACCACGGAAATGGTTGGTGAATTCGCCGATCTGCAAGGCCTGATGGGCCGCTACTACGCGGAGCATGACGGGGAGGATGAAGCGGTCGCCAAGGCCATTCAGGAGCATTACTCGCCCCTCGGTCCCAACGACACATGTCCTTCCGATCCGGTGAGTGTCGTTGTCGCCCTCGCCGACAAGATTGACACCCTGACCGGCTTCTATGCGATCAATGAAAAGCCGACGGGATCGAAGGACCCATACGCGCTCCGCCGCGCGGCCCTCGGCGTGATCCGGCTGGTGCTGGAAAACAGGCTGCGTATACCGCTACTTGAAGTATTCAGCGAATCCGGGGAGTTGCAGGAGGTTTCCGAGAAACTGGATGAGAATGAGCTGCTCGCCTTTTTCGCTGACCGGCTGAAGGTGCATCTGAAAGAACAGAATGTCCGGCATGACTATATTTCGGCGGCGTTCGTGCAGGGTGGCGAGGATGATCTCGTCCGGTTGATGGCGCGGGTCGAAGCGCTCTCGAACTTTCTCAGCTCCGATGATGGTGCGAATTTGCTCATCGCCTATCGCCGCGCCGCCAATATCCTCCGTATTGAGGAAAAGAAGGATGGCGCGTCCTATGGCCAGGCGGTGGACGACAGCCTGCTGAAAGATGAGGCCGAAACGGCGCTCTATCATCGAATCAGGGAAGTCTCCGGGCTTGTTTCGGGGGCGCTGGCTCATGACGGGTTCGAGGCGGCGGGAACGGCGGCGGCGGCCTTGCGCAAGCCCGTCGATGCCTTCTTCGACAAGGTGACGGTGAATGCCGATGACCCGGCGCTACGGGCGAACCGGCTCCGGCTTCTCTCCAGCATCCGCAATCTTTTGGATCAACTGGCAGATTTATCGAAAATCGAAGGCTAATATTTACTTTTTACGCGTATGTGCATGTGAAGAACTCTATTGGGCGAGAGAAATAACATCAAAAGGACGGAAATTGAGATGACGAAGTGGGTATATTCTTTTGGCGATGGCAAGGCGGACGGTACCGCGGAAATGCGCAACCTGCTGGGCGGCAAGGGCGCGAACCTCGCGGAAATGAGCAATCTCGGCCTTCCGGTTCCCTCTGGCTTCACCATTACCACGGAAGTCTGCACCGCCTATATCGAGAATGACCACAGCTATCCCGAGACCCTCGCCGAGCAGGTCGATGCGGCCATCCGCGAAATTGAGGCGTCCGTCGGCGGCGGCTTCGGCAATGCTGAAAAGCCGCTGCTCGTGTCGGTGCGTTCCGGCGCCCGCGCCTCGATGCCGGGCATGATGGACACGGTCCTCAACCTTGGCCTCAATGACGAGACGGTGAAGGGGCTTGAGGCGCAGAGCGGCGACAAGCGCTTCGCCTATGACAGCTACCGCCGCTTTATCCAGATGTATTCCGACGTGGTGCTCGGCGTCGAGCATTATCATTTCGAGGAACTGCTCGAGATCCTGAAGGAGGAGAACGGCTACCTGCTTGATACCGACCTCTCCGCCGACGACTGGGAACGCCTCGTCGGACAGTACAAGGAGAAGGTTGCCGAGGAACTCGGTCGGCCATTCCCGCAGGACGTACAGGACCAGCTCTGGGGCGCTATTGGCGCGGTGTTCGGTTCCTGGATGAACACGCGGGCGGTCACCTACCGCCGCCTCCATGATATCCCCGTGAGCTGGGGCACCGCGGTCAATGTCCAGGCGATGGTGTTCGGCAATATGGGCGATGACAGCGCCACCGGCGTCGCCTTCACCCGCGATCCGTCGACGGGCCAGAAAATCTTCTATGGCGAGTTTCTCGTCAATGCGCAAGGCGAGGATGTGGTCGCCGGTATCCGCACGCCGCAGAACCTGACGAAACAGTCGCGCCTCGATGCGGGCTCCGGCATGCCGTCGATGGAGGAGGTCTTCCCTGAAGTATTCGCCCAGCTTGTCGAGGTTTACAAGCGCCTCGAATCCCATTACCGCGATATGCAGGACATCGAGTTCACCGTCCAGCAGGGCAAGCTCTGGATGCTCCAGACCCGCTCGGGCAAGCGCACGGCGAAGGCCGCGCTGAAAATCGCCATCGACATGGTCGAGGAAGGGTTGATCGACAAGAACGAGGCGGTGAAGCGCATCGACCCGGCCTCCCTCGACCAGCTCCTGCATCCGACGCTGGACCCGAACGCGATGCGCGAGATCATCGCCCGCGGCCTGCCCGCGAGCCCCGGCGCTGCCTCCGGCCAGATCGTCTTCAACAGCGATGAGGCCGAGAAGATGGCGGGCGAGGGCGCCTCGGTCATTCTGGTGCGCATCGAGACCAGCCCGGAAGACATACACGGCATGCATGCGGCGAAGGGCATTCTCACCAGCCGCGGCGGCATGACCAGCCACGCGGCGGTGGTTGCGCGCGGCATGGGCCGGGCCTGCGTCTCGGGCGCGGGCGCGCTCAATATCGACTACAAGAACCAGACATTGAGCGTCCTCGGGCAGACCTACAAAAAGGGCGATATCATCACCATCGATGGCGGCAGCGGCGAGGTGATGCTGGGCGCGGTCGACATGATCATGCCGGAGCTGTCGGGCGAGTTCGGCGAGCTGATGTCCTGGGCCGATGAAATCCGCCGCATGAAGGTGCGCGCCAATGCGGAAACGCCATTGGACGCAGAAACCGCGCGTAAATTCGGCGCGGAAGGCGTCGGTCTCTGCCGCACCGAGCATATGTTCTTCGATGCGGAACGTATCATCTCCGTCCGCCAGATGATTTTGGCGGAGACTATCGACGAACGGCGCGCGGCGCTCGCAAAACTGCTGCCCTACCAGCGCGGCGACTTTATCGATCTGTTCCGCATCATGGCGGGCCTGCCGGTGACGATCCGTCTGCTCGATCCGCCCTTGCATGAGTTCCTGCCGAAAACCGATGAGGAGATCGACGATCTGGCCAAAGCCCTTGGCGCCGATGCAGGCAAGCTCCGCCACCGCGCGCTGCAGCTTCATGAATTCAACCCGATGCTCGGCCATCGCGGCTGCCGCCTCGGCATCTCCTTCCCGGAAATCTACGAGATGCAGGCCCGCGCCATTCTGGAAGCGGCGGCGGAAGTCAGCAAGGAGCTTGGCGAGACCGTGATTCCCGAGATCATGATCCCGCTGGTCGCCACCCGGCGCGAGCTTGAAATCCTGAAAGGCAAGATCAAGGCGGTTGCCGGGGCAATCCTGGAGGAAACCGGCAAGGACATCGAGTATCTCATCGGCACCATGATCGAGCTGCCGCGCGCCGCGCTGCGGGCGGGAGATATCGCCAAGGATGCCGAGTTCTTCTCCTTCGGCACCAACGACCTCACGCAAACCACCTACGGTATCAGCCGCGACGATAGCGGCTCCTTCCTTGAGGATTATGTGTCGCAAGGCATTTACGAGACCGATCCCTTCGTCTCGCTTGACCAGGAAGGGGTGGGCGAGCTTGTCGAGATTGCCGTCGATCGTGGGCGGGCGACGCGCCCCGATATCAAGCTCGGTATCTGCGGCGAGCATGGCGGCGATCCGGCCAGTATCGATTTCTGCGAAAAGGTCGGCCTCGACTATGTCTCCTGCTCTCCCTACCGCGTGCCCATCGCCCGGCTGGCCGCGGCGCAGGCTGCGCTGGGGCTGCAGCGGGTCTCGGAAGCCTGAACTAAAAAGCCCGGAGGGATCCGGGCTTTTTTGTTACTCAATGACGATCTTCGGGCCCGATGACGTGGCGAGGCTCTGTTCGATCTTTTCCTGCACGCGGCGGCCGATCTCGCGGTAGATTTTGGCATGGGCGCTGTCGGGCTCGGTCACCGTGATGGGCGTTCCGGCGTCTGACGTCTTGCGGATATCCATATGCAGCGGCACCTCGCCGAGGAAATCGACGCCAAGCTCTTTCGCTGTCTCATGGGCGCCGCCATGGCCGAAGATGTCGGACTTCTCGCCGCAGCTCGGGCAGAGGAAATAGCTCATATTCTCGACGATCCCGAACACGGGGACATCGACTTTGCGGAACATGTTCAGGCCCTTGCGGGCATCGATTAATGCAATATCCTGCGGGGTCGAGACGATCACCGCGCCGGTCAGCGGCACTTTCTGCGCGAGGGTGAGCTGGGCGTCGCCGGTGCCGGGCGGCATGTCAACGACCAGCACGTCAAGCGTCCCCCAGTCGACATCGAAGACCATCTGCTGCAGCGCGCTCATGATCATCGGCCCGCGCCAGATCATCGGCGTATCTTCCTCGACCAGGAAGCCCATGGACATGACTTTCAGGCCCCATTTCTCCATCGGGACCAGTTTCTTGCCGTCTTTTGATTGCGGCTTGCCTTTCAGTCCCAGCATGCGCGGGAGCGAGGGGCCGTAGACGTCGGCGTCCAGCATCCCGATTTTCAGGCCAAGCGCCTGCAAGCCCAGCGCGATATTGACGGCGCAGGTGGATTTGCCGACGCCGCCCTTGCCCGACGCCACCGCGACGATGGCGGCGACACCCGGAACCTCCGGCTTTTGCGCCGGTTGCTGCTGATGTTGATGCGGGCGTTGCGGGGGCGGGCTGGCGGCCGGCGCGGCCTGCTCGGCGGTCAGCACCGCGCTCACCGATTTTACGCCGGGCAGCGCGAAGACCGCATCCTCGCATTTTTTTCGTAAGATCTCCATCTCACCCGCCTCGCTCGGATTGATCTCAAGCGCGAAACCGACATTGCCGTCCTTGATCACCAGACCGGCAATCAGGCCAAGCGCCACAACGCTTTTACCCGATTTATCGTCGATGACCTTTTCGAGACAATCGAGAATGGTTTGCTCATTTATGGAAGACATGCTTGAAAACTCCAGCTTAGACACAAAATGAAAAGAGTGGTGCGCATAACGATATATGTCGCGGCCACACAAAACAGGTACGTTGCAGAATAGTGCAGGGTGTCATATAACGCGACTACGTAAAGTTAGCAAACGCGCAAAATGGCGCAGGAATGAAGGAGACGCGATCTTATGCCTTGGAGCAATCAGGGTGGCAACGACGGAGGCTGGCAAGGCGGCGGTGGTAATCGCGGACCTTGGGGGCAGGGGCCAAGCGGCCAGCAACCCCCCAATCTCGAAGACATCATCAAAAAGGGTCAGGATCGGCTGAAGGACTTGATTCCCGGTGGCGGAGGCGGCACGATCGGCCTGGTCATCCTGTTGCTGGTTATTATCACAGCCTGGCTGATCAGCGGCTTCTACAAGGTCGAGACGACGGAGCAGGGTGTTGTACTGCGCTTCGGCGAATGGGTAAAAACGACCCAGCCCGGCCTCAACTATCATCTTCCCTATCCGATAGAGACCGTTCTCACACCTGAAGTGACCACGGTCAATTCTGTCGAGGTTGGCTTCCGGGCAACGCGCAGCGGCGGCTCGACCCCGGTTGAGGCGGAAAGCCTGATGCTGACCGGAGACGAGAATATCGTCGATATCGGCTTTACGGTCCTCTGGAAGATCAAGGATGCGGGCAAGTATCTCTTTAATGTCGACCAGCCGGAACGCACCATCAAGGCGGTGGCGGAAAGCGCCATGCGCGAGATTATCGGCCGCACCGATCTGACGGCAGCCATCACCGAGGGCCGGTTGCTCGTTGAAACAGAAGTCTTCAAGCGGTTGCAGCAAGTTCTCGATGAATATGGCACGGGCGTGCAGATCATGCAGGTGCAGTTGAAAAACGCGGAACCGCCAAGCCAGGTTATCGCCGCCTTCCGCGACGTACAGGCGGCGGAAGCCGACAAGGAACGGGCGCAGAACGAGGCGCTTGCCTATTCAAACGACATTATCCCGCGCGCCCGCGGCCAGTCGGAAATGATCCGTCAGGAGGCGGAAGGCTACAAGCAGAAGGTCATTGCCGAAGCCCAGGGTGAAGCGGCGCGCTTCATCTCCATCTATAATGAATATATCAAGGCGCCCTATGTGACGCGTCAGCGGATCTATCTTGAAACCCTTCAGGAAGTTTTCACAGGCAAGCAGAAGATTATCATTGATAGCGGGAAGACGGGAACAGGGGTTGTGCCCTATCTGCCGCTCAATGAACTGCAAAAAGGGGTGACCAAGAAATGAACAGAACAGTCCTGACAGTTATCGCGGTTCTCCTGATTGCGCTCGGCGTTGTCGCCGCAAGCTCCATGTTTACGGTCTACCAGACGGAACAGGCAATCGTCATGCAGTTTGGCAAGCCGCAAAAGGTCATTCAGGAACCGGGTCTTAATTTCAAGCTGCCCTTCGTGCAGGATGTCGTCTATGTCGACAAGCGCGTCCTCGCGGTCAGCACGAAGCGCGAAGAGGTCGTCACACGCGATCAGAAACGCCTGATGGTGGACAGTTTCGCCCGTTTCCGGATCGCCGATCCGCTGCTTTACTACCAGTCGTTCGGCAATATCCAGATCGCCTATGAGCGGCTGGAAACCATCCTGAACTCGCAACTCCGGCAAAATCTCGGCCGCCAGATCCTGACCAATATCGTCTCGGGTGAACGTTCGAACCTGATGAACCAGATCAGGACCCAGGTGAACGTGGAAGCCAAGCCCTCGGGCATCGGGGTTGTCGATGTGCGCATTGTTCGCGCCGACCTGCCGAAGGAAAACAGCGACAAGGTCTTCGACCGCATGCGCTCCCAGCGGGAGCAGGAAGCCAAGGAAATCCGGGCAACGGGTGCTGAAATCGCCCAGCGTATCCGGGCCAATGCCGAAAAGGAACGGACGGTGCTTATCGCTAACGCCCAGAAGGATTCCGATATCCTGCGCGGTGAAGGCGACGGCGAGAAGAACCGCATCTTTGCCGAAGCGTTTGGCAAGGACCCTGCTTTCTTTTCCTTCTACCGGTCGATGCAGGCCTATCGCGCGTCGATGTCCGATAGTGATACCTCCATGGTGCTGTCCCCGGATTCGGAGTTTTTCCGCTATTTCGATCAGCAGAAAATTGAACCCGCCGAGGTCAAGTAACGATGAGAAGAGGCGGCCCGCGAGAGAGATCAGCGGGCCGTTTTTTTTGAGGGATAATTGTGGGTACTGATTTATTATTGGCGGCGGCACTGGTCCTGTTTTTTGAAGGCGCTCTCTATGCCCTGTTTCCGGACGGCATGAAACGCATGATGGTCTCGGCGTTGAACACGCCCAGCCATATTTTGCGCATGTTCGGTCTTGCGGCGGCTGTTCTCGGCGTCGCCGGTGTCTGGATCATCCATGGCTGAGCCGGATTAGTGATTGAAATTAAAGAATTATTCAAAACAGCGGACAGAAATCTATTTTACGAGTTGATTTGCACATTTCTGCCTTAATTGATTTCTAGGTACATATCACGGAATGCGTTCATCGGGATGCGGATGCATGTGGGGAAAAAGGGTTCTTAATGTCAGTTGATCCATTGCCTGCGGGGTTTTTCGGAGACCCGGCCATCGCCGGTGGATCGAATTTTAGAAGGAAGATAAACTTGTATAACCGATATTCAGCGCTGCCGAAACCGGCGGAGAATAGGGCCCGGCCTGCCACGGACCAGGCCGTGCAGATGCGCAAAAAAGGCGCCCTCATCATTTCAACATTAACTGTCTTTACCCTGACGGCGGTGTTTGCCGTGGGCGCAAAAGCACGCGGCGCGCCCGACAGCTTTGCCGATCTTGTCGACAAACTGTCCCCGGCCGTTGTCAATATCTCCTCGACCCAGACTGTCCATACCCAGGGCGGTGGCTTGCCGCAGTTTCCGAAGGGAAGTCCGTTTGAGGATTTCTTCAAGGATTTCGGGAACAAGGGCAAAAACGGCGAGCAGGACCGCAAGGCAACCTCGCTCGGATCGGGCTTCGTGATCAATGCGAAAGAC
>JAIOYL010000159.1 GCA_021741195.1 Sneathiella sp. | reverse complement strand
AGATATCGGCAAGATCAAGCCCTTCCAGAACAGATTGATACTCTTCGCTCACATAGACTGTCGGCGCCGCCTGCAGGCTGGGTCCGATGCGTTTTTCGCGTCGTTCAATTTCCAGCGCTCCTGTGACGACGCGGCGGAAACTGCGGATCTTTGCCCAGCGATCCTGCAAGGCCGTATTCCGCCATTCCTTTGGCAGATCAGGGAACTGGCGCAGGTGTACGCTGCTATCATCGCCCGGAAAACGCGTGAGCCAGGTTTCCTCGGCGGTGAATACGAGCATCGGCGCCAGCCAGGCGGTCAGGCAATGGAACAGGTGATCAAGCACCGTCCGCGCGGCGCGGCGTCGGGTATCCATGACGCCATCGCAGTAGAGAACATCTTTGCGGATATCGAAATAGAAGGCGGAAAGTTCCAGTGTGCAGAAATTGTGAATGGCCGAAAATACGCGGCTGAATTCATACACCATGCAATTTTCCCGGATCATCTGATCCAGCACGGACAGGCGATGCAGGACCCATTGCTCCAACTCCGGCATTTCCGCGACATCCAGACGTTCCCTCTCGTCCCAGCCTTCGAGGTTGCCGAGGATAAAGCGCAACGTATTGCGGAGACGGCGGTAGCTGTCGACCTGTCCGTTAACGATCTCGTTGCCGATGCGCATATCCTCCGAGTAGTCAGAAGCAACCACCCAGAGACGCAGGATATCGGCACCGTTCTGCTCGATGATCTTCTGCGGCGCGACGACGTTGCCGAGAGATTTCGACATCTTGCGTCCCTGTCCATCCATAACAAAACCATGGGTCAGAACCGCGTCGTAAGGCGCGCGGCCACGGGTACCGCAGGATTCGAGCAAGGAGGAATGGAACCAGCCGCGATGCTGATCAGTTCCCTCCAGATACAGCGATGCCGGCCATTGCAGTTCGGGACGCGCTTCCAAAGTGAAGGCATGAGTACAGCCGGAATCAAACCACACATCCAGGATATCTTTCGCCATGTCGTAGTCATTGGCATCGTAGTCGTTACCAAGGAAGCGCGACGCGGGCGAGGAATACCAGGCGTCGGACCCTTCAGCCTCCATGATGTCGAGGATGCGCGCGTTCACAGTTTCATCGCGGAGCAATTCACCGGTTTCCTTATGGGTGAACACTGTGATTGGCACGCCCCAGGCACGTTGTCGCGACAGCACCCAGTCTGGGCGTCCGGATATCATCGCATGGATGCGATTGCGCCCCGAGGCCGGGTACCATTTGGTATCTTCGATGGCCTTCAAGGCCGTTTTGCGCAAGTCATTGGTTTCCATCGAGATGAACCACTGGCTCGTATTGCGGAAAATCAGCGGCGCTTTCGACCGCCAGGAATGCGGATAGGAATGCACCAGCTTGCCCCGCTTCAGAAGCGCCCCAACCTTTTGCAGCTCATCCGCGACGCCTTCGTTGCATTTATAGACATGCTGTCCCGCGAACATGGGGACATGGTCGTAAAACGTCCCGTCCTCGCTTACCGTATGCGGAATCTCGATATTATGGATCAGGCCGACTTCATAGTCCTCCTGACCATGCCCGGGCGCAGTATGCACGAAACCGGTACCAGCATCGACCGTCACATGATCGCCATCGATCAGCGGCACGTCGAAATCATATCCCTGGCCATTGAAAGGATGCTGGCAGATGACGCCCCTGAAGGCATCGCCCTTGCCTTCCCAGAAGACGTTAGCGGAAGTGATTCCGACCTCTTTTTTCACCGTTTCCAAAAGCTCAGCGGCGACGAACAGCTTTTCGCCGACAACCGCAAGAGAGCCATCCTCAATCCTAGTTACCTCGATGCCCACATATTCCATGTCAGGGCCGTAGGAGATAGCGCGGTTGCCGGGCATGGTCCATGGAGTCGTCGTCCAGATGACGATGGAAGCCCCCATAAATTCTTCCGCGCCGGACTTGACCGGAAAGCGCACATGGATGGTCGTCGAGGTGTGGTCGTGATATTCAAGCTCCGCTTCGGCCAGCGCCGTTTTCTCAACAGGCGACCACATCACCGGCTTTGACCCCCGGTATAACCCGCCGTTCATCAGGAACTTCAAAAGCTCACAGACAATTTGCGCTTCCGCATCGAAGCTCATGGTCGAATAGGGCCTGTCCCAGTCGCCGATCACGCCGAGACGCTTGAATTCCTCTTTTTGAACCTCGACCCAATAGGCCGCGAAATCCCGGCATTCTTTCCGGAATTCGACAATCGGTACTTCGTCCTTGTCCTTGCCTTCTTTACGGTATTTTTCCTCAATCTTCCATTCGATGGGCAGGCCATGGCAATCCCAGCCCGGTACATAATGAGCGTTCTTTCCCATCATCTGCTGCGAGCGGTTGATCACGTCTTTCAGGATCTTGTTCATGGCGTGGCCGATATGCAGATTTCCGTTTGCATAAGGCGGCCCGTCATGAAGAATAAATTTCTCAGAGGCCTTCGATTGTTCCCGCTGGCGGCCAAACAGGTCCATTTTCTCCCAACGTTCCAGCAATCCCGGTTCCTTGGCCGGAAGCCCTGCCTTCATCGGGAAATCCGTGCGGGGCAAAAAAAGCGTCGATTTATAGTCAGTGCTCATGGTGGCGAACTGATCCTAACAGTATCTCTTTATTGTGGTGAACGGGCGGCGAAATTTCGCCACGATTTTTTGGCTCTTACCCGGATCATCAGGCATAAACCTTCATTACCCGGCCTTAAACAAATAAGGCCGGGCCAGTAATTCGTCTGGCGGCATCACTACTTCTTTGCATGGCCGCCCGGATGGTCAAAAATTCTGTCATGGCAGGTGTTTTAACAACTCCATAATCCCCTGTCGAGAAATCATAGGCTGCAAAAGCTAAAAAACGACTGTTTTCATGCTTTGTACAAGCTAGACGTACTTAGCTATGTACTTTCTTGTCTGCATATTTCGTCTGCCTGTTACCATTTTCAGACAATATGGTCCGCGCCTTGGCAACATCCCGTGCAATCTGATCGGTCAACTCCTCAATCCCGGCAAACTTCATCTCAGGACGAATGAAGTCAACAAAAGCGACCCGCAGGCTTTGGCCATACAAATCACCGGTCCAATCGAGAAGATGAACCTCTAGTAACACATCCTTCTTGTCAAAAGTGGGACGCTTGCCGAAATTGGCGACCCCGTTGATCCAGTCGACATGGGTTCCCTTGTGAAGGCCCACACGCACCGCATAGACGCCAAGCTTCGGATGATGGTAACCGACAAGAGGAATATTGGCCGTCGGAAAGCCGATCGTGCGGCCGCGCTTGTCACCTTCAATAACCTGGCCCTCGACTTCCCACCAATGTCCTAGCAAGGCTGCGGCCTTTCCCGGATCCCCCTGTTTCAGGCATTCACGGATTGCGGTCGACGAAAAGATAACAGTTTTCTCGCCAACGGGCTCGACCACCGTCAGCCCAAAGCCGTATTTTTTTGCGAGGTCCGCAAGGACAACCGTCGTCCCCTGTCGCTTGTGACCGAAAATAAAATCATAGCCGACGACCACATGCTTGGCCTGATACCCTTGGGCCAGCACATCCCGGACGAATTCTTCCGCCGACTTCTGTGAAAAGGCCAGATCGAATTTCAGCGCCACCATGACATCGACGCCCAGCCATTTGAGGTGGGCCGCTTTGGTTTCCATCGTGGAAAGCCTGAAAGGTGGGGCGTCGGGCGCAAAAAACTCCCGCGAATGGGGCTCAAATGTCAAAACGCCCGAGGGAACGCCAAGTCGGTCCGCCGCCTTTTGCGCCTCCGCGATCACCGCCTGATGGCCCCGATGCACGCCATCGAAATTGCCGATGGCAAAGACAAGTCCCCGGCATTCTTCGGGTACGTTACGATAGTCGCGTAAAATGCGCATGGGCACGGACATCCCTGATATTCAATATTATTATTTTTCTTATGAACGTCTTGATACCATTAAAGTGGCCTCGCCATCCAGCACAACCGTATCACCGATGGTGCAGACACAGTCAAATGTCACCCTTTTTCCGTTGATCTCACGCAAATGTACCCGCGCGACAACCGTATCGCCGATGCAGACAGGTGCTTTGAAATTGAGATTCTGGTTCATGTAGATCGCGCCCGGCCCCGGCAGCTTGGTCCCAAACACAGTTGAAAGAAGGCTCGCGGACAACATACCATGGGCGATCCGTTCCTTGAAAATTGTTTGCTCGGCGAAATCAGCATTAATATGGACGGGGTTGGTGTCGCCGGAGATGCCCGCATACATGACAATATCAGACTCGGTAATCGTCTTGGCAAAGAGGTCGGACATTCCAACGGACAAATCTTCAAGAAAATATCCGTGTAAATCTTCAAATACTGACATCTCATTCCTACTCATAATTGATACAGTGCTGGGCAGCTATATAGAAGGAAATGGCGCGATTCTGCAAGTGGCAGGAAAATGGCGCACCTCAGCTGCCGACAATTGAAATCAGTTTTCGTAAAACTCGTCCCAATATTAACCATTTTTTTAGGTTCGCCCCATAATCTGCGTTTCATGGGTTAAGCGGATTTGCGAACAAAAACCTGTCTGGAAACGTATTTTTTTGGGTGTAAGTAAGAGGATAATTCTATGGCTGTCGATATGAACATGTCGATCCTGATTGTTGACGACTATAAAACAATGTTGCGTATCATCCGCAATCTTCTCAAACAACTTGGATTTAATGCCGTGGATGAGGCAGCTGATGGTTCGGCGGCGCTTTCCAAAATGCGGACAAAAAATTATGGTCTTGTAATTTCCGACTGGAATATGGAGCCAATGACAGGATATCAACTGCTCAAGGAAGTTCGGGCGGACGAGACCCTCAAGAGCACGCCGTTTATCATGATCACGGCCGAATCGAAGACGGACAACGTTGTCGCCGCAAAAAAAGCCGGTGTAAATAACTACATCGTAAAGCCTTTTAACGCCGCAACCTTGAAGACCAAGATATCATCGGTTCTGGGTGACTTCTAATGTCCGACACCGATGAGGTAAAACACCTCCGGAAGGCAATAGCCGACCTGCATCAGGATTGTCAGGACCTCGCCAATTTTATCCTCGCGGCGAGGACGGAAATTGCCGAAATTCGGCCAAATGACCTGAAGCAGGAAAAGCTCCCCCGCGCAGGCAAGGAACTTGATGCTATTGTCGAGGCGACGGAAAACGCCACGAACCAGATTATGACGGCGACCGAAAGCATCATGTCCGCCAAGGTGACGGATGCCGACGTCGTCAATGATGCCTGCATGCAGATATTCGAGGCCTGCTCCTTTCAGGACATTACCGGACAACGCATCAGCAAGGTTGTCGCGACCCTGAACTATATTGAAGAATATATGACGAAATTGACGAAAGCCTGGGGACATAAGGTTGATACTCCAACCGTCGACGAGGACGAAATTGACGTTGCCGACGATGAAGCCTATCTGTTGGACGGTCCGGCCTTAAACGGAGAAGGTGTCGATCAACAATATATTGATACGATCTTCGATGAGGAGAAAGACGGAAGCGCTGAGAAGAGAAAAGCACCGGCACCGGGACCCGAATCGGAAAGCAATAAAGCGCAGGATGAAATCGACGCCCTGTTCGATTGACGCCCCCCGCGATCGGAATTCCTACCAGACCATATGCCCGATGACATAGGTCGGAACAACGTCATGCAACTTTGCAATTGCGGCAATTTGGTCAGCTGAGGGCGCCTGCCCGCTTTTCAGCCCCCATTCCTCGGCGTGAATACCGCCCCCCACAAGGACACTATCCATCCCTGCGCCCGCCGCGCCCCTGATATCGGTGCGCATGCTATCGCCAACGGCGAGAATTTTTTTTGCATCGCCAATTCCAAGTTTACCCATGGCCTGACGGTATACCTCCGGATAGGGCTTGCCAAACAGCTCGACGCGGCCGCCCATCTGTTCATACAGCGCAGCAATAGATCCGGCGCAGTAAATCGATTTCTGCCCGCGCATCACCGTCAGGTCGGGATTGGCGCAGAGCATGGGAAGATCAAGGTCCAGCGCCTGCTGTAAAAGAGGCAGATAGTCGTCAGGAGATTCAATCTCGTCATTGACAAGGCCGGTACAGATAATAAACCCGGCCTCCGCGATCGAGGATACACGCGAATACGCCAAGCCATCTTCCAGGCCCTTATCGCGAATGGCTCCAATCTGGTAAAATTTCTGATCAACACCTTCGAGCAGCTTGTGGGTTCGCCGCTCGAGAACCTGCCGCGTGATGTCGCCGGAAGTTAGGATGTGATCATAGAAAGATCGCGTCACCCCCATTTTTTCGAGGAATTCAATGACAAAGCCGTTTGTTCGAGGTGCGTTCGAGAGCAATATAATCGGCTTACCGCCTTCGCGAAGTTTCGTCATGCAGACCAGCACGCCCGGGTAGGGAGCGTGCCCGTTATGCACGACACCCCATAAATCAAGGATAAAGCCATTGTAATCCGGAGCGATTTGGGAAAGACCCGGAATGATTTCGAAGGACATGGGAAAAGACCTGTTAATTCACCGACTGAGGCGGCCGCGGAACGCCAAATAAAAACCCCTGTCCAAAACCGACTTCAACATCCAGAAGCCCGATGACGGTATCCTCATCTTCGACCATGCTGGCAATCAGCTCTATACCCTCGCGCAGCAGCGCTTCACGGAGATCGTCGGGGTGAATATCCATAGGCAACCCCGCCCGACCAGGCAACAAGTCCACCGCCGCTACCTTCATGTAACGGAAATTATTCTTCCCTGCCTCGACGAAATCAAAATCCAGCCGCTGCACATGATCCATGGAGAACGCAAATCCCATCTCGGCAAGCGTTTGCAGACTTTTCCGGATCGTCTCCGACGCATTGTCTATGTCATCCTGCGCGAATTCCAGGATCAGGCTTTCCTGCAAGTCCTTGTTCTGGTCCAGAAATTCAACAAACTGCTTAAAAAAGGCGGTATCGCGAAGCGTCCGTGCAGAGACGTTGACGAAAAAGCCGATATCGCTGTTGCGCTGGCGAACCCTCCGGATAAGCTGCACGCAGCGGATCAGGAGAAGATTGTCGATTGTTCCAATCAATCCCGCATTTTCCGCCACCGTCAGATATTGTCCCGGCGTAATCACTTCACCCCGGGGTCCGCGAATGCGCGAAAAAGCCTCATAAAAAAGGGTGCGGCGCTGTGGCAGGCGAACAATCGGCTGCAGATATAAATCGACCTTGTTTTCCTGTAATCCAGAGCGCACGATTTCAAGGATTTGCGCATCGCCCGGCTTTCCCTCCGGTGCCGGCTGTTCCGACTCCTCCTGCGATGAGGATTTTGTTTGCTCAAAAATTTCGGAGTCCGCCGATAGAATGATTTCCTCGTCCTCTGCTTTGCGTTCGGCAGGCTCATTTGACAATTGTTTCAAGAGCTTGCGCAGGATCTGCATCTCCGCGGCGAAGCTGTCCATATTACCATCTTTACCGGCCAAGCGGCCGAGAATGGTGTCAAACCGGTCAAGGCCGGTCTCGGCGATGTCAAGATCGCTGCGCATTTTCAACAAATCTCTCTGAAAGCGCGACCGCTCGACATGACGCATGATAAAATCATGGACAAGCGCGCAAATTAGGAAAAAAACGCCCCCCGCCCAATATCCGACACCCGGGTTAACACCGTCCACATAAACCGGCGCCTGCACAGCGACGACGACCGCCGTCAAGGCGTACGCGGCGATAATGACGCTATGATACAGCACGCTACCTTAACTCCCCCAGCTAGACATGGGCCTAGTTTAGCCAAAAAATTGAAATTGGGAAGCTAATCTCCCGCAAAAAAGACCTGTTCTCCGACATGCTTAAATTGATATAGTGGACCGACCCTCTTATAAACTTTGAAAAGAAGAAAAAAAATGGGACGACTACAGGACAAAGTTGCAATCATTACCGGCGGAACCAGCGGCATTGGTCTCAGGACCGTGGAAATTTTCGCTGATGAAGGCGCTACCGTCATTTTTTCCGGCCGTCGGGAAGCAGAAGGAAAGGCCATCGCCGACAAGCTCGGAGCGAAAGTTCATTTCGTCCGGGCGGATGCTTCGGTCGAAGCCGATATGAAGATATTGATAAACGGGACCGCGGAAAAGTTCGGTAAAATTGATTGCCTGTTCAATAACGCGGGCGGCCCGGCTCCCGTCGGCAGCATTGAGACTGTCGATTATCCAAAGGCGATGGACGCCATGGCGCTGTTGTTCGGCGGCGTCCTTCTCGGCATCAAATATGCGGCGCCCATCATGAAACGTCAGGGATTTGGCAGCATTATAAATAATGGCAGCATCGCGGGGCATCTGGCCGGATATTCGACGTCAATGGTCTACAGTTCCGCCAAAGC
>JAIOYL010000158.1 GCA_021741195.1 Sneathiella sp. | reverse complement strand
TATCGCCGCCGAAGCCGCCGAGGATAACGCTGAAGAAGGAGCGGTTCATGGCCTTGCACATGATGTAGGAGAGGATCGCACCGGAGGAGCCGACCAGCGCGCCGACGATGATCAGCGCGGTGTTTTCCAGCGTAAAGCCGATACCGGCCGCCGCCCAGCCCGAATAGGAGTTCAGCATCGAGACCACCACCGGCATATCGGCGCCGCCGATCGGGATGATGATCAGGAAACCGATGATGAAGGCCAGCGCCGTCATCGCCCAGAAAATCATCGGATCCTCATCGACGCAGAACCAGACAATGAGCGCGGCGATGGCAAGGCCAATCACGAGATTGACCAGATGCTGCCCGGCAAAGGTCACCGGGTTTCCGGAAACCAGCCCCTGCAGCTTGGTGAAGGCAATAACGGAACCGGAAAAGGTAATGGCGCCAACAACAACACCGATGGCCATTTCAACGCGGCTGAGCACATGGATCTCACCGCCCGGCCCGAGGATGCCATAGGCATCAGGGTTATAGAAGGCGGCGGCGGCGACCAGCACGGCGGCAAGGCCGACGAGGCTGTGGAAGGCCGCGACAAGCTGCGGCATGGCGGTCATGGCGATGCGCTGGGCAATCACCGCGCCGATGGCGCCGCCGATTAGAATCCCACCGATAATCCATTCATAGGAAAGGACGTCAGGCCGGAGGATGGTGACGATAATGGCGATGGCCATACCGGCCATGCCCATGAAATTCCCGCGCCGCGAGGTCGCCGGTGACGACAGGCCGCGGAGCGCGAGGATGAAGAGAATGGCGGAGACCAGATAGGCGAGCGCCGTAAAATTTGCTGACACGATGCGATCCCCTTATTTCTGTTTTTTCTTGTACATGGAAAGCATCCGATGGGTCACCAGGAAGCCGCCGAAGATATTCACAGAGGCGAGCACAATGGCGACGAAGCCAAAGATTTTCGCGAGCGTCAGATCGGCGGGACCGGCGGCAATCAGCGCGCCGACAATAATCACCGAGGAGATCGCGTTGGTCACCGCCATCAGCGGTGTATGCAGGGCGGGAGTCACGCTCCAGACCACATAATATCCGACAAAAATGGCAAGCACGAAAATGGCAAGCCGGAAAACGGTTGGATCTACCATATCCATTATCAGTTCCCTCCCTCGGTTAATTGCGGGTGGATGATCTTGCCATCCCGGGTAAGCGCGGTGCCGAGAATAATCTCGTCCTCCCAGTTAAGGTTGAGACTCCCTGTTTCCTTGTCGATCATCGGGTTCAGGAAATTGAACAGGTTTTTCGCATAGAGCGCGGAGGCGTCGCTGGCCAGCCGGCTCGGCACATTGCGGTGACCGACAATCTTGACGCCGTTTTTGGTGATGACTATCTCGCCCGGCTTCGACTGGGTGACATTGCCGCCCGCCTCAACCGCAAGATCAACGATGACGGATCCCGGCTTCATGACGGCCAGCATCTCGTCAGTGATCAGGATCGGCGCATCCCGTCCCGGAATAAGCGCCGTGGTGATCACGATATCCTGTTTCTTGATATGCTCGAACACAAGCGCGGCCTGACGTTTCTTGTAATCCTCGCTCATTTCCTTGGCGTAGCCACCAGCCGTTTCGCCGGTCTCGTCGCTTTCGACCATGATGAACTTGGCGCTGAGGCTTTCCACCTGCTCCTTCGTCGCCGCGCGCACGTCAGTGGCGGTAACGATGGCGCCGAGACGGCGCGCGGTGGCAATCGCCTGCAGACCGGCAACGCCGACCCCCATGATAAAGACCTTGGCCGGGGCGATCGTGCCCGCCGCTGTCATCATCATCGGCATGGCGCGGTCATATTCGGCGGCGGCATCCAGCACCGCCTTGTAGCCCGCGAGGTTTGACTGCGAGGAGAGAACGTCCATCGACTGCGCCCGGCTGATGCGCGGCACCAGTTCCATGGCGATGGCGGTGACACCGGCCGCCGCGTAGTCCTTGACCTGGTCCTTGTTCTGCAGCGGGGCGAGCTGGGCAATCAGGGTGGCGCCTTTTTTCATCAGCGCAAGCTCGTCGGTGCCTTCCGCCTTGGTCAGCGGACGCTGGACCTTAAGAACGACATCGGCATCCTTCAGCGCCGCAGCCTCGTCTTTTGCAATCAAAGCGCCCGCGTCGCTATAGTCGGAATCCTGAAACGAGCTGGTGCTCCCTGCACCGGCTTCGACAATCACCTCGGCGCCGAGGCCAACAAATTTCTTCACGGTATCCGGAGACGCGGCAACCCGTTTTTCGTTTTCCCGACGCTCCCGGGGGATAGCGATTTTCATAATCGATCCTCTTTTTTTTCAGCTAGAGTGGGTATTTAAGACGCCCCGCAACGCCACAACGGATTTCTGCGCCCCAAAATGGGGCGCCGCGACGGTCAGAGCAGAACGACCGCCATCAAGATCAGAAGGATAACCACCCCGATCGTGCCGTATTTAAACAGCTTCACGAAGGCGTGGAAGGCATCCTTTTGCATTTCAATGTTCATATTACCGTGCTCACTCATGACGACAGACCTTTCGCTTCTCAACCATTTTCAGATGACATTGCGTTGCAATATACCGAAATCTGTACGTCGAGCAACAGATTGTCGTATGTGCTTCACGAAAAAGCCTGGGGTCAGGATCCTAGAGCGCCTCAAGTTCATCAATGAAACCCTCGATCACGCCGAGGCCCTTCGACCAGAAGGCGGGATCGGAGGCATCGAGATTGAACGGCGCCAGCAATTCCTTGTGCCGGAGCGTCCCGCCTGCTTTCAGCATGGCGAAATATTTATCCTGAAAGCCGCCCTCCGCCTCCTGATAGACCGCATAGAGCGCGTTCACCAGGCAATCGCCGAAGGCGTAGGCATAGACATAGAAGGGCGAATGGATGAAATGCGGAATATAGCTCCAGAAATACTGGTATTCATCATGCAGGCGGATGGCGGGCCCAAGGCTCTCCGTCTGCACATCCATCCAGATCTTGCCGATCTGGTCGGGGGAAAGCTCCTCTGACTTCCGGGCGTCATGAATCCGCTTCTCGAACTCATAAAAGGCGATCTGGCGCACGACGGTGTTGATCATGTCCTCGACCTTGCCCGCGAGCATGATCCGCCGCTTGCCGGGATCCTTCTCCTTTTCAAGGAGCGCGCGGAAGGTCAGCTGTTCGCCGAACACGCTCGCGGTTTCGGCCAAAGTCAGCGGCGTATCGGCGAGCAATCCACCCTGCGGCGCGGCGAGAAGCTGATGCACGCCGTGGCCAAGTTCATGGGCGAGGGTCATCACATCGCGGATATTGCCCTGATAGTTGAGCAGAAGATAGGGATGCACGCCCGGCACCGTCGGATGGGCGAAGGCGCCGGGGGATTTCCCGGGGCGCACGGAGGCGTCGATCCAGGGTTTTTCAAAGAATTTCCGCCCAAGCTCGGAAAGCTCCGGTGAAAAGCGGCCATAGGCGTCGAGCACCGTGTCGCGCGCCTCTTTCCAGGGGATAAGGCGGTCGTCCTGATCGGGCAGCGGTGCGTTGCGGTCCCAGTAGTCGAGCTTGTCCTGCCCCATCCATTTGGCCTTTATCTGGTAATAGCGGTGCGAAAGCCCCGGATAGGCGGCCTGCACAGCCTTGGAGAGCGCATCGACCACTTCGGGCTCGACCTGGTTGGCGAGATGGCGCATGGCGGCAGGCTCATCCGCGCCGCGCCACTCATCCTCGATTGCCTTGTCTTTCGCCAGCGTATTGGTGATCAGCGAGAACAGGCGGACATTTGCCCCGAAAACCTTGCCCAGACTCTTCGCCGCCTTCTTGCGGATATCGCCGTTCGGGTTGGACAGCAGATGCAGAACCTGCTGCGACGCCATTTCCTCGCCGTCCACCTCGAACTTGAGGCCGGCGATGGTTTCATCGAACAGCCGCACCCAGGCGCTCCGCCCGGAGATATCCTTTTCATGCAGCAGCTTCTCGATCTCGTCGGAGAGCTGGTAGGGTTTCAATGCGCGGATATTGCGCAGCCAGGGCTCGTATTTCTTGAGGCTGCTGCCCGCATACATCGTCTCGAGCGCCGCATCCCCGATACTGTTGAGTTCCAGCGTGAAGAAAAGCATATCCGTGCCGATGGCGCTGATCTTCTCCTGCATGGTCTGGAAGAACTTGCCGATGTCGGGGTCCGACATATTGCCCGCATAGACGAGATAGGCGTAGGACATGATCCGGCCCTCAAGCTCGCCGATCGCCTCATATTTCGAGACCGCGAGATAGAGCCCCTGCCCGTCCAGGCCCAACAGCTTGCCCTTATATTGCGCCGCGAAGGCCTTGGCATCGCGCGCCGCCGTCTCCAGATCCTCCCTCAGTTCCGGCGAGGTCCGCGACGGGTACAGGTCCGTCAGGTCCCATTCGGGCAGATTGGCGAGGGCATTTTTACTCATGTGCAGAAGACTCCGGAAATAGACAGGTTTTGTCTAACTTAAGTAACATTTCTCAACTAACAAGGAAATTGGCATGGGCGGCGGCAATGGGCCGCGCGCGATCGCCCTGCCAGGCCTCGACACGCAAATTGGCGACACGGCGGCCGGGCTTGGTGATCACGGCTTCCGCGTAGGTCTCGACGGGCTTGCCCGAGCGAAGGTACTCAATCGTGATATTGATGATCTTGGGGAGCCTGGTCACTTCCTGCGTCGCCAGCAGATGCACCAGAGCCGTGCTTTCAAGAAATGCCCCGACAACGCCGCCATGCAGCGCCGGCAGGGTCGGGTTGCCGATGAATTTCCTGTCCTCGGGCAATACACAGATCAACGCGCCATCCGAGCTTTGCAGGCTGAGGCCGAGAAAGGAGAAATAGGGGATGGTGTTGAAAATCCGGGCCCAGTCCTTTGTCAGTTTCGCCTCCTCGATGGTGGCGACGAATTCTTCATCGGTCAGCACCGTCATGACCCGGCCCCTTTCTTCGCGCCTGCCAGATTGAGCGGCGGGCTAACGGAGGATTTCAGCATGAAGGTGCCGACGGAATTGGCAACGGGATCCTCGGGATCGTCGTGATAGGCAATGGCGCGGACGAAAGCGATTTGCCTGGTCACCTTGTAGCAGGTCGCGCGCGTGAACAGATCCTCGCCCGGGGTCGCCGGTTTCAGGTAGTCGATGCGCAAATCCAGCGTCGCGATTGGCATATATTGCTTGAGCCGGGCATAGATGCACATCCCTGCCGCCGTATCGATCAGGGTCGTGATGATCCCGCCGTGGAGCACGCCATTGACCGGGTTACCGGCAAACCGTTCCTGATAGGGCAGGCTGAAAGTGACCCCCTCCACATCCATTTCATGAACCTTGACGCCGATCTCGGCGCAATGCGGAATCCCATTATCGATGATATTCTGTATCTGGCTGATATCGAACTCTGCCGGCATAAAAAACTAGTCCTTAATATATTCTTTGTACCATTTGACGAATTTTGGCAGCCCCTCGTCAAGGGCGGTTGCCGGTTCATATCCCATATCCCGGCGGATCGGGTCAATATCGGCGTAGGTTTCCTTCACATCCCCCGCCTGCATCGACTGCATTTCCCGCACCGCCATTTTGCCCAGCGTTTTTTCAAGGATCGCGACAAAATCAAGCAGGGACTCGGCGCGGTTGTTGCCAAGGTTATACAGGCGGTAGGGCGCTTCGCCCGCCCCCGCCGCCGGCGGCTTCGCCAGCACCACCATGACCCCGCCAACGATATCGTCAATATAGGTGAAGTCGCGCTTCATGTCGCCCTGATTGAAAAGCTGGATCGCTTCGCCCTTAAGAATCTTCTCGGTAAAGCTCCAGTAGGCCATGTCGGGCCGGCCCCAGGGGCCATAGACCGTAAAAAAACGAAGGCCGGTCGTTGGAAGCCCGTAAAGATGCGCGTAACTATAGGCCATCAACTCATTGGCTTTTTTCGTCGCCGCGTAAAGCGACACCGGCCGGTCCGTCACCTGATCCGTCGAATAGGGAAGATCAGTGTTCTGGCCGTAAACCGAGCTGGAACTTGCGAAAACCAGATGCTCAAGTCCCTTCAGGTGGCGGCAATACTCGAGTATGGTCAAAAAGCCGGTGACATTCGCCTCCGTATAGTTGAAGGGATGGGTGATGCTGTAGCGCACCCCGGCCTGCGCCGCGAGATGCACGACCTTTTTTATGTCCGGGATTTTGTTCAGTGCCGCGACCAGGTCATCGCGGTCGGCAATGTCGATTTTGAGAAAGCGGAAGCGTTCATCCGCCTCGAGGATTGCCAGCCGCGCCTCCTTCAGCGTAACGTCGTAATAGCTGTTGAGATTGTCAATCCCGATGACCGTCTCCCCCGCCGCCAGCAAGGCCTGTGAGACATGCATGCCGATAAAGCCCGCCGCGCCTGTTACCAATACCGTCATCGAAAACCCTTCAAAACCCCACCGATTTTTATGCTCTCTGAAAAGCACTCTTGAAACCCAAAAGTCAAAAAAAATCGCAGTTCCTGAACCTTAAAATATTTTAAGTCAGTATTATTGACCTTTTTTGCTTTAGCTGTTAAGGCTATTATATATTACGATATGATAACCAAATGTTACGGGAGTAGCGCAAATGCAGTTGGCCAATGTTTCCCTGGATGACAAATATGAATTGAAAGAGGGCCGCGTCTTTCTCACGGGCATTCAGGCGCTGGTCCGCCTGCCGCTGATGCAGAAGGAACGCGACCGCGCCGCCGGGCTCAATACGGCGGGTTTCATTTCCGGTTATCGCGGCTCACCGCTCGCAGGCTACGACCAGTCGCTGTGGAAGGCCGAAAAGCTCCTGAAAAAGAACGACATCCATTTCGAGCCCGGCGTCAACGAGGATCTTGCCGCCACGGCAGTCTGGGGCAGCCAGCAGCTCAACATGTTCAAGGGCGCGCGCTACGACGGGGTTTTCGGTATGTGGTACGGCAAGGGACCGGGCGTCGACCGGTCCGGCGACGTCTTCCGCCATGCCAACAGCGCGGGCACCTCGAAATACGGCGGGGTACTCGCCTTTGCAGGTGATGACCACGGCATTGTCTCCTCCTCCATCGCCCATCAG
Source organism: Sneathiella sp. (assembly GCA_021741195.1). Taxonomy (GTDB): domain Bacteria; phylum Pseudomonadota; class Alphaproteobacteria; order Sneathiellales; family Sneathiellaceae; genus Sneathiella. Next base: position 1,370 of record JAIOYL010000158.1, on the reverse strand, counting down.
AGCGAGCACAGCTTCGCCGCCTGGATGATGCCGGTCCTGCATCCGGCGAATGTGCAGGAGATTCTCGACTACGGCCTGCTTGGGCTGGAGATGTCGCGTTTTTCCGGCGTCTGGATCGGCTTCAAATGCATCTCCGAGACCGTCGAGGGCGGCGCCAGCGTCTATGTCTCGCCGGAACGCGGAAATTTCATCCGGCCCAATATCGAGATGCCCGAGGGCGGCCTCAATATCCTTCCCCATGACAACCGCTTCGATCAGGAAGTCCGACTCAACAAGCACAAGATCTACGCGGCCCGCGCCTTTGCCCGCGCCAACAACATCGACCATGTCGTGATGGACAGCCCCAAAAGGCGTTTCGGCATCGTCACCGTCGGCAAGTCCTATTACGACGTGCGCCAGGCGCTCCGCGACCTTGGTATCGACGATGCGCTCGCTGCCGATATCGGCCTTACCGTCTACAAGGTCGGCATGCCCTGGCCGCTGGAGCCCGATGGCATCCGCCAGTTCGCCGAAGGCCTCGAGGAAGTGCTGGTGATCGAGGAAAAGCGCGCCATGATCGAAAACCAGATGAAGGAGCAGCTTTATAACTGGGACACGAAAGTCCGCCCGCGCATCATCGGCAAGTTTGACGATGACCGGCACGCCGTCCAGCCCTCCACCGGGGAAATGACCCCGGCGATGGTGGCGCGCGTCATCGCCGCCCGCATCCGCCGCTTCTATACCTCGGAATCGATCGAGAAGCGCCTCGCCTTCCTCGACAAGAAGGAACAGCAGCTCAATGCAGCGCCGGCGAAGCTGGTGCGCACGCCGTTTTACTGCTCCGGCTGCCCGCATAACACCTCGACGGTGGTGCCCGAGGGGAGCCGCGCGGTTGCCGGGATCGGCTGTCATTTCATGGTCACCTGGATGAACCGCAACACGGACACCTTCACCCAGATGGGCGGCGAAGGGGTTCCCTGGGTCGGCCAGCAGCATTTCACCGACGAGAAGCATATCTTCGCCAATCTCGGCGATGGCACCTATCATCATTCGGGCATTCTCGCCATCCGCCAGGCCATCTCCGCCAAGGCGAACATGACCTACAAGATCCTCTATAACGATGCGGTCGCCATGACCGGCGGCCAGCCGCTGGAAGACCAACTCACTCCCTGGCAGATCGCCCAGCAATTGGAGGGTGAAGGCGTGTCGGTTATCCGCGTGGTCACTGACGAGCCCGACAAATATCCCGAGGGCACGCCCTGGCCGAAGGGGACGACGATCCATCACCGCGACGATCTCGACAAGATCCAGAGACATCTACGCGAGGAAAAGGGTGTCAGCATCCTGATCTATGACCAGACCTGCGCCGCCGAGAAACGCCGCCGCCGCAA
>JAIOYL010000157.1 GCA_021741195.1 Sneathiella sp. | reverse complement strand
CCCCGTTATCCGCACTGCACCAATGCCCAGCGATTGCAATAGCAATGGCGATATCTTCGGCGGCTGGGTTCTCTCGCAGATGGACATGGCTGGCGGTATTATGGCAGCCCGGCGGGCGAACGGCCGCACCGTTACGGTTGCTGTCGAGGCGATGACATTCCACCAACCGATCAAGGTCGGAGATATCGTCAGCATTTATGGCGAGATTGAACGGGTGGGGCGGACTTCAGTTGCCGTGAAACTGACCACTATTGTTTCCCGTAAACTGGATACCGAAGAGATCACGGTGACCGAGGGTATTTATGTGTTCGTCGCGATTGACGATGATGGCCGCCCGCGCCCCGTCGACGGCTGACGGACAAGGCGCCAATCCTGAATCATAAAAAAGGCCGCTGGTTTCCCAGCGTCCTTTTTACATTTAAAGCGTTTGATCAGACGCTGTAATACATATCGAACTCGATCGGGTGTGGAGAATGTTCGAACTTGAACACTTCGTCCCATTTCATCTTGATATAGCCATCGATCATGTCGTCAGTGAAGACACCGCCTTTTTTAAGGAAATCGCGGTCGGCATCAAGGCATCCAAGGGCCTCCCGGAGCGATCCGCAAACCGTCGGGATATCTTTGAGCTCTTCCGGCGGCAGATCATAAAGATCCTTGTCCATGGGATCGCCCGGATGGATCTTGTTCTGGATCCCGTCGAGGCCGGCCATCATCATCGCCGAGAAAGCGAGATAGGGGTTCGCCGTACAATCGGGGAAGCGGATTTCAACACGCTTGCCTTTCGGGCTCGGCGAGTAGGGGATACGGCAGGAAGCCGAGCGGTTGCGAGCCGAATAGGCGAGCAGGACCGGTGCCTCAAAGCCTGGGATCAGCCGCTTGTAGGAGTTGGTGCTGGCGTTTGTGAAGGCATTGATGGCCTTCGCATGCTTGATGATACCGCCGATATAGTAGAGGGCCGTATCGGAAAGGTCCGCATAGCCGGAACCCGCAAACATCGGCTTTCCGTCTTTCCAGATGGACTGATGTGTGTGCATGCCGGAGCCATTATCGCCTGAAACAGGTTTTGGCATGAAGGTGACGGTCTTGCCATAGGCATGGGCGACGTTATGGGTGACATATTTCTGTTTCTGCATTTCGTCGGCTGCGGCCACCAGGGTATTGAATTTCATCCCAAGTTCATGCTGGCTCGGGGCAACCTCATGGTGATGCTTTTCGACGGACAGGCCCATTTCCTTGCAGACGGAAACCATTTCGCTCCGGATATCGGCGCCGCTGTCGATTGGCTGAACCGGGAAGTACCCACCCTTGACGCGCGGGCGATGGCCGCTATTGCCGCCCTCAACCTCTTCGCCGGACATGAACGGCGCTTCGATATCGCCCAGCTTGTAGAAGGTATGATGGCTGCTGGTTGAGAAACGAACGTCATCAAACATGAAGAATTCGGCTTCCGGCCCACAGTAAACCGTATCGCCAATGCCTGTGCTAGCAAGATAGGCTTCGGCCTTCTTCGCTACAGAGCGTGGGTCGCGCTCATAGCTCTCACCGGAGAGCGGATCGAGAATGTCGCAGAATACAATAAGAGTCGGCCGGGCGGCAAAGGGATCCATGACCGCTGTTGCATTATCCGGCATCAAGGTCATGTCTGATTCGTTGATCGCCTTCCAGCCGGTGATGGAGGAACCGTCGAACATCACTCCATCCTCGAACATGTCCTCGTCGACCACGTCTACATGCATGGCTAGATGCTGCCATTTACCTTTCGGGTCTGTAAAACGAAGGTCCACATATTCGACTTCATTTTCCTTGATCATTTTAAGAACTTTAGCAACCATGGTTACGTCTCTCTGTTTACGTTGTTGGATAATTAGGATTGAACGCCGTTCCGCAGTCGGAGCGTCGCGGTTTAGACTGCGTCCGGGCCCGTTTCGCCCGTCCGGATGCGGATGACTTCCTCAACTGAGGAAACGAAAATCTTGCCATCTCCGATCCGGCCTGTCCTGGCGGCCTGCTGAATTGCCTCAAGCGCCCGTTCAACGAGGGAATCCTCCAGGACAATCTCGATTTTCACCTTGGGCAGGAAATCAACGACATATTCGGCGCCGCGATAGAGCTCGGTATGGCCTTTCTGGCGGCCAAAACCCTTGGCCTCCGTCACGGTTATTCCCTGAAGGCCGACCTCATGAAGGGCTTCCTTCACTTCGTCGAGCTTGAATGGTTTGATAATCGCTTCAATTTTTTTCATCAGGATGATCTCAAGTGTAAGGGTTACTCTTCCAAGGTATCTTCGCCAAATCTATAGCATGAGCCGTGCCAGAATTGGCAACAAAATTTCAATGGCCAGCTAGCCCTAAAAAACTGCGGTTTCTGTCGAGACGAGTGCATAGACATTTGTGATGATCAAAAATAGGCGATTAAAAAATAGGCAATTGATTAAATTATAATCACGCTACGGCTTGCGGAGTTTATAGAGGCCCTTGAAATCATTCGGGTCTGCAACTTCGCCTTTGCGAATAATCAGAAGCCGGTCGTTGCGGGCGAGATGGATCGCCTGTTGGCGGACCGCTGTCAGGTATTTACGCCAGATATCCTTGGGCGCCGTCGGTTTTGCCCGATCGGCGGCGATGGCCCGCGCGATATCCTGCGGCGCGACATCCTTGCCTGAGCTGACCGCACGGAGGATATAGCCAATCACCGGATCGTCCTCTGCTTCCGTCTTTGCCGTATTTTCCGAAAAATCGTCGTCCGCCATCCGCGCCACCCTAAAAGGAGAGAAAAGGGGGTTGTAGGAGCGCAGGCGCTAAAAAGCAAGAGGGAGAAGGTCTCGGCCGAAAACCTTGATTTCAATAATGCGGCGGCTTTTGATCTTCCGGACCGTTCGGCTGGGCGTCTTCGAGGCTCAGGATACGGTCATGGGCGGTTGTCAGTTTGCGTTTGAGCTGCTCGATTTCCTGCCACTGGCGGTTGACCATCTCACTCAACTCATGGATCGCCTGTTCCTGCTCCATGAATTTGAGCTCCAGATCGGTGAGTCGCTTGTCAGTCATAACAAGTTTCACAGTCCTTTCAGGAAATCGTCGAAACGGTCCATGGCCCGTTCGATATTTTCAAGCGAGTTAGCATAGGAAAAGCGCACATAACCCTCCCCATGCGCGCCGAAGCTTGTCCCGGCAATCACGGCGACGCCTTTTTCCGAGAGGAGCCGATCCTGCATTTCCTTTGCGCTGAGGCCCGTACTGGAAATATTCGGAAAAGCGTAGAAAGCTCCTTTCGGCATAACGCAGCGCACACCCGGCGCGGCATTGAGGCGTGCATGGATCAGCAACCGCCGCGCATCAAACGCCTCCATCATCATATCGACCGGGCTCTGGTCGCCACGGAGCGCCTCGATCCCGGCATATTGGGCGCTGGCGTTGACGCAGGAATGAAAATTGACGCAGAGCCGCTGCGCATGGGGGGCGAGGTCCGCCGGCCATAAACCCCAGCCCATGCGCCAGCCTGTCATCGCGTAGGTTTTGGACCAGCCATCAAGAATGACCAGCCGGTCGCGCAGGGCGGGGAACTGCAGCATGCTCGTATGGCCTTCGCCATCATAGGTCATGCGGCTGTAGATTTCATCCGACAGAACATAGACATCGGGGTGCTTCTTGAGACCTTCCGCAAGCTTTTCAAGCTCCACTGGCGGAACAATGCCGCCGGTCGGGTTGGCGGGCGTGTTGAGAATGATCAGCCTGGTCCGGCCCGTAATCTGCGCGAGCACGCTGTCCGCATCGAAGGAAAAGCCGTTTTCCTCGATCAGGGGGATGGGGACAGGGGTCGCGCCGGTAAAGCGTATCATGCTCTCATAAATCGGAAAGCCGGGGTTGGGATACATGATTTCCGCGCCCGCTTCACCGAACATCTCAATGGCGAAGGCCATGGTGACCTTGCCGCCCGGCACGACAATGATATGATCGGGATTGACAGTCACACCGCGATACTTCGCAATATCTTCCGCGACCGCGATGCGAAGCTCCGGGATCCCGTTGGCGGCGGTATAGCCGTGATGACCATCTTTCAGCGCCTTGATCGCCGCCTCGACGATATTGCTTGGGGTCGGAAAATCCGGCTGGCCGATGCCGAGATTGACGACATCCATGCCGCCCGCAGCGAGCGCATTGGCCCGCGCCAGTACATCAAAGGCAGTTTCTGTGCCGAGACGCGACATTTTTGCTGAGATCCCCATCCCTTACCCTCATTTTTTTCTTGACGATTATTGGCCCCAGATATGCCCGGCTTTGCCAGAACGGGCAAGGAAAGAATGAAGGCGCCGGAGCGGGTGCATGGTTTCGCTTGATATCGGTGCCTGCGAACGCGTAACTTGAGCGCGCAAAACAGATTGAAGGGGGCACCTGCCATCGTGAAGACTACAAGTAATGTCCTGGCCGGGTTCGGGACGACGATTTTTGAAGTTATGTCCAAACTCGCCATGGAGCATAAGGCGATCAACCTGGGGCAGGGCTTTCCCGACGAGGACGGTCCGGCAGATGTTCGCGCTGTCGCCGCGAGGACGCTGGAGGAGGGGCCGAACCAGTATCCTCCGATGATGGGCGTGCCGGAACTCCGCCAGGCCGTCGCCGAGCACGACAGCCGCTTTTACGGCCTCAGCGTCAACTGGCAGACGGATACGCTTATCACCTCCGGCGCGACGGAGGCTTTAGCGGCAAGCATGCTCGGCCTGATCAATCCCGGTGACGAGGTTGTCCTGTTCGAACCGCTCTATGACTGTTACCTCCCCATGGTCAAGCTCGCGGGCGGTATCCCGAAATTCGTCCGGCTCGATCCGCCGAACTGGGAGATTGATCCGGATAAGCTGCGCAGCGCTTTCAGCCACAAGACCAAGCTCGTGCTGACGAACAGTCCGATGAACCCGACGGGCAAGGTTTTCTCCGTGCCGGAACTCGAAATGATCGCCGATCTGGTCATTAAACATGATTGCTATGCAGTCTGCGACGAGGTTTATGAGCATATTATCTTCGGGGGTAAGAAGCATATCTCACTTCTGACGCTGCCGGGCATGGGGGATCGCACGGTGCGTATCGCTTCGGCGGGCAAGACCTTTTCGCTGACGGGTTGGAAAGTAGGCTACCTGACGGCGGCGGCGGAGCTGATCGGGCGGATTGCGAAGGCGCACCAGTTCCTGACCTTCACCACGCCGCCGAATTTGCAGAAAGCCGTCGCCTATGGCCTTGCGAAGGAGGACTATTTCTATGACGAGCTGAAAAGCTCGATGCAGGCGAAACGGGACTTTTTTCGCGACGGTCTCAACCGCATCGGTTTCGCGACGGCGGAATGCGACGGGACCTATTTCCTGAACGCGGATATCAGCTCGATCGGCTTTGATGGTACGGACGAAGAATTTTGCCGCCTGATCACGACCGAGGCGGGGGTTGCCGCCGTGCCGGTCAGCGCCTTCTACCAGTCCGAGGGCGCACGCCGGAATTTCGCCCGCTTCTGCTTTTGCAAAAGGGAGGAAGTGCTGGAGGCCGCGATTGAAAAACTTGGGGATTTTTTTGGGGAAACAGGGTAAAGTTCTCTTGACCCGTTTCAATAGGATCGCTAAACAAGGCGGCTCCTGCGGCGAGCGTAGCTCAGTTGGTTAGAGCGCCTGACTGTGACTCAGGAGGTCGGGGGTTCAAGACCCCTCGCCCGCCCCAAATCAGAAGCCCCGAAGTCGAGAGATTTCGGGGCTTTTTTTGTTTGTCGATGTTTTTTTGGCTTTGCAATGCACTACAAACCGACCAGCTGAAGTAGATTGTGAAATGTCATTACGCTCTGTTGATCATAATAGAGGAAAACAATAAGTGCGGCAGGAAGCGCAGCAATAGAGATGAAGCCGACTACTAGGGAAAACAACATAAACAACAACATTAAAAGTAGTGGAATGATCCAAATCAAAATGAGCTTTCTGTCAAGTTTGGTGATCTTTTTCTTTTGCATATCTACTCGAATTTGTCCCCAAAGGATTGTTAAACCAAAAAGGAGTGCTAAACAAAGCCTACTTAAGAATGTCGCGCAAAGGCCAAATAGGAGTACCCACAGGCTGTGTTGCAATGGTACCATGAGTTCTGTTTTGGTGGTATTGGCGACCATTGCGGAAAGGACCGTGAATATGCCGGCACCATACCCGATGAGGATATATTTGGAGTATTGAAGACTACTTTGGTGAAGAGCAGCCCTGTTGGCTTCAAGTCTATTGTTATCGCGCTCTTTTTGCGCAATTGCCTGCTTGTAGAAACCTCGAAGTTGAGCCTCGTTGCGCATAAATTCGCCGACGGCTTGCTGGCAATCAAGACGAATTTGCCAAGGGGGAAGGTCATAATTTTGCTCTAAAACACTATCAGGTGTATTGTTCAAAATTTGTTGAAGGTTCTCGAGATTGTATTGAATGCTGGCCAATCCGCTCCCGTACTCGTCACCCAAAATAGCCTTTGATGTAAGTGGTTCAAATTGCTTTTGAACCCACTTAAACATAGAACCAACAGTGAGAATATCCAAGGTTTCCGTTTCGCTCATAGGCTGGATTTTCGCTGATATTCGAGTTTGGTGCAAGTGTAATGGAGCTTAAGTGTATACCGGGCTGGGCTTGCAGTTATTATATTTTGGGCGATCTCAAATTAAATCCCGGTCTATTTATAAATAGAATTTTTAATTCTTCTCTTTTTCTGCTCTTCGTTTCCTCCGGCGCCCAAACCACTCATGCGTTTTCCACCGCCAACGGCGTATGACGGGGTAGTCTGTGTCCCAAATCAGAAGCCCCGAAGTCTAAAGATTTCGGGGCTTTTTTAGCGGAAATGAACTCGAAAATCAGGATGCTTTCGCCATTTTATCGATTGGATGTTGGCTGCGAAATCCGACGGCGATGCGGTTCCAGACATTGATGGTGCCGATGGCAACCGTGATTTCAGCAATTTCCTTTTCCGAAAAGTGCTTTTTCAGCTCCTCATAGTCCTCGTCGGGAGCCCTCGTTTCCGCGACATTGGTGAGGGCTTCCGCCCAGGCCAGCACAGCCCGTTCGCGGTCGTCGAAGACAGCTGATTCACGCCAGACACAAACGAGGTTAATCCATTGTTCGCTCAGGCCGTCACGCCGCGATTCCTTGGAATGCATATCGACGCAATACGCGCAGCCGTTTATTTGTGAGGCCCTCAGCTTGATCAAATGGATGAGGCGAGGCTCCAGGCCTGACCGCTTGGCAACATATTGTTCAAGTGCAAGGACTGCATTGAATGCATCAGGGGAGGCTTTTGGATAATCTAGACGTGCTTGCATGATTTTCTCCTTGAAGTTGGATGGTTATTTACCGGTTACTCGTTCGTGCAGGGCGAGGAAGCCGCATCCTCTTTCCTGAATTGACCCGTCGTCCTGCTCGACCAACTGGGAAACGAGATCGGCGATGGTGACGCGGCGAAGCTCCGCCCTGTAGGCTTTCTCCGCGCGCAGCATGGCAAGATTGATGCCGCAGGGTTTTGCAAACTTATGGCCCGGAAGAGGGTTCGGGCCGCGTTGACGGATTTCCTTGCAGCGGAAGGCAGGCTCCGGTCCTTCAACGGCCTGCACGATATCAAGCAGCGTGATTTTGCCCGCAGGTCGCGCAAGGTTGTATCCACCTTTCGGGCCCGGCACCGTATTCAGGATGCCATGACGGGAGAGGGCCTGAAGATGCTTGAGAAGATAACTCGTCGAGACGCCATGAAACTCCGCCAGCGCCGCCGCTGACAGGACGCCGTTCGGAGAGAGACCGCATAACATTGTCACGCTGTGGATCGCCTGTTCTATGCCGTCGCTAAGTTTCATGACCTGTCCTTTTTAATCATAGATAAAATATATCCATGATTAAATGAATGTCAAGCGGGATTGATAAAATTCCACAAAAGCAGGCTGTATCAGGAGATGTTATTTTGCTTCTTCGCCTTTATCCGCTTCCTCCGTCCAAACCAAACCTGCGTTCTCCGGCGCCAGCGGCGCATGACGGGGTAGTCGGCGGAGAGGACGAGCATGCCGAGGGGGATCATCCAGAAGCCAAGGATGGGGAGAAAGCCGAAGATACCGCCGGCAATCAGCGACCATCCGAGGATGAACCGGCCTATTTTGCTGCTCGGAAAGCGGATAATGGGTTTCGGCATGGCTCCCTTGGGTCTGGCGAACTGGATCCTTTCCATATGGCGGCAAAAATAACGTCCGTCAAGGAAAGGCGGTTGCCCGGAGCCGTTCGAGCGCCTAGTCTGCTCCCAAACAAATACTCAGCAAACGAGGGGATATCATGAACGACGAACTGGCCTATGCATCGGCAACGGAATTACTGGATGGATACCGGGACGGGTCGACCTCGCCCGTTGAGGCGACCGAGGGGGTGCTCGCCCAGATTGAG
>JAIOYL010000156.1 GCA_021741195.1 Sneathiella sp. | reverse complement strand
CATTCTGCTTTGCGCCGACATCTCCAGAACTGCACCCACGCTACGCAGCAGACTTATTGAAATACGCGATAGTTATGACAAGCTGTTTATGGATTTGATTGCAGAGCTTCCTCTTCCCGATGACATCGACAAAGGGTTGTTGCGGCTCCATCTTTTGGGTTCGCTCAACTGGTCAAGCAGCTGGTATCGTCCTGGCGGACAGACGCCTGCACAAATCGGCGCTTTTTTTGTCCGGATTATGAAGGACGGACTCTCATAAATATCAACTATATTGATTTAAACAATTTTTTTATGTGAAAATAAATAATTTACAAAATATATGCTTAAAATATAGTTGTGTTCTGCTAAAAAGAAGCTATATCTACGCTGTGATACGTTGTGTACGCACGAGCGGCAAATTTAACTGGAAAAACGTAACTTAATTGCTGCACAGCAAGTTCTTGATACAGTAAATGATGATATAGGACGTTGATTGCAGTTCCGAAATATGGCTAAACTATAGGCAATGATTGGGATTGCGACAAAATAAAAGCAAATAGTGCAAAACGCGAGTAAGGAAGTTGAACGAACTAAAAATAAAGGCAGACCCTGCCTCGTCCCTGAGGAGAGAAGCCTCCTCTGTTGTCATCCGCTTTGCCGGAGATTCAGGAGATGGGATTCAAATCACCGGCAGCCGTTTTACTGATACGACGGCGCTTGCGGGAAACGACCTTGCGACGTTTCCTGACTTCCCTGCAGAAATCAGAGCTCCTGTCGGGACCACCTTCGGTGTTTCCGCGTTCCAGATAAATTTCGGCTCGCGCCGGATTGAAACCGCTGGCGATGATCCTGACGTCCTTGTTGCCCTCAATCCTGCTGCACTAATGGTCAACCTCGCTCGCCTCAAAACCGGCGGAACCATCATTGTCGATAGCGGCACATTCAGCGAACGCAACCTGAAAAAAGCGGGATATAAGAGCAATCCGCTTGAAGACAAATCTCTGGATGCCTTTTCAATTGTTAATATTGACATCACAAAGCTGGTTCTTGAATCAGTCAAGGAATTTGGTCTCTCCCAAAAGGAAGGCTTGCGCTGCAAGAATTTCTGGGTTCTTGGGCTGGTTTACTGGATCTACGGACGTGACAGGAGTGATACGGTAGACTGGCTAAAGAAAAAATTTGCCGGCCGTCCGGATATAGCGAACGCGAATATTGCTGCGCTGAATGCTGGCCATGTATATGGCGAGGTTTCTGAAATTGGCGCCATTACCCAGCTTTACACTATTCCGCCTGCTCATATGCCACATGGGCTATATCGCACTGTAACCGGCGGCGAGGCTCTAGCCTGGGGACTGGTTGCCGGGGCAGAGCTTGCCAACCTGAAAATATTTTTCGGCTCCTATCCGATCACGCCGGCATCGCCGGTGCTGCATGCATTGGCGAAAATGAAACAGTTTGGCGTCAAGACTTTCCAGGCTGAGGACGAAATTGCCGCGATCTGTTCGGCGATCGGTGCGTCATACGCCGGCGCCCTCGGCATAACCTCCTCATCCGGTCCGGGAATTGCTCTTAAAGGCGAAGCGATTGGTCTTGCAATTTCAACGGAACTGCCTTTGATCATTGTCAATTCCCAACGTGCCGGCCCGTCAACCGGATTGCCGACAAAAACGGAACAGTCCGATCTCTATCAGGCCGTCTACGGTCGAAATGGCGATTCACCTTTAGTCGTGCTCGCCTCTCACGGCCCTGCGGATTGTTTTGATGTCGCTATTGAGGCCTGCCGCCTCGCGACAAAATATATGACGCCGGTTATGCTTCTCACTGACGGGTATATTGGCAACGCGGCTGAGCCATGGCTCATCCCCAGTGTTGCAGACCGCGCACCATTCCCAGTCAAGAAGGAAACCAATCCCAAGGGCTTCGCACCTTTCAACCGAGATCCGGGTACCCTCGCACGCGTTTGGGCGGTGCCAGGCACTCCCGGACTTGAACACCGGATCGGCGGTATTGAAAAGGAAGACGGTTCAGGGAATATATCATATGAGCCCGCCAACCATCAGAAAATGACAAATTTACGGCGCGACAAAATACTTGGCATTGCCAGGGATATTCCGAAGCAGTCCGTAGAGAGTGGAGACCAGACGGGGGATCTCGCAGTCGTCGGTTGGGGTTCTACCTACGGACCGATAAGCCGCGCTGTCAATAACAAGATGGCTGACGGCAAGAAAGTTTCCCATATTCATTTGCGGCATATCTGGCCACTGCCTCAAAACCTTGGCGATCTGCTCCGCGGATTTGACAAGGTCATTGTCCCTGAAATGAACGATGGGCAGCTTAAAACGGTGCTTCGGGACCAATTCCTGATTGATGCAAAACCGATTACCAAAGTGACCGGCCAGCCGTTCAAGATATCTGAAATCGAAGGCGCCATCGACGCGGCCTTGGAGAACTGACATGAATATAGCCGTTACAAAAGAAAAACTGAAACCTGCTGATTTTGCGTCCGATCAGGAAGTCCGCTGGTGCCCCGGTTGCGGCGACTACGCGATCCTGAAAGCAGTACAAAGAACATTGCCCGACCTTGAGACGCCGAAAGAGAATTACGTCTTCGTCTCCGGCATCGGCTGTTCGTCACGTTTTCCCTATTATATGTCGACCTATGGATTTCATACGATCCACGGACGGGCGCCTGCGTTCGCAACGGGTATCAAGATAACCAATCCCGAGCTCGACGTTTGGATGATCACCGGTGATGGCGACGGTTTCAGCATCGGCGGTAATCATATGCTCCATGTCCTGAGGCGCAATGTCGATCTGCAGATTCTGCTCTGCAACAACGAAATCTACGGCCTGACGAAGGGACAGTATTCCCCGACCTCGGAAGTGGGACTCAGAACTCCATCTTCGCCCGATGGCTCGATTGACCGGCCCTTGAAACCCCTTGTCTTTACCCTTGGCACAGGCGCCCGCTTCGCTGCCCGCGCCTATGATACGCAAAAGAACCTGCCGGAAATTTTGAAGCGGGCTCATGCTCACAAGGGCACCTCCCTGGTTGAGATTTTGCAGAACTGCATCGTCTATAATGACGCGGTTTTCGATAACGTCCTCGCCCGCGACGTGGCTGCTGAAAAACAGCTTCATGTCGAGCACGGCAAGCCCCTGATTTTTGGCGCGGATAAAAACAAGGGGATACGGCTTAACACCAAGACCTTGACGCTGGAAGCGGTGACTATCGGCGATAATGGTGTCAGCCTCGATGATATTCTTATCCATGACGAAAAGAATCGCTCACTGGCGACGCTGCTGGCGGCAATGGACGGCCGTGAACTGCCGGTTGCCTTTGGCGTAATTTACTGCGATCCGGCGGAAACGTATGAAGACGGGATCACTCATAAGATTGAAGCCGCCAAAGGTCCCGAGGCGCCGTCCCTGGACGCATTGCTACGAAAAGGGCATACGTGGCAGGCATAATAACCCTTTAGACAAAAAATGAATAGGCCCGCTATATCAAAGCGGACCTTTTCTTTATACTGTCCGGATTATTGGAGTAGCCTGCCACCATGAGCCTCGAAAATCCGAAAGAGATATTGCTGGCCCGCCGTAATGCGCTTCTTGCGATCATGCAGGCCAGCACTGAAGGCAGCCGGCCCGTTGAACTGGACCAGGCGCGGGTTGGACGCCTGTCCCGAATGGATGCGCTTCAGAACCAGGCGATGGCCCAGGAAACCGAACGTCGGCGAAAGAATGAACTCCTTCGTATTGAAGCCGCGTTAGAGCGTGTTGACAGCGGTGAATTCGGGTATTGCGTCAATTGCGGCGAGGAAATATCGGAAAGGCGTCTCGCACTCGACCCTAGTACGCCACTTTGTATGGATTGCGCGATCGGCGGCTAGTAATTGATCAATCCGGCTTCTTGGAAGAGGACATGCTGCGTCGGCTTTTTTTCTGCAGGTAATTCAGCACCGCGGCAATCCCCCAGATAGGGACAACAATTACCGCCCCAAGCAATATATAATCCGCTGCCCAGCGTACTGTGTTCAGCGCCATTGAGTAAATATGGCCGATCGTGCCCGTCAAATCCTTCAACAGGTCAAGAGGCGTAATGTCAAACAATGTCAAGCCCCAGCCGACAACAAACGAACCGACAAGCAGTTTCAGGATTAGGGAGCCTATGTTTTTTGGCATTTATAAACCTCAGCAAGCTTCCAGAAGGAAAAATAGCCTTGTCGCGGCAACGATGCAATCATACAGATTGCCCATGCGACCTGACCAGCATTTATTTGGAACCAAGATTCCCTTAATTTAAAGTCCATTGGCATACAATCCTCTTTTGCACATTTTGTGACTATTGCTATAGTAAATCATATGGTCCCTATCCGGAGACGAGTCCTATGTCTTTAAAGTTTCGTATCCCCGCTGGCGAAAAAATTGTCGTCAACGGCGCTGTTCTTACCAATACCAACAATAAGGCAATGCATTTTTCCTTGGAAAATGATGCGGCAATCATGCGTGAAAGAGACATTCTTCTGCCGGAGAATGTTAAAACACCGCTTGAAAACGTCTATTTATATGTCCAGTTAATGTATATCGAGCCAGATAATCTTGATGCCCACCATAGAAGTTTTCAGGAGGCGGCCCAGTTGGCGTTCCTGTCAACGCTCGATGATAAGGAGCGCAATATCGTTTTTGAGATTGTCGGCCTGGTTGGTGAGAAAAACTACTACGCGGCCCTGAAAAAATTGCAAAAAAGCATGAATCTCTCCGCGCCAAAGGAATGATCGCCTCAAGTACGAGTGAATCTCGGCGATCATTTATTCAAGATTCTGTTTTATTTTAGCCTGGTTTGGGGGCAGAAAGCTGGCTCCAATCGAATTTTCATATTGCGAAAGCTAAAATTGAATTTGCGTCTTTTTTGTAAAAATTCTAAGGAAATCAGGCCTTTGGGGCCAGTATTTATGCCCTCTCAAGGCTTCGTCACGGCGTCGAAAACGCAAAATAAATCCTCATTAATCCTTTGTTAGGAAATGGCGGCGATAGTCGGGGCACGGTTTCGAAGTAGACCGGGGCTCAAACGAGCTGTTCCGTCGCAGATGCGACAACTCTAGAATTGAGGAAAATAAATTATGTCTTCTATTAATACAAACTCCGCTTCAATGGCAGCTCTGCGTACTCTTAACATGACGCAGAAATCTCTTGGAACCGTTCAGTCACAGCTCGAAACCGGCCTCCGTGTCAGCAGCGCTAAAGATGCTCCGGCAACTTTCGTGATTGCACAGGGCATGCGTGCCGACATTGGCGCTCTGAATGCCATTTCTGAAGGTATCTCATTCGGTCAGGCCACCATTGGTATGGCTATGGCTGGTGCAACTGCCATTTCCGATCAGCTGACGACGCTCAAAGGTCTTGCCACGCAGGCTAAGAACGAAGGCCTCGACGGCAGCATTATTCAGGACCAGGTTACGGAAGTTCTGGCCCAGATTGACGCCATTACTGCAACGTCCGCCTTTAACGGTGTCAACCTGTTGACGGCAACCGCTACAACTCTGACCGTCGCTACAGGCCTTGGTGCAACTGACAATGTTACCTTCACGAATACCGACTTGACCTCCACAACCGGTCTTGCGCTGAATACGATCGATGTTAGTGTTATCGCGAATATCGATACCGATTTGGCAACCATCGATGCGGCGATCACGACGGTCGGTGCTTCACTGACAAGTATCGGTACGTTTTCGAACCGCCTTGACGACCAGGGTGAATTCACTCAGCTTCTGACGGACACAATGAAAGAAGGCCTTGGCGTTCTGGTTGATGCCGACATGGCTGAAGTTGCTGCCGAACTGACTGCACTGCAGACAAAGGAACAGCTCAACATCCAGTCTCTGAGCATCGCCAATTCGGCACCGCAGAGTATTCTGGCTCTGTTCCGTTAAGAAAAACTCATACAAGAGAAGGCAGCTCATACGAGCCGCCTTTTTTTGTTAACGTCCTCTTTACGAACTACCCTTTATACTGATTGTGAAAGATTCGCTCTTCATTAGGTTTAATTATGCAGGTATCCGCAAACAGCTCCCTTCTTTGGTACAAGCTCTCAAGCGCTTTGAAAGATACGCATATGAAAGCGTTCGAGGCACAGCCAACTGTTGCGCGTGACATTGCCACCTTTAAAGAAAAAATCAGCGAAATCAAATCCGTCGATGACCTGATGAAAGACCGCACGCTCCTTAAAATGGTATTGTCAGCATTCCAGCTGGAAAGCGAAATTGACAAGCCTGCAATGATCCGGAAAATACTGACGGAAAGTCCGACCGATAAAGAAAGCCTTGTGAACAAGTTAGCGGAACCACGATGGACGCAGCTGGCTTCGGCAATGTATGGTCTCAATATCAATCCCAGTTTCTTCCAGCATGAAGAAAATGTTGACATGATATTGGCTGGCTACAAAACAAACGAATTTGAAAAATTTGAGGGCGAGAACGCGGATGGCGTTCGCGAGGCAATGTATTTCAAGCGTCTCGCTGGCGGCGTCGAAAAGCTTTCTCAGGTAATGGCGGACAAAACCCTGATGCATGTCGTCAGGGTGAGCCTCGGCCTTCCAGAAAGCTTTCAAAGTCTGGAATACTCTCAGCAAAGAGACCGCCTTGCAAAACAATTTGATGTCGAAGACCTGCAGGACCCGGTAAAGCTCGAAAAGATCATACAGCGTTTTCTGATTTATACGGAGCTCAATAATTCTGATCCGACCAACAGTCCAATTCTGTCGCTTTTTCAGCCGGTATCATTCGGTGATTACGTCGGGCCGCAACCAATTCAGATTGATCTTTTCGTCTAAATTCATTTTTGGGTGCAATTTCTCCCGTTCTTCCTGGTAGTTCTTTCTCTTCAGTGAAAAAAATTCCCACCCCTTCTTGAATCATTCCCAAAATTACCTAGGGATCTTCGCCTGTTCAGTGGAAAAAATCTCAGTATTCTGCGGTTTTTGCGACTTGGCACGCCCTTTGCTTCTGTAGCTGCGAGTGAAATTGCGATCTTTTGATTGCTCGAAAGATACTACAGGAGAAGATAATGGCTTTTTCAATTAATACCAATACAACGGCAATGGCGGCCCTTCGCACATTGTCAATGACTCAGACAGCCTTG
Organism: Sneathiella sp.; assembly: GCA_021741195.1. GTDB lineage: Bacteria > Pseudomonadota > Alphaproteobacteria > Sneathiellales > Sneathiellaceae > Sneathiella. The sequence goes on along the minus strand of JAIOYL010000156.1, from coordinate 1,297 downwards.
AGCCACACGCAGCGGCAGGTCGAAACCGGCCTGAAAGTCGCCGAGCCCAAAGACAACCCGGCATCCTTTACCATTGCCCAAACGATGCGCGCTGATATTGCCAGCCTCGATTCAGTTGAAGAAGGTCTGACCTTCGGACAAGCGACCGTCAGCATGGCGAATGCCGGTGCATTGCAGATTTCAAACATTCTGATCGATATCAATCAGAAGGTGACCCAGTCCTTTAACGGTGGCCTTGACGTTACGGTTCTTCAGGAAGAAGTTGACGCGCTGCTCGCTCAGATCTCATCTGTCGTCAATACAACTGTCTTTAATGGCGTCAACCTGATTGACGGCGTCAGCCCAGATCTCGACGTCTTGACCGGCCTTGGTGGCGTTACGCAAACTATCCCGGCCCAGGACCTTACCCTCGCGACATTGGGACTGGTCGGTCTGGATCTCACGAACCCTGCGGCAGCTCTGGCGCTTGTTGATACTGCGGAGAACCTGGTTGGCGGCACAATTACCACATTGGGAACCGCAGCCAACCGTCTCGATAGCCAAGCAGAATTTACCCAATTGCTGACTGACAAACTGAAAGAAGGCTTGGGCATTCTTGTCGATGCCAATCTCGCGGAAGCAAGCGCTAATTTGCAGGCACTGCAGACCAAGGAACAACTTGGTATTCAGTCCCTGTCGATTGCGAACTCGCGGCCGCAGTCCATTCTTCAGCTTTTCAAGTAATTGGTAAGAGTATTGTAAGGATATTCAGTAATAGTATTTCTTACTATCGACAATGGATGAGAAGAAAATATGTCTGTAGCAGCTTATCAAAAGGCCAATCAGAATACCGAAAACCCGAGACAAACCGAATACAGGGCTTTCGCAATATTCACTCGCGCTATGGAAGAAGTCGACAGCGAGGATCAAATTGCAAAGATCAGGGCCGTCGCCAATAATCGGCGACTTTGGCAGACTTTGCGAAGTGATCTGATGTCAGAGGGGAATACGCTCCCTGACGAGCTGAAGGGCCGGCTTCTTTCCATCGCCTTCTGGGTCAGTCGCTATAGCCTCCAGGCGATGAAAGGCGAAGCCTCTCTCGCACCGCTTATCACTGTCAACAAACAGATAATGGATGGCATGAAACCCTCGGCTAGTCCAAAAGAGCCTGCCAACGTTACATCGCATACAGCGCTAGACGGTAAAATCTCTCTTTAAGTCCTAGGTGGTTGAAACAGGGACAGGAACGATAGCATATCAAGGATGCTGCCCTCTATTTCGACATCACCCGACGCGAACGCGACCGCCGGGTTTCGGC
>JAIOYL010000155.1 GCA_021741195.1 Sneathiella sp. | reverse complement strand
GTTACCGCCCTTTGGGCTATGAGCATGTTCGGATTTTTGATGACGGTACCGTTCTTTGCCGCCGTGTTAATGCTCATTGTCGGTGAGCGGCGGCTTGGCTGGCTGGCGGCGGGCGTAGTTGTCCTCCCGGTTGCCATCTGGTTGACGATTGTTCCGCTGCTCGAAAGGACGCTGCCATGAAAGCCCGAATAGATGGTTGATTTCTCCATCGTCCTGGCTGGCCTTGGGGATGCCTTTGGCCTCATTAATCTCCTTTTTGTCATCGCCGGAGTAGCGCTCGGCCAGTTTGTCGGTGCGCTACCCGGAACCGGGCCGGTAATGGCAATGGCCGTGGCCATTCCTTTCACTTTTGTTCTGGACCCGTTGTCTGCGATCGCCTTCCTTGTGGGTGTAAACAAGGGCGGTTTGTTTGGGGGCGCCATTCCGTCCGTCCTGATCAACACCCCGGGAACGCCCGACGCCGCGGCAACCGCCCTCGACGGCTATCCGCTTGCGCGCAAGGGAAAACCGGTGAAAGCCATGAAAATGGCTCTTTTCTCCTCAGTAACCGGGGACACCTTTAGTGACATTGTCCTGATTACAGTTTCTGCGCCGCTTGCAATTCTTGCACTGAAAATGGGGCCGGTAGAGATATGCGCCCTGATGATTTTCGCCTTCTCGATCATCGCCGGTCTTGTCGGCGATTCAATGATCAAGGGTCTGATCGCAGCGGTCCTGGGCCTGTTTTTCGCCATGGTCGGCCTCGACCCTGAGCATGGCACCCCCCGGCTCTACTTTGGTTATTTCGAACTTTTCGACGGATTGCCGCTTACGGCCGTTGCCATCGGCATGCTCGCGGTCGCAGAGGTCTTCCGCCGCCTCGCCAATATAGGCGCGTCCATCCTGCCGACGGTTGTCATCCCGAAATCGCAGGACGCCAGAGATAAGAGAGTGAGCTGGGCAGAGTATTGGGCCTGCCGCTATGTGATGTTAAGGGGCGCCATCATCGGCACGATACTCGGCGCCATTCCCGGCATCGGATCAACGGCGGCAGCGTTCATGAGCTATGCCTCGACGAAACAGGCGTCGAAAGAGCCGGAGACATTCGGCAAGGGCAACATCCAAGGCGTTGCGGCAACGGAATCCGCGAATAGCGCGGTGATGGGGGCAAATCTCATTCCGCTATTGGCAATCGGGGTACCCGGCAGCATTACCGCCGCACTTCTGATTTCCGCCTTCAAAATTCACGGGATTCAGCCCGGGCCTTTGCTGTTCGAGCAACAGGGGCGGCTGATTTATGGCCTGTTCGGGGCCATGATGATGGCCAATCTGATGAACCTTCTGATCGGGCAGGCAAGCCTCCGGCTCTGGACGCGGATTATCGGTGCCCCGGAATCTCTGGTCTTTTCCACAGCGCTTATTCTATGCATCACAGGAGTTTATATATCGACCGGCGGTATATTTGGCGTTGCGGTCATGCTGATTTTTGCAGGCCTCGGTTTTGTCATGACGATGTTCGGCTATTCCGTCGTTGTCTTCATCATTGCCTTTTTCCTTGGCAACAAGTTCGAGCTTTCCCTGTCGCAGACACTCGTCATTCTCGACGGTAATCCGGCCGCAATTATCAACTTTCCGGTAGCGCTGGCCCTTCTGGCGCTGGCCGTAATATCCGTTTGGTGGCTAGGGTTTTTCGCACCGAGAAAAGCGCGACTGCGCGCCGCTGGACTTGACAACGAAATTGATGAAAGACCTGACCCGAACAACAAAAACACAAATGATTAATGAGAGTACCGTAAGGACTCCCGCTTATCATTTGCGCTGTCGCCAGAAGACAGTAAGCTACTCAAGCAAGCCGGACAGATGAATTGATGAGAAACCGGTGTTTGATACTACAGGAGAAATTTTTAACGTGACAGCCTCTAATCCTGATCTCTCTGAAATTTACGAGCTGGCTGAGGATTTTGCGGTAGCGCATATTCGGCCACGCCGTCACGAGCTCATTACCGCAACAGAATTTCCGAAAGATTTATGGCAATCCTTCGCGGCGAGCGGTCTCGCCGGTCTTTCAGTGCCCGCTGAGTTTGGCGGCCTCGGCGCTGATTACAGGACTTTGTCACAAGTCGCCTCCGTCTTGAGCAGAAATGGCCGCGTACCGGGCGCGACCATGGTTTTCATGTCGCATTGGCTGATCAGCAAACTGCATATCGCCGGGGACGCGCCTGATGCCATTCGCCAAAAGCTACTGCCGGAGCTTGCCAAAGGCGCGACAACCCTGTCCGTCGCCATATCCGAACCCGGTGCCGGAGCCCATCCAAAGCATCTTCAAACCACCGCGCGGCGCGACGGTGATAGCTTTATCCTCAACGGCGAAAAGGCCTTTCTGACCAACGGCCCGCTCGCCGATTATTTTATTGTCCTCGCAATTACCGATGAAGCGAAGGGCCAGAAGGCGTTCAGCGCCATCCTTGTTCCCGCTGACAGTGACGGCTTCCGGCGGACCGACGGCGTCAAAATTGATTTTCTGCATCCCTGCCCCCATGGCGGCATCGCACTGGGGGATTGCCGGGTACCCGCCGTGAACCTGATCGGGGTCGAAGGCGATGCTTTCATTCGCACGTCATTACGGATGCGCGCGATTGAGGATGCCGCCGGGGCGGGAGGTTCAATCGGTTCGATGTACGGGTTGCTGAGCGATATCGCGGGTGACGCTTCCGCTGAAATGGCCACGGAAATCGGCGCCATCGCCACGCAGTTAAAAACCCTCGATATAATTGCGGTGCATCTGGCGTCGATGGCGGACGGCGCAGGAAACGACGTCCAACCGCTGTTGGAGCTTCAACTGGGATTTCATCAGCAAACCCAGGCCTCCAGCAAATCCTTTGCCGGCATCATGGAGAAACTACCACTCGCTCAGAACCCGGAAGTTGAGTTTCTCTACCGCGATATATCGAAGTCGCTGACCATCGCCCACTCCGCCCATATCGCTCGCCTGACAAAAATCGGTCAGTCCGTTTTGCTCGACCCGGACAGCCTGTAATTTCTGGCCGTTTCTGCTATTTCATACCATGATTGCCGGAATAGGCGGAACGCTCCGGGGACCGCCAGTCAGCGGGGAACCCTGCTGTCGGTTGGTAAATCTCTATTTTAAGCGGATAGCACGTTGCGGCGTCACTTGAGTGAGCCGTACTGCAATCGCCGCCGGGGCAAGTCGACAGAGCCCCGAGGAGATCGATTTCAGCAAAAAATTCCAGAAAATCACCTTCACGGACCGGGCTCGCCTTCATGAAATACTGGTGCGTATCCTTGGTAAATCCTGTGCACATGAACACATTCAGCACATCATGGACAAATGGTTCCGCCTCGCTGAGCGGGAAATTTTTCTCCCTCGCGAGCGCGCGGCAGAGATTTGAGTGACAACAATGATGATACTCCCCTCCGCCTAAGACGATATTGGTATAGGGATCGCAGCGGGTGCCGATCACATCATGAACGCCGCCACCATCGTCATCCCAGCCATACCAGTCGAGCGTATCATAGGTAATCGTCGCCATCGGCCGCATATAGGGCAGGCTACTCCAGAGCCGGTCGCCGACGCTCACGTGGGTGCCATGGAGCGCGCGGGTTTTTCCGCTGAAAAACCTCTCTTTCAGGTCATGGGCATTCCAGAGATTCAAGTCCCCAACCTGCGGCCCGTCGATGCTGATGATACGGAAAAAATGCCCGGCGGGCACCAAAAAGCATTCGGCATCCCGCGGCGCCACGATCTTTTCATCGACAAGCGTCAGCTCCTTCCTCGCCTGTTGATAATAATCCATGCCGCCCAGCACAAGTTTATTTGTAGGATAGCAAATGACGGGACGAACGGCCCGACGGGTTTTGGCATCAACAGGTTCCGGATTTTGCGGTTGGTTCTTCATGGCAATTCCTTCGATGGATCGGAACTTTATATTGCGGAAAGTCTATGACACCCGCTGGCACCGGACAAGGCATATGTCCGCCTCAGGCCACCTGAAAGTTACCAGCCTCCCCCCCCGCCCCCCCCGCCGCCGCCGCCAGACGAGCCGCCGCCGGATGATCCGCTGGAACTGCCGGGCGCCGTAGAGGCGGAGGAAATGGCGCTCGTAAATCCGCTTCCGAGCGACGATGAAAAAGCCCCAACATTTGCCGGATTAAAATGGCGGCCCGAATACCAGCCCGGGCGATATTTCCCCCGCCGCCAGGGACCTTCTCCCACAGCTGCGAAAGCTGCTGAAAATTGGTCGCCCCAAGCCTGCTCTACATCAAGCGCCATGGCAAAGGGAAGATAACGTTCAAACAGTTCCGGCGTCCGGTCCGGAGGATTGAAGAAATTCATCCGGTCCTTCTCGGTCACGCTCAGGAAATCGGCAAACCCTGCGAACTTGTCCATCATCTGGCGGCCAAGGAGCGTTGGCGCCTTGAGCAGATGATAAAAGACCAGGTTGATCACCTGGATCAGGACGAAGAGAATTGCGGCAGCAGGGGACGTTGTATCAATAAAGAATGTCAACCCGACAAACTCTCCGATTACAAAGGGAACAGCGAAGACCGTCGCAAAAAGAGCGCCCACGAAAGCTGTCGCGCCTCCGCCGGACAACACCACCTGCCACGCCCTCCATGCCCGGCGTATAAGAAAATATATCCCGGCAGTCCAACCCGTCAGCCAGAGCGTAATGAAGGCAGCTCCGGCAGGATCCCGCGCCCAGATCACCATCAGCGCGAATACAATTATGGAAATACCTATGCCCGGAATAAAGAATCGCCTGTTGGTGTTGAAATAGTTTTTCTCAAACTCTGTCCTGAGCCATTCCTTAAGCCCGTCGCGAGAGCTCTGGAGGGTTTTGTGGTTTTTCTGTTTAAGAGTAATTTCTTTCCCGCCGCCATAAAACAAAGCGCGCGCCACCGCCTTTTCCCCCATGGAAAGCGGCGTTTCAGTGCCGGTTTTGGTAAGTGTGTAGATCCCGGAGGAATCTTCGGTAATTTTCAAAAATCCCTTCACCGCCATGCTGACAACAGCAGCCGCGAAGGTTTTGTTATCAAACCCCATTTTCGTGATATAGCGCATAGCGGCGGGCGAATAGCCGTTGGGCGGCTCGAACAGCGGGATAATAGTTCCGGGTGCGGGATCACGGCCAACTTTCAACCAAACCAGAAGATAATAAATCAACAGGACCAGAATCCCCGCAACGCCTGCAAAAAGAATGGCGTTGTCTTTGAAGGTATAGGTTATTTCATCAAGATCGGAGGGTTTGCTGACAAAACCCGGCGGCCAGGAAACCGCGATCGTCAGGCCCTGCTGCGAAAGGAGCGGCTTGGTCGTGTAAAATTCCATACCGTCGGAGTATTCGCGTATTGAAAACGCCTTTCCCTGATCCCCCTGATATCCGGTATAGCCACTGAAATTCAGGATTCTGGCGCCCTCAGGAAGATGTATCCTGCCGCTCGCCTCTTCAATTTCGAAGTCCCAGCCAGTTCCCGTCACATTCCAGTAAAGCTCGTCAAATCCATCGAAGTACCCGATCTGCCGACTGGTTTTGTAGGTCAGGGTATAAACATGCTCTCCATTCGGAATGAGGACATCCTTGTCCCCGATATAAACTCGGATGCCATTGGATTGTTTGGCCGTGTGGAATGGTTCCACCTTTCCATCACGAGTTACCTTTTCGACATCGAAGCCGACGCGTAGTGAATTGCCATATTGGTCTTTGTAATCCGTCGGAAAATCGCGATAGATCCCGCGCCGTATCTGATTGCCTTCACTGATAACGGTTATTGTTTCACGCACCCTTACTGTCGCATCCGCTTGTACCCAGATATCGCTTTTAAAATCCTTGATAATCTCGCGGGCACTTGCCTCAGAAGATACGAAAAATCCGGCAAGGAAAAGAACCGCAAATCCGATAAACACGTGAAGGATGCTACCATGGACAATGCCGCCTATTCGTCGGCGGGCATTCGGATCAATCAAATTTGACATTGACCGGCTTCCGGACGGCGCCTTCATCTTCCGCCAGTTCAAAGAACTCGGCCTTGATAAAATTGAAACTGTTGGCGATGAGATTGCTCGGAAACTGGTCGATCTTTGTATTATTGTCCCGGACCACGCCGTTATAATAGCGTCTGGCGGACTGTATTTTATTCTCGACATCCGACAATTGGTCCTGAAGGCTCAGGAAGTTTTCATTGGCTTTCAGTTCGGGATAATTTTCCGACAAGGCAAACAAGGACTTCAGCGCGCCGCTCAGCACATTTTCAGAGGATGCCTGCTCCGCTGGCGAGCCTAGATTGGCCATCGCCTCGGTCCGTGCCCTGGTTACCTGCTCGAAAGTCCCAGACTCATGTTTCGCATAGCCCTTGACGGTTTCCACCAGGTTGGGGATCAGGTTATAGCGGAGCTTCATCTGGACTTCGATCCCGCTCCAGGATTCCCTTATCCGTTCACGCAGGCTGACAAAACTGTTATAGGTAACGATAACATAGAGGATGACGGCGGCAATCAGGCCAAGAACGATGACGAGTGCGATCATATGTCGTTACTCCATTTTAAGCTGCGCCAATACCTTGACTGAGGGCTCATTGTCCAGAGTTTACGGCCTAATCATCCCGCGTCAAATATAGATGTCCTTAAGGTTGTAATTTTTTAGCATGCTGTGGCGCGCTTCCTCGCTCCAGCGGTATTCCTTCTCGCTATCGGCGAGTGGCTGATAACAATAGCGAGGTTCGTTGGGAAAGCGCTGCTGACGGGCGTCGATTCCAAGACCGACAATCCGGCTCCGCTCGAAAATATGCTCCGCGTCATAGGTCTCTTCCCTGCCGTCGAGCTGGCTTGTGGTCACATCGAGAACCCGGCGCCGGGGAAAAAATCCTGCATTCAGGGTCACCCGGCGATCCGGTGAGGAATTCGCGAAGGAGCCGTGGACCATCTGCCGATTGACGATAAACACATCGCCGGATTTGCACACAAGCGGAACGGCCCCTTCAATGCGCTCCGATCCACTTTCCTCGACCAGATTCTTGATATCAACCTTACCGAGCTTTTGGCTGCCGGGCAGAACCCAAACGCCGTTTCCTGGCGTACTCGGGTAAAGCTGCGCCATAAAGTTGAAGCCATGGGCATTCTGATCCCAATCCGGCGCGTCCCAATGTGTCGTGCCATCCTGATGCCAGGCGACGGATGGCCCGAGGCCTGGTTCCTTGATAAACGTCACTTCATTGTAAGGAACAAAATCAGGACCAATTACGGCCTCCGCCACAGCGAGCAAGCCCGGGTGACCATAGAGCCGCAAACAAGAATCCATCAAATGCAGGTTGCCTGTCAGAAGCTCTATCGTCCAATCTGGCGCGCCGTCCGTCGGTTCCGGATTGAGCATCTTCACTGGATGACGTCCCTTGTTTTTTGTTGTCCCGCCGAGGGGATCACTCAAGGGCTTGGCAAAGCGATATGGGTAGCGTTTGAATTCCGGCCCCAAAGCCGGTCTGCCATCTGCGTCCATATCAGAGTCAGGTGAAATCGGTGCACGTCTGAGTATCCGTTCCACATCTGCGCGAAGTTCATTGAGTTCTGTGTCACTTATCGCGTCTTCGAAAACGTAGAAGCCGTGCTGCAAATAGGCCGCCAGGATTTTAGGATCCAGTTTGCCATTCGCGTCGAACTTGATCGGCCCACGGTTATTGAGCTCATAAGCCCGCTTCTCCCCCGTCCGGAAATACTCTTTCATTATTTTCGCATGGGCGGCGGCGGAGAGAGCTCCTGAAGTATGCTGATCAGTCATTTTTATTCCTTGTTATGATCAAACCGGGATTGATTTCAGTGGAGCTGCTCGTATAACGCCATAACATTCCGCGCCTGCTTTAAATGGGGCATGTCGAGCATCTTGCCATCCATGCCGATTGTGCCAAGCCCCGGATTTTTCTCAAACAGATCGATAACCCGCCGGGCATGGTCGATTTCCTCGTCGGTCGGCGTGAAGGCGCGGTTGATGACTTCCGTTTGCGCAGGATGGATCGCAATTTTTCCGATAAAGCCGGAGCGGCTATCGCGCAAGCATTCCCGCTCCAACCCCTCAAGGTCACGAAAATCAACATAAACGACACCCACCGGCTGTACGCCAATCGCCCGCGACGTTGAAAGACACAAGGTCCGCGCAAGCAGGAACGGGTCGTCATAGTCGCCGGTGACGGGATGACGATTACCCGACGCGCCCAAAGCCGCAGCCAGATCTTCGCCGCCCCAGGTCATCGCGACCAACCGGTCGGAAATGTTCTCAAGATAGGTATGGAACGTCAGCAGGGAAGCTGCCGTTTCCGTCGCAACGCAATGGATTTTCGTTGATCCGAGCGGCAACCCCTCTCGTGCTTCCAGTGCCGACAGGTAATTAGACAGCGTATGGACCTCTGCCGCGGAATATACCTTGGGCAAGACAATCCCATCCGGCGCCCCAGTCATAACTGACGCCAGATCAGGAAGGGAAAGCGGGTTATCAAGCG
>JAIOYL010000154.1 GCA_021741195.1 Sneathiella sp. | reverse complement strand
TGGGCGCGGGCGCGTAAAAGTGACAAGAACAAGGGCGGCGGCGCGGCGGAGGCGGCGCTTCAAATGCTCAAGCTCAAAGAGCAATTCGGATTGTTCCCACGATGACCGCCCGCAGCGAGCGCCGGGGCGACAAGCATAGTCGGCGAACCCTTGCCAGGCTCAATGCCGTGCAGGCGCTTTACCAGCTCGAGCAGGACGACAGCCGGACGGCGCGCGAGGTGGTCGAGGAATTCCTGCTCCATCGCGTCGGCGCCGAGATGGACGGGGACCAGTTCAAGGACAGCGACAAGCCCCTGTTCGAGGATATCGTCATCCACACCAAGGAGCGGCAGGAGGAGATCGACGGCATGATTGCCGAGACGCTGGAGAAGGAACGCAAGACGGACCGGTTGGAAGTAGTGCTGCTGGTTCTCCTGCGCGCGGCGACATACGAGTTTCTTGCCCGTATCGATAGCCCCGCCAAGGTGCTGATCAAGGAATATGTCGGCATCGCCCGGACCTTCTTCACCGGTAAGGAGCCTGCGTTGGTGAACGGGGTTCTCGACAAGATCGCCAAGCGGGTGCGCAGCGCCGAATTCGACTGAAATGGCACAGGACGAGAAAAATAATCGTCCCGGCGAGTTTGAGTTGATCGCTGACCTGCTGGCGCCGCTCGCGGCGTCGATGCCGGGCGCGTTCAACCTTACCGACGATGCCGCCGTTCTCGGGCTCGACGCTGGGATGGATATGGTGCTGACCAAGGACGCCATGGTTGCCGGCGTGCATTTTCGTGGGAAAGACGCGCCGGAAGATGTCGCGCGGAAACTGCTCCGCGTCAACCTCTCCCATCTTGCGGCGATGGGCGCGGCGCCTGTCGGTTATCTGCTGGCGACTTTCTGGCCGGAAAATCTACCCACTCAGTGGATCCGCGATTTCGCGGGTGGTCTTAAGATGGATCAGGACGCGTTCGGCATCGGGCTTCTTGGCGGCGATACGGTGCGCACGCCTGGACCGCTATCCCTCTCGCTCACCGCAATCGGCAAGGTGCCAAGCGGCAAGGCGCTCCGCCGCAAGGGGGCCAAAGCCGGGGATCTGGTCGTGGTTTCGGGCAGTATCGGCGACGGCGCGCTCGGCCTGCTGGCGCTGGATGGCAAACTGCCAGACCTTGATGACAAATTGCGGCAAAGTCTTGCGGACAGATATCATCTTCCAAGCCCGCGTCTTGCGCTTGGCGCGGCGCTCATCGGCGAGGCGACGGCCTGCATCGATATCTCGGACGGGCTGGTCGCCGATATCGGTCATATCTGTGAAGTCTCGAAGGTTGCGGCGGTGATCGAGGTTGAAAAACTTCCGCTCTCAAAGGCGGCCGCAGCGGCGCTTGCGCAGGATCCTTCCCTGATCCTTCCCGTCCTGACCGGCGGGGACGATTACGAGCTCGCCCTTACCTTGCCGCCCTTGAGGGAAAGTCACCTGGGCAGTCTCGCGCGGCAGACCGGAACGGCTTTGACGGTGATCGGCCGCATTGAAGACGGGAACGGAGTGAGGGTCGTGAAACCGGATGGCTCCGCCCTTCCCGTATCGCAAGCAGGATGGCGGCATTTTTAGGCGCTTTCGCGAATTTGCATAATAGCTATGCATTTGTGAGGGTTGTCTTTTTGTCATATTTTTGAAATATTTAACGTAATTTCTATGTAGTTTGGGAGAACTCTATGCTGGCAATGCAATACTCGGTCCGCTTGCCGGAGGATTTCGATACAAAACGGATTTATGAGCATGTCGCGGCGCGCAGCCCGCTGTTCGATGGTCTTCCGGGACTCCGTCACAAGTTCTACCTCTATGACGCGGAGGAGCATGTCTACGCCCCGTTCTATATCTGGGAGAACGCGAAATATGCCCAGGAATTCCTGCTCAACAGTTTATTCAAAGGCGTGATCGAAACCTTTGGCCGGCCGCGTGTCAGGAGCTGGCATATTATCGAGTTTGATTACGGCAGCTCAAAGGAGGAGCCGACATTCCTCCGCAGCGCCATTGACAAGGTTCCCGCAAATATGCCGCTTAGCGAGCTGATGAAGCAGGAAAAGGAGCGCCAGAAAAAAATGCTCGATGCGCCCGGCCTGTTCGCCCGCATGGTCCTTCTTGATCCGGACAGATGGGAAAAAGGGCAGTTCAGCCTGTGGCGGAAAGCGGACGATGCTTTGCCGGTCTATGCTGACTGTGTCTACGGTTATGATATCCTGAAAAGCTATCAGCATTTACAGGGCGCCGCCTAGGCGATAGAAGGTTGCCACAAACAAAACAATAACGACAACAAGGAACGACGCCATGATGGACGCCCGGACCAAGCTAAGTATTCTTTTGATGTCCGGATGTCAGGCGCTGATGAACAGCACCACCTCCATCATGATTTCCTCTGCGGCCCTGGCCAGCCTCCTCTTGCTCGGCGATGACAAGTCCCTTGCAACATTGCCGGTGACGGCGGTGGTGACGGGAACGGCGCTTGCCACCATTCCGGCCTCGCTGTTCATGCGCAAAGTCGGCCGCAAGGCGGGGTTTCTGGTTGGCGCGTCAATCGGCATAACCGGCGCGGCGATCTGCAGCTATTCCGTATGGATCGGCAGTTTCCTTGGTTTTGTCCTTGGCGCAATGCTCGTCGGCATGTATACGGCCTTTGGCAATTATTACCGTTTCGCTGCCGTGGATATCGCCGGCAGCCAGAACCGCAGCAAGGCCGTCTCTTACGTTCTCGCCGGCGGGGTGATCGCCGGCTTTATCGGGCCGCAAATCGCCAGCCACAGCAAGGATCTGCTTCCACCCTTTCTCTATCTCGGATCCTACCTTTCCATTATCGTGCTGGGCTTTATCGCGATTCTGCTCCTCAGCTTTGTCACCATTCCGAAAATGCATATCCCGGCGCACGAGGAAGGCCAGCGGCCGCTTCTTGAAATTATCAGGCAGCCGACTTTCATCGTCGCGGTCTTGAGCGCGATGATCGGCTATGGCGTGATGAGCCTGGTGATGACGGCAACACCGCTCGCCATGGTCGGTTGCGGGCATCTGCCGAGTGACTCGTTCAATGTCATCAGCTGGCATGTGGTGGCAATGTTCGGTCCGAGCTTCTTTACAGGCTCGCTGATTGCCCGTTTCGGCGAGTACAAGATTATTTTCGTTGGCGCCCTGCTTGGTCTTGCCAGCGTTGCGGTCGCGCTGATCGGGCTGGAACTTGCCAATTTCTATATAGCGCTGGTTCTGCTCGGGCTCGCGTGGAATTTCATGTTTATCGGCGGCACGACACTGGTGACGACGACCTACCGGCCATCGGAAACCGCCAAGGTCCAGGGGCTGAATGACTTTCTGGTCTTCGGTACCGTGGCGACGGCGTCGCTGCTCAGCGGCCAGCTGCAGGAGCGTTTCGGCTGGGAGGTTGTTAATCTCGGCGCGCTGCCGCTCCTGCTGTTCGTAATTGTGCTGGCTGTCTGGAACATGCTGGCGGTCCGGCGGCGGCTCTCCGCCACCTGATCGTAGGACACCCCTAGACGAGCGATTTCCGGATCATCTCGGCGGCTTCCTCCGCATTGCCCCAGCGCCGGATCTTCACCCATTTGTCCGCTTCCAGATCCTTGTAATGCTCAAAGAAATGCGAGATCTGGTCAAGCAGGATACCGCGCAGGTCCGAGTAGTTGGCAATGTTGGAATAGTAGGGATGCAGGTCATCGACCGGCACGCTGAGGATTTTCTCATCCTGCCCGGCCTCGTCCTCCATGATCAGCACGCCGACCGGGCGCGCCCGGATAATGGCGCCCGGGATAACCGGGATCGGCCCTGCCACCAGCACATCCACAGGATCTCCGTCATCGGCGAGCGTCTGGGGAATGAAGCCGTAGTTGCAGGGGTAAAACATCGCCGTATGCAGGAACCGGTCCACGAACATCGCGCCGCTTGCCTTGTCGACCTCATATTTGACGGGAACGCCGCCCAAGGGAATTTCTATGACAACATTCACGTCCCACGGAACATCCCGTCCCGCCGGAATTTTTGAAAGATCCATACTTGCTTTCTCCTGAAGATAACTGGCGCCCGGATAGCATGTTCCGGAATAATTTGCCACCGGCTAATCAAGAATTTTCGATGAAAAATTGCCTCTTGCAACGGTCTGACCCTATTGCTTGCGAAAGGAAGGCTAATCTGGCATTCTACGCCGCGACGAGGTCTTGAGGGAACAAAGATTGAAGTCGAGGCGAATGCCAAGCCAAGGAATAATAAAATAGGCAAGGCCATCCAACCGGTGGCCTTTTTTCTAACGAGTGGGGTTGAGATAATGTCAGTAATATTATGGATACCGATTGTCTGCGGTCTGATAGCCTTGGGCTACGGCGCTTTTGCGGCAAGATCGGTTCTTTCACGTGACGCCGGTACGGCAAAGATGCAGGAGATTTCTGCGGCAATTCAAGAGGGGGCATCCGCCTATCTGAACCGGCAATATATGACAATCGGTCTTGTGGGGATCGTCATATTTGTCATCCTTTTCTTTCTTCTGGGCCTGAAGGTCGCCATCGGCTTCCTGATCGGCGCGGTCCTGTCCGGCGCGGCCGGCTTTATCGGTATGAATGTGTCTGTACGGGCCAACGTCCGCACTGCCGCGGCAGCCGCGAAAAGCCTGAAAGACGGCCTTGACGTTTCCTTCAAGGCGGGCGCGGTTACCGGCCTTCTGGTGGTTGGCCTCGCGCTGCTCGCCGTTTCCGGATATTACGCGTATCTGACAAGCACCGGCGTTGAAGGCCGTGACCTGGTCAACAGCCTCGTCGCCCTCAGCCTTGGCGCGTCGCTGATCTCCATCTTCGCCCGGCTTGGCGGCGGTATCTTCACCAAGGGCGCCGATGTGGGCGCTGACCTCGTTGGCAAGGTTGAGGCCGGTATCCCCGAGGATGACCCACGTAACCCGGCCGTTATCGCCGATAATGTTGGCGACAACGTCGGTGACTGCGCCGGCATGGCGGCCGACCTGTTCGAAACCTATGCGGTGACGGTTGTCGCGACCATGGTTCTGGGCTCCATTTATTTTGCGAATGATATCGCGCTGATGAGCTATCCGTTGATGATCGGCGGCGTTTGCATCATCACGTCGATCATCGGCACCTTCTTCGTCCGGCTCGGAGCCAACAACAATATCATGGGCGCGCTTTACAAGGGCTTCCTGGTGACGACCGTTCTCTCGGCGGCCGCGCTCTGGCCGATCACCTCCTTTACCATCGGCATGGACAGCGTCTATACCATTGGCGCCAAGGAATTCACGGGCACGAGCCTGTTCTTCTGCGGTCTCGTCGGTCTTGTGGTGACGGGTCTGCTGATCTGGATCACGGAGTATTACACCTCCACCGAATACCGTCCGGTGCGCAGCATCGCGCTCGCGTCGGAAACCGGTCACGGCACCAATGTCATCCAGGGCCTCGCGGTCTCCATGGAGGCAACGGCGATCCCGGCGATCATCATCTGCGCCGGCATTATCGTGTCCTACAATCTCGCCGCCCTGTTCGGGATTGCTATTGCGGTGACAACCATGCTGGCGCTGGCCGGTATGATCGTCGCGCTCGATGCCTACGGTCCGGTCACGGATAACGCTGGTGGTATCGCGGAAATGGCCAATATGGACGAAGATGTCCGTAAAACCACAGATGCGCTCGATGCGGTCGGTAATACGACGAAAGCCGTCACCAAGGGCTATGCGATCGGTTCCGCCGGTCTCGGCGCGCTGGTGCTGTTTGCGGCCTATACGGAAGACCTCAAGCATTTCATCAGTCTGGCGACGCCAACCGAGTTTCCGTTCTTCCAGGGCGTAATACTCGATTTCAGCCTGCAAAACCCTTACGTGGTTGTTGGCCTGATTCTGGGCGGCTTGCTGCCTTATCTCTTCGGCGCCATGGGTATGATGGCGGTTGGCCGGGCGGCGGGGTCCGTTGTCCGTGAAGTGCGCCGGCAGTTCAAGGAGATCCCGGGTATCATGGAAGGCACCGGCAAGCCTGATTACGGGCGCGCCGTTGACATGCTGACCAAGGCGGCGATCAAGGAAATGATCATTCCGTCATTGTTGCCGCTGCTCGCGCCGATCGTCGTCTTCTTCGTGATGCTGTTCATCGCGGACAAGTCTGCGGCCTTCTCGACGGTTGGCGCCATGCTTCTGGGCGTGATCATCACCGGGCTTTTCGTCGCGGTCTCCATGACCGCCGGTGGCGGCGCCTGGGACAATGCCAAGAAATATATCGAGGACGGCCATCACGGCGGCAAGGGCACGGATGCCCATGCGGCGGCGGTGACCGGCGATACGGTTGGCGATCCTTACAAGGATACCGCTGGTCCGGCGGTGAACCCGATGATCAAAATCACCAATATCATCGCGCTCCTGCTGCTGGCGGCGATGGCGCACTAAGCCATCCCGAACCGTCTTCAAGACAGGAAAAGCCCCCGGTTCCGGCCGGGGGCTTTTTTATGGGAGGAGTGGGCTACTGGCCTTCAGGCTGGGTGTTGAAGCGGCCGAAGTTGCCGAACAATTGCTCAAGGAAGCCAAGCTTGCGGCCGCCTGTCGGGGTTTCCCGCTCGACGATCTCGACTTCCTGTCCGGCGTCCTTGTTCAGGTCCTCCACTTCGGCGACAACATCATTCACATCGAATTTGACGATGACGACATTACGCTCCTTGACCTCTTTTGCCAGAAACGCCAGATGCTCCGTCTTGCTGCTTATATAGTACCAGGCGTCCCCTTCGGTCTGGAAGGTGGCGATGCTCGAGGGCGAGCCCATGATTTCCTGGACGGCATCCTTGGTGGTCCGGCCGGGCTCTATTTTTGCAAGCTGCTCGGGATCGAGATGATAGCCCTGATCGGTCTTGATCGGCTCGCAGGCAGTCAGCACCAATGCCAGGGCGACTACGCAAAGTCCGGTCTTGATATTTATCATGGTCCCTTTGCCTCGGCGCGGCTTTAAGTTGACTACGCGCCGTGAAATGCTTAATTCAGGGACAATAAATGGCTTGCCGGCCGGCAAAAGTCAAATTTTCTTGGAAAGCCGCTGCATTTATCTGCTGGATGGGGGCGGCCAGTTTCTGAATAGCGGGAGTATCCGCGTGGTATTTGCAAAATTCTTCCGGCGTGACCCGTTTGAACGTCCGGCGGCGGCGCTTTATGACGGAATTGTCCGCCAGGCGCGGCAACCCGCCTTTTACGAGGCGGCGGGGGTTCCGGATACGGTGGATGGCCGGTTCGAGATGATCTCGCTGCATGCCTTTCTGGTGATGCGCCATTTGAAGGGCAGGGGCGAGGCGGCGCGGAAATTGTCGCAAGCCCTGTTTGACAGCATGTTTGCCGACATGGATCAGAGCCTGCGTGAGATCGGCGTCGGCGATTTGAGCGTCGGCAAGCGGATCAAGCAGATGGCGAAGGCCTTCTATGGCCGCATCGCGGCCTATGAGACGGCGCTGGACGGCGGCGCGGAGACGCTTGAGCAGGCGCTTACGCGCGATCTGTACGGAACGCTCGATACCGTTGCTCCGGACGCAGTGGTGCGGCTCGCGGCCTATGTACGGGCTGCGGATCAGGCACTCGGCGCGCAAGGGCTTGAGACGCTGATGGAGGGAAAGGCCGAGTTCGGGGAATTGCCAGTGGGCCAGGAGCGGTGAAAACCGGCCGATGCGCCCCTTGTTATTACTGGAAAAAATTGCCTTTTCCGGGAAATGACAAAACCCATTGACCGGAGACGGTGAAACCAGTATTTTCGCGCCTTCGAATCGCGTTCCGGCCAAGCATTGCTGGAGGATTTGGCCGGTCTTTAATTTTTGAAGGATTTGTCGCAATGAAGGAAGCCGGGGGTGGTTTCACTCGGTTGATCAATGTTGAACGGGCGGGCCGCGACGCGATTCAGTTCGATGTAGAGGCGACGGAAGAAGAATGCAGGGCACTCGCTGAACGACTGGATATCCTTGGCGTTTCGGATGTCCGGGCGGTCGGATCCCTGGCGCGGCAGGATGCGAGCGGGCAGATTGCCCTGACGGCGCATCTGACGGCGAACGCGGTACAGGCCTGTGTTGTGACACTGGAGCCGGTACCACAGGAGATTGACGTAGAATTTACGGTGTTTTACACCTTTGATAAGGATGATCTGGCCGACGACGAGGAAGTGGAAAAGGTAATCGGACTCGAGGATGAGGATCCGCCGGAACTGATTGTCAATAACCGGATCAACCTGGCGGACATGATTTCGGAGCAGATCGCTCTGGCGCTGGAGCCATATCCACGGAGCCGCAATCTGTCGGATGACGAGCAGCCCGAGGGGGTGGACACCGCAGCGGACGATAAGTCGCACGAGGTTCACCGGCCTTTTGCAAATTTGAGGGACTTGATGAGCAAGAAATGATATGAAGGCGTTAAATTAATTTCATATCCGTACTATTTAACAATCGCCGGTTTGTTGGGCGAATGAGTGAGAGACGAGGAAAATGGCAGTACCAAAGAGGAAAACCACCAAATCCAAGCGTAACATGCGCCGGGCC
>JAIOYL010000153.1 GCA_021741195.1 Sneathiella sp. | reverse complement strand
TCGAGCATCTTCTGGTCAAAAGCGGCATCCAGCTTTTCAAATATTATCTTGATATCTCGAAGGATGAGCAAAAGGAACGGCTTGATGATCGCCGCGAGGATCCGCTCAAGACCTGGAAGATCAGCCCCATCGACGCCGTGGCCATCGAGCATTGGGACGATTACAGCGCGGCGCGCAACGAGATGCTCAAACGCACCCATAACCCGGTGACGCCTTGGCATGTGGTGCGCGCCGATGACAAGAAACAGGCCCGGCTCAACGTCATCCGCCACCTGATGGCCAATGTCGAATGCCCCGACAAGGATGAGCTCCAGGCCCATCCCGATCCCGATATTGTCTTCGACTATGACGAAAAACACCTCAAAAACGGGGCCATTGCCAGGTGAGGGCGGCGCGGGCATAGACCGGGCGGGTCAGCCCGCCGCCGCCCGCGCCCTGCGCGCGCAGGAGGGGCTTGACGGCCATAACCCTATGGCGACGGTGCCAATGCCGTGGCGAGGGTTTCTGTCAGTAGGGTGGCGAAGGCCTTGACAGACGCAGGTTGCTTGGACGAGGCGCCGAACAGGTAGGTGCTGAATATTGAAAGCGGTGGAAAACCGTTGGGGGACGGCGGCAGCACGCGCAAATCTTCCGTCAGGCAATCCTCCGGTACAACCGTGACGGCCAGTCCGGCCGAGACCGCGCATTCAAGGCCGGCGCGATCCGGGCTTTCGTAGGCGAAGCGATAGGCTTTGCCCACGGTTTCCAGCGCGTCCGTCGCCGCCTTGCGGTAAATACAGCCAGGACCAAAAAGGGCGAGGGGGACGG
Source organism: Sneathiella sp. (assembly GCA_021741195.1). Taxonomy (GTDB): domain Bacteria; phylum Pseudomonadota; class Alphaproteobacteria; order Sneathiellales; family Sneathiellaceae; genus Sneathiella. The sequence goes on along the minus strand of JAIOYL010000153.1, from coordinate 7,742 downwards.
GATCCAGCTCTTCCACGTTGCTCGACGAGGCGACGGCCCATTTCAAAGGAGAGTGGCTGATCCGTTTTCCACCCTTCCGCCCGCATTTCTGCGTGACGAAGGCGAGGTCCAGCTTGCCCGCCTTCAGCGCGTCAAGCACATCCCAGCTACGGCCGCATTGCAGCTCGACATCGAGTTTCGGGTATTTTTGCCCGAGCCGTTTCAACACCTCCGGCAGGTAGGGCATCGACCAGTCGGTGGCGCCGATCCGCACGCGCCCAAAGAGACTTTGATGGCCGATTTCCGCAACGGCCTGTTCTTTCAGCTGCAGAATACGCTCGGCATAGCGCAGGAGGATTTTCCCTTCCTCGGTCAGCCGCACGTGCCTCTTGCTGCGTTCAAGAAGCCGGACGCCGAGGGAGTCTTCGAGCCTTTGAATCTGCATGCTCACGGCGGACTGAACGCAATTGAGTCTTTCGGCGGCGCGCGTGAAATGCTTCGTGTCGGCAACGGCAACAAAGGCGCGGAGTAAGTCCAGACTGAAATTCCGCGGGTTCATAATTATCTCATTTAGTGATTATATTATCTAATTAATTCATTTAAATGATGAATTAAGAGTGGATATCATGCAAGCGGAATATCACCAGCTAAAGGTATTGCTTGCCATGAAATATACATTCTGGACCCTGCTTCTCTGCGCCGGGACGATTTTGGGACTGTCGGTCGGATATCGTCAGGCGATGGGGCTGTTCCTTACTCCGATGACGATTGAGCTCGGTGTCGGGCGCGAGAGCTTTGCTCTCGCCATGGGCCTCATGAATCTCGTCTGGGGTCTGGGCGCGCCCATTGCCGGCGGGATCGCGGATAAATACGGCGCCGGCCGCGTCGCGGCGGCAGGCGGCATTCTGTATGCGGCGGGCCTGCTCATCATGATGATGACGGACAGCGGGACGGAGCTCATCATCGGCGGCACGCTGATCGGTCTTGGCCTCAGCGGCAGCGGCTTTACCGTGGTCCTCGGCACCGTCGGACGTCTGGTTGCGGCGGAGGAGCGGAGCCGCGCGCTCGGGATCGCGTCGGTTGGCGGCTCCCTCGGCCAGTTCCTGGCAGTGCCCTTCACCTATTCTCTGATCAGCGGTTTCGGCTGGATGCTGGCGCTCGGCATCCTCGCCGCCACGGCGCTGCTGATCGTGCCGCTCGCGGCCGGTTTGAGGAGCGCTGCGCCGGTCCCGGAGGCCGGGCAGGCGCAAAGCCTGGGCGAGGCGTTCCGGGAGGCATGCGGCATCCCGAGCTTTTGGCTGCTCAATCTTGGCTTTCTGGTCTGCGGCTTTCATCTGGCCTTCGTGGCGGTGCATCTGCCCGCCTTTCTTGCCGACAAGGGGTTCGAGCCCTGGCTTGGGACGACGGCGCTGACCCTCGTCGGACTCGCCAATATCGCCGGCGTTTATTTCTGCGGCTATCTTGGCGGGCTGTTTTCCAAGAAGCTGGTCCTGAGCCTGCTCTATCTGGCCCGTGCCCTGATTTTCTTCCTGTTCATCGTCATCCCGATTACGGAAGTAACGGTGCTGGTCTTCAGCGTCGCCATAGGCCTTCTCTGGCTCGGCACCCTCCCGCTCACCAGTGGGCTCGTCGGCGCCATTTTCGGCACACGTTATATGTCCATGCTGTTCGGCATTGTTTTTCTGGGCCATCAGATCGGCGCTTTTCTCGGTTCATGGCTCGCGGGGAGGGTGTTCGACGCCGTCGGGTCGTACGATATGATCTGGTGGTTCTGCGTCCTGCTTGGGGGGATGTCGGCAGCGCTTCACATATTCATCATCGAGCGGCCCATTAAGGCCAGCGCCGCCGCCGCATAAAGCGCCGCATCCCCGCCGCGAGGTGATTTCGCCATTGCATTTCCTCAAACGGGAGGCCATGCTGGCGGCATAAGGGCTCCGTTTCCCTGCGCGCCGGAGGCAGAATAATGAAGAATAATACGGGCGATCAATCGCCGTACCGCTGGGTGATTGTCGGCGTGTCCGCCGTGATGCTGGCCGTCAGCATGGGCATGATGGTGAACGGCGCCTCCGTCTTGCTCATTCCGCTTCATCAGGAATTCGGCTGGGACCGGGGATCCGTCTCGCTGATCAATGTTGCGGGGCTCATGGGGCTCGCCGTTGGCGGCATCATCATGGGGCGGATTGCCGATCGCACCTCAACCCGGCGCGTCGCCGTGTTCGGGGCCATTGTGCTCGGCCTGTCGATCTTCTCGGCCTCCCGGGCAGAGGAACTCTGGCAGTTCTATATCCTCTTCTTCATTGCGGGCGCCCTCGGCGCAGGCGCGCTGTTCGCACCGCTGGTCGCCAATGTCGGTAACTGGTTCGTGACCGGGGCGGGCATGGCTGTCGGGATCGTCTCGGCGGGGCAGGCGCTCGGGCAGGGCGGCGTTCCCTATAGCATCGCCATCCTGATCGAGAATATCGGCTGGCGCGACGCCCTGATGACGATGGGCGCCTTCACCCTTGTCGTGATGGTGCCGCTCGCGCTCACCATCCAGCGCGCGCCGCTTGCCGCGCAAGTCGCGCAAGGTGCCGCGGAGGATAAATGGCCGACACAGCTGCCGCCGCATATCGTCGTTATCTGGATCAGCGCGGCCGTCCTGTTCTGCTGCACCTGTATGGCTGTGCCGCTCATGCATCTGGTGCCGCTCATCCAGGATCGCGGACTGCCGCTTGAGGATGCGGGGAGCGTGATGTTCGTCATGATGATCGTCGCCGTTCTGGGCCGCCTCTTTTTTGGCAAGCTCGCCGATATCCTGGGCGCCGTCCGCGCGTACTGGATTGCCTCGTTCTGGCAGACGGTGCTCGTCCTCGGCTTTATCCAGATTGAGAGCCTGGGTTCCTTCTATATATTCGCGGTCATCTATGGTTTCGGCTATGCCGGTGTGATGACCGGGGTGATCATCACCGTCCGGGAACTGACGCCTGTCTCCCGGCGCGCGTCGGCCCTCGGCATAACGACCGTCTTCGCCTGGATCGGCCATGGGGTGGGGGGCTATCAGGGCGGCTTCTTCTTCGATCTCACCGGAAATTATACCCTGACATATGCGAATGCCGCGATGGCCGGGGTGATCAACCTGATTATCGTCGGCGCGCTTTACTTCACCATTCGCCGCCGGGGCGCGAGGCGCGGCGGGCTCGCTCAGCAATCAGGCGTGGCATAAGCCGAAAGGAAAAGCCGCCCTCAAAACTACTTGCCGAACAGGCGCTTTGCGGGATCGCTCATCGCCTCGAATTTCCGGTTGGCGACGCGGCCGTCCGTATCCTCCGAATAGATATCCTGCAGCCGGTCGAGAAAATACATTCGGAGCGGCGCCTTGTTTTTCACCTCGATCGAGCCGCGCTCGGTGAAGTCGAAAAACGGGGAGGTCTGGTGAAAGACGCGTTCGGAGACATTGATCTTGCCTGCCTCGCCGTGCGCTTCCAGCCGCGCCGCCACATTGACCGCATCGCCCCAGATATCGTAGGTGAAGCGCTTCCGGCCGACCAGCCCCGCGATGACCGGCCCGCTATGGATGCCGATGCGGAACTCGAAATAGGGCAGTCTCAGCTTCTGCCGTTCGGCCTTTGTCCTGTCCACCGCCGCCTGCATGGCGAGCGCCGCGAGGCAGGCCTGCTGCGCGTGCAGCCGGTCGGCGTTCGGCACGCCGGCGACCGCCATATAGGCATCGCCGATCGTCTTGATCTTTTCGGGGCCGAATTGCTCCATGATATCGTCGAACGCGGCGAAATAGAGATTGAGCATGCCGATCAGCATGGCGGGCTCGGCCTTCTCCGCGAAACCCGTAAATCCGACGACATCGGCGAACAGGATGGTTGCATCGTTGAAAAACCGAGGGGCGACCTTGTCGTTCTCCAGTAATTCCCGGGCGATGGAAGCCGGCAGCATCGTCGTGAGTAAATTGTCGGCGCGCGCTTTTTCCCCCGCAAGCAGGGCATGGGCGGTATCGAGCTCGCGCATGGTTTCGTCGAGCTCGATAATCCGGCGGCGGTATTCAAGCTGCGCCATTGTCTGGTGGGCGAGGCGGCGGACCGCTTCCTGGCATTCAAAGGCGAGTTCACGGGGCTTGAAATCCATGACGCAGATGGTGCCGATGGCGAAGCCGTCCGGCGTTACCAGCGGCATGGCGCAATAGAACCCGAGGAAGGGATCGCCGACGACAAAGGGAAAATCCTTGTAATAGTCGTCCTTCCTGAGATCCGGGACGAGCACCAGCTCGGAGCCGCAGACGGTCACCGAGCAGAAGGCGATCTCCCGCGGGCAGCCGTCAAAATCGGCGGGCAGGCCGTATTTCGACTTGAACCAGAAGCGGTCGTCCTCGATGAAGCTGACATAGGCGACGGGGCAATCGCAAATCTGCGCCGCCAGTTGGCAGACATCCTCAAAAGCCGGTTCCACGGGCGTATCCATGACGCGGTAGGAGCGTAATGACTCGTTGCGCTCCGCCTCATTTTCCGGGATGGGATAGGTCAAATCGAAACCTCTCGCTTGTCAGTATCCGCCGGGAGCCGGGCGTCCGGACGGTTGCGCCTATTGCATGATGACGTCATTTTTCATGCTATAGAGAATGAAAAGTACCTCTTCCTTCTCCCGCTGGCCAACATTGTTTTTATCGAGCGCATCCATGGCATCGCCGAGGACGGCCATAAACTCGGAACTGCTTATATTCATGCCCTTGTGAACCGAGATCATGTCCTCGCCGGTGTAATTATTCGGCCCGCCGGTTCCCATGATGAAGAAATCCGCCGCCGATCTTTTGGCCTTTGCCACATCCGTCTTGGTAAAACGCTTTCCTATTGTCGGGTTATTGATGTGGTTATCGACCAGCACGTCTACAATTTTTTCGATACCTTCTGTGCCGCCCAGCCGTTCGTATAGTGATGCGCTCATGGATAAAATTTCCTGTTTTCTGTTTGCGAATGGGGGGAGGCTATTGCATGATCCGGAGGCGGTCCAGTTCAGAAACTGAACCTGACCCCAAGGCCATGCGCATTTCTTAAGCAGGGCATGCCGGTCGCCAGCGAACAGAGAAGGAGACTTTCATGCAGGCAAGCTACAGGCAATTCTGCCCCGTCGCCATGGCCTCGGAGATACTTGGCACCCGCTGGACAATCGTCCTGATCAGGGAGCTGGTGGCGGGCTCTACCCGGTTCAACGATTTAAGACGCGGCGTGCCCCGGATGTCGCCAGCGCTGCTCTCGCAACGGCTGAAGGATCTGGAGGCGGCCGGAATTGTGGAAAAAGTAGCGTCCGAAGGGGACCGCAGCAGCCATGAATACCGGCTGACCGAGGCGGGCCGGGATTTACAGGCGGTCATTGAAAGCATCGGCGTCTGGGGCCAGCGATGGGTTGAAACCGATTTGGCGCTCGACAATCTCGATCCGAACCTGCTGATGTGGGACATGCGGCGCAATCTGAAGCCCTCGCCGGTGCCGTCGGTCCGCAACGTCTTCGAGTTTCGATATACGGATCTTCCCGCGTCGCAGCAATACTGGTGGCTGATCGTCGAGCCCTCGGGCGAGGTGGATCTCTGTTCCGTCGATCCGGGTTTCGAGGTGGAGCTTTATATCAGGACTACCTTGCGGACCATGACCTCGATCTGGATGGGTTTCTCGACGGTCTCGTCGGAGCGGAAAAAGGAAAGTCTCGTCCTGGAGGGTGATTCCAAACTCGCCAGGAATATGCAAACCTGGCTCGGCCTCAGCCATTTCGCAGTGGAGAAGAAACGGGTGTAGGGGCGGCGTCACCGGTAATCGGCTGGGACGATGATTGGCTTCGGATCGCCGATGAGCTTTACTTCAGGCGCACCGGGGGTATTCCAGTGAAAAAGCGTGATGTGCCAGAGGCCGGGCCGTCGTCTCGACGGATCGATCAGGCCTGCATGACCGTTTTTGCGGATATGATCGGACGCCCGCCAGGAAATCGGGTTTTCACCGCGCGCCATGGCATTGCGCCAGCTTTGCCGGGCGAGCTCATAGACATCGCCGTTGTCCGGGTGGCGCAGATCGAAGAGGGAGCAGGGACCAACCTCGTATCGCAACAGGAGACGCGGCGGATTGCCGGGCCTTACATATTCGCCAATGGCAACACGGGCGCTTTCCGCATCGGGGCTTAAATAGAGCGCATCCTCGCCCGCCCGGTTGAAACGCGAGGGTGGCCGCGCGGCAAGTCCGCGCGCGAGAAAGATATCCGCATCGCCTGCAGGGACGATCTTGACGAAAATGCCCGCGATGTCGCTCAGCACGGGAGGTCTCCAGGTAAGGTGATCATTTATTCAATAACTGCCCGGTTTTAACATTGCCGGGATTTTATGTCCCGGATAAAGTGAGAGAAGCCACACAAGGCCGATGTGTTATTTTTCACCCCCCGGAGCCCTCATAATGATAAGCGATCTGCATTTACCCCTGATCCTGCTGGCGGCGTTCGTTGCTATCGCGAGCCCCGGTCCGGCGACCCTCGCGATCGCCGGGACCTCGATGAATTCCGGACGGCGATATGGCCTTGCCCTGGCGGCCGGGGTGATGACAGGATCGGTTTTCTGGTCAATCTCGGCGGCCTTCGGCCTTGGCGCGATCATGCTGGCGAATGCCTGGGCGTTTGAGGTGATCCGTTATTTTGGCGCTGGATATCTGCTCTATCTCGCCTACAAGTCGGCGCGATCGGCCCTCTCGCGGGAGCAGAGGACAGGAAGCCGCATGATTTTATCGAGTTGCCGCGCGGCCTATCGCAAGGGGCTTGCCCTTCACCTGACCAACCCGAAAGCAGTGCTGTTCTTCGGCTCGCTCTATTCCATCGGCGTCCCGGTGGACGCACCCCTGTCATCGCTGGCGATTATCATCGCGGCGGTGGGATTGCTCGGCGCGCTCATTTTCTTTGGCTATGCGCTGCTGTTTTCCAGCGCGCCGATGGTGGCGGGATATGCACGGCTCCGGCGCTGGTGCGAAGGGGCCTTTGCCATTGTATTCGCCGTCGCCGGGTTCAATATCCTGACCGCGCGGATCACAGGCAACTAGAGCAGGTCAGGACGGGGCTGAACCTATTCCGGCACGGCCTCGCCGGAGCCGCCAAGCTCGGCCGGGAAATCTTTCAGTTTGGGCAGGCCGTCTTTCATGCGGAGAACCGTTTCCGCGTAGTTGACATGGACACCGGGCTCGAATTCGAGGCTTGGGATGGTCGCCGCATAGACGTCGATCAGGCCCATGCCGGGATGGTCGGTCATGACATGGCCGCCGCAGGTCTTGCAGAACTGCCTCTCGCTGCTCGGATTTTTAGTATAGGTGCCAAGATGTTCCGCGCCCCTGGTGACTTTCACCGCGCCCGGCTTCCAGAGCGTGAAGGCGTTGACAGGCCCCGCCGACCAGGAGCGGCAGGAGGCGCAATGGCAATAGCCCATGCCCTCCGGTGCTCCCGTGACAGTAACTTCGACAGCGCCGCAAAAGCATGTTCCGGTGTGTTGGTCACTCATCGACTTGTCCTCCCTAAATAATTTAGATAACTCTAACCTATTAAGGTGGCGGCTGGATTTCAAGGCGATTGATAAATTTCAAAGCATATACACCCGGCGGACGTCAGTCTTGCGGGCGGTAAGGCCGTTTCGGAAAATAGGGGATCAAATAATAAAGAACTATTTTTTGTTCTTTTTCTTCGCCTTTTTTGAGGGCTTCGCATCCTTTTTCTTTTTTTCGCCTTTCCTGACCTTTTTCAGCTTTTCAGTCTTTTTCGAC
>JAIOYL010000152.1 GCA_021741195.1 Sneathiella sp. | reverse complement strand
TTCGAGAGCAGGGGCGGAGAGAGCATGACGCTTCGGCCCGAATATACGGCAGGCATCTGCCGTGCCTTTATCAGCAATGGCCTGCAGCAGAACGTGCCGTTCAAGGTCTTTGCGGCAGGGCCGATGTTCCGCTACGAACGTCCACAGAAGGGTCGGCAGCGGCAGTTTCACCAGATTGATATCGAATGCATAGGTGCTGCCGAAGCGAAGGCCGATATCGAGGTGATTGCAATCGGTGCATTGATATTGCAGGCGCTTGGCGTGATGGAAAGCTGCGCGCTCGAAATCAATACGCTTGGCGATACGGAAAGCCGCCAGGCGTACCGCCGGGCGCTGGTCGACTATTTTAGTGACCACAAGGCCAATTTATCGGAGGACAGCCTTGACAGGCTTGAAAGAAATCCTTTGCGGATTCTTGACAGCAAGGATAAGGGCGACAGGGTGCTTGTCGAACAGGCGCCAGCTTTCACGGATTATTTAAATGCTTTTTCCAGTGAGTTTTTTGCCGAAGTTTTGGAGGGGCTTTCGCTGATCGGAATTGATTATCACCTCAACCGCCGTCTGGTTCGCGGGCTTGATTATTATACACATACGGCATTCGAGTTTGTAACGACAGCATTGGGCGCGCAGGGCGCGGTGATCGCGGGCGGGCGGTATGACGGACTGATTGAGACACTTGGCGGAAAACCGACGCCCGGGATCGGTTGGGCCGGCGGTATCGAACGTCTGGCGATGCTGGTTGAGAATGTTCCGCCGATTATTCGTCCTGTTGCCGTAATCCCCGTCGGCGAGGCGGCGGAGCGGGTTGCTGCAAAGCTTGCGCATGAACTTCGCGAGAGTGGTGTATCTGTGGAGATGGCTTTCAAGGGCAACGTCGGCAAGCGGATGAAGCGGGCGAACAAACTCAATGCTCGTGCAGCGGTTCTGATCGGCGAGGATGAACTGGCAAGAGAGGTTTGTACCTTGCGGGATCTTGATAAAGGCGAGCAACAGGAAGTCGCGCTCAGCAATCTCACCGCAGCGCTTGCCCAGATTATTTAAGGACGAGAAATGCTTCCGCAAGAAAAATTGAAGATGATCCAGTCCCGCTATGAGGAGTTGGAGGCAGCGATGTCCGGCGAGATGGGCGACGTCGCGCCAGAAAATTTCGTCAAAATGAGCCGCGAATATTCCGAGATCAAGCCGCTTGTGGAAGCCATTCGCAAATATCAGGCAACCCGTGATGAACTGGACGGGCTTGAGGAAATGCTTGAAGGCGACGCCACCGACCGCGAAATGAAGGAGATGGCAGAGCTTGAGATTGACGATTTGAAGGCGCAGCTTCCAGATCTTGAAAATTCCATCAAAATACAGCTATTGCCGAAAGACGACGCGGACGAGAAAAATGCCATTCTCGAAATCCGGGCCGGGACGGGCGGGGAAGAGGCGGCCCTGTTCGCGGCCGATCTGTACAGGATGTATCAACGCTATGCGGAAACTCTGGGCTGGAAATGTGAAACCATGTCGCTTTCCGAATCCGATCTTGGTGGTATCAAGGAGATAATAATCAAAGTTACCGGGCGCAATGTGTTCGCCAATCTGAAATTTGAATCAGGAGTGCACCGGGTTCAGCGTGTGCCGGAAACCGAGACGGGCGGACGTATCCATACATCGGCCGCAACCGTCGCAGTGCTTCCCGAAGCGGAGGAGGTTGATGTTCATATTGCCGACAGTGATGTCCGTGTTGATATCTTTCGCGCCTCCGGTCCTGGCGGGCAATCCGTGAATACGACCGACTCTGCGGTGCGGCTTACCCATATCCCGACCGGTATCGTCGTACAGCAGCAGGATGAAAAATCCCAGCATAAAAACAAGGCTAAGGCGATGTCGGTCTTGCGTGCGCGCATTTACGAGGCGGAACGCGCCGCCAAGGCAGCCGAACGCTCTGCCACACGAAAGGGCCAGGTGGGCTCCGGGGACCGCTCCGAGCGCATCCGCACCTATAACTTTCCGCAAGGCCGGGTGACCGACCACCGGATCAATCTTACCCTTTACAAGCTGGACAAGGTTCTTGCCGGTGAGGCTCTCGATGAAATCATTGAAGCCTTGATCGCGGAGGATCAGGCAGCGCTTCTCTCCGAAATTGAAGGCGAAACCTGACGGTCATGGCATTATCTCTTCGGGAGGCCGTGGATTGTGCTGCCGACAGATTAAAACGCGCTGACGTGGAAACCCCTAAGCGCGATGCCTCTCTTTTACTGGCGCATGTTTTGACGAGCGAGACCAGTATTCTGTATCGGGAGCCAGAGCGGCAACTGACGGAAACGGAGCAGGAGGCTTTCGACGCCCTGATCGAAAGGCGCGCGCGACGTGAGCCGGTATCACACCTTACCGGCCACAGGGAGTTCTGGAGCCTGGATTTTCTTGTTGGTTCCGATGTTCTCGACCCCCGCGCAGATAGTGAGACGCTGATCGAGGCGGTGTTAAGCGAAGTTCAGGAGGGGTTTGAGGTTAGCCGCATACTGGATCTCGGCACCGGCAGTGGCTGTCTTCTGTTGTCACTCCTTAGCGAATTACCAGAAGCGACCGGCGTTGGCGTTGATGTCAGCGAGAAAGCTCTGGCGATCGCGCGGCGGAATGCTGAGCGACTGGGACTCGCGCAGCGGGCGGAGTTTCGCCATGGCCGCTGGCATGACGGTCTTGAGGAGTGCTTCGATATTGTTATCAGCAATCCCCCCTATATTCCGGCGTCGGATATCAAGGAGCTTCAAACTGAAGTGAGAGAATATGAGCCTCATCTCGCGCTCATCGGCGGAGAAGACGGACTGGATTGCTATCGCGAGATTATCGCCGGGCTTAACGCCATCTTGCGGCCGGGCGGGCTTATTGTCTTTGAAGTTGGCGTGGGGCAGGCACTGATGATTGGCGAGATGCTGCAAAAGGCAGGATTTATAAGAGCTAAATATCACAAGGACTTGTCCGGAACTAGTCGATGCGTTTCAGCTTTTCAGGGAAAATAAGGTGCTTTCCGAAAAAAAAGGTTGGATTATTGCGGAGACGGGGGTAGGCTTTGAAAAGATCATATGTGAAGAACAAGACCTCCGCTTTAAGGTCGATGATCATTATTTAATTCAAAATCAGGCTTTCGCTCTTTGGATGGTGTGACACCTTTAGAGCGCGGGTGGGGTAATTTCAGGTGCCTGAGTTGAATTAAGATCACAATAACGAGAAAATTTGAACTCTAAATTGACGGAATCATTGCGATAATGAGAGTAAGCAGTAACAGGCGTCCCCGTGGCGGGCGGACGAATTCTGGAAACAATCGAACTGGCACAAATGCCCCTCGATCAGGACCAAATAATAATCGACGGCCAAATACCGGCAACCGAAATTATGATAGCAACGGCCCGGACGGCAAAATACGGGGCACCGCCACCCAAGTCTACGATAAATATATAGCCTTGGCGACAGATGCCCATACATCGGGGGATCATGTCGCGGCCGAGAATTACTTTCAGCATGCTGAGCATTATTTCCGTATCATGGCCGCAAACAATCTTGCGCAGAAGGAACGCCAGCCAACAGAGCAACAGGTTTCTTCAGAGAATGACGAAGATGATAACTCACAGTCCTCAATTTCAGCCGATCGGTCAGAAGGAGATGCCGCCTCTGAAAAAAGAGGTGATAATAACAAAAAAACTGAGGAAGTTTCTCTGGATTTGAGTATGGCTGAACAACCCGTTATTGAACTGCCCAATGCAATCGCCCCTGTGACTGGAAGCGAAGCGGCCGGGACAGAGGCCGGCGTTGACGGCGAACAGGAAAAACCCAAACGCAAAGTCAGCCGGACCCGGACTTTGAGACGCAGGACGTCTAGCCGCTCAGCGGACGAGGATGATAAGGAAGAAGTTAATACGACGGAATAGATTTCGCATACAGTTCCGGGACCGCAAACCCGAATACAGATTAAAAAGGGAAGCAAAAACCAGCTTCCCTTTTTTTATAACTTCGATATGAACGGCTCTGGAGTCCGGCGTATAATTTTCTTGAAAACGACTTCGGTATGCCCACATACAATATAGAAAATGAAACCGCTGGCGGGCTTGAATTATGATTGCCTTTTGAGGGGTCATCGGAAGTCGCGCAAAGAAACAGCGGTCTATGTGTCGAGGACGAGCATGGATATCGAAAAATATACGGATCGGTCGAAGGGTTTTATCCAGTCGGCCCAATCTCTGGCGTTACGCGAAAATCACCAAAGACTGACGCCGGAACATCTTCTGAAAGTACTGATTGATGACAAGGAAGGTCTCGCCAGCGGCTTGATTGCGAAAGCCGGCGGCGACGCGCGACTTGCGCGCGAGGGTGTAGAGGCGGCGATTGCCAAAATACCACAGGTCACGGGAAGTGGCGCGGGTCAGGTTAATCTGACACCGGAGTTGGCGCGAGTTTTCGCCTCGGCGGAAGCGCTTGCGGACAAAGCAGGGGATAGTTTCGTCACTGCCGAGCGCCTGTTACTGGCGCTGGCGCTGGAAAAGGGAACGGAATCGGCGAAAATCCTGAATGCAGCGAACGTGACCGCAAACAGTCTGAATGCCGCGATCAATGATCTTCGCAAAGGCAGGACAGCTGATAGTAGTGGTGCCGAGGCAAGTTATGATGCCCTCAATAAATATGCCCGGGATCTGACCGAAGCCGCCCGTGCCGGTAAGCTTGATCCGGTTATTGGCCGCGATGAGGAAATCCGCCGGACCATACAGGTTTTGTCCCGGCGCACAAAAAACAACCCGGTTCTGATCGGTGAACCGGGCGTCGGTAAAACGGCAATCATTGAAGGGCTGGCGCGCCGTATTGTAAATGGCGATGTGCCGGAAAGCCTCAAAGACAAGCGGCTTATGTCGCTTGATTTGGGGCAGTTGATTGCCGGCGCGAAATACCGCGGTGAATTTGAAGAACGGTTGAAAGCCGTTCTGTCAGATATCTCGGCTACAGGCGGGGAAATTATCCTGTTTATCGACGAATTGCATACCCTTGTCGGGGCCGGTGCCGCGGAAGGGTCGATGGATGCGTCGAATTTGCTGAAACCCGCCTTGGCGCGCGGCGAACTGCATTGCGTCGGCGCGACCACTCTCAACGAATATCGCAAATATATTGAAAAAGATGCGGCGCTTGCCCGCCGGTTCCAGTCGGTATTCGTTTCCGAACCGACAGTGGGGGATACCATTTCGATTTTGCGGGGCCTGAAAGAGAAATATGAGCTCCATCATGGAGTGCAGATTTCAGACAGCGCCCTCGTTGCGGCCGCGACGTTGTCGCATCGCTATATCACGGACCGGTTTTTACCGGACAAGGCCATCGACCTGATGGACGAAGCGGCGAGCCGCAGGCGCATGGAAGTGGACAGCAAGCCCGAGGAAGTCGATGAGCTGGATCGTAAAATCCTGCAGATGAAAATCGAGTGCTCGGCGCTGGAAAAGGAAACGGACAAGGCATCGAAAACGCGGCTTGAAAAACTCAGCTCCGAACTGATTGAACTCGAAAAGCAATCCGCCGATTTGACGGAAAGCTGGCAGATGGAGAAGGAAAAGCTCAACCGCGCCCAGCATGTCAAGGAACGGCTTGATGACGCTCGCAACGAACTGGCCACCTGTCAGCGTCAGGGAAATTTGCAGCGGGCGGGTGAACTCGCCTATGGCGTGATACCGGAGCTTGAAAAACAGCTTGTCGAGGCTGAAGAAGCAGAAGGCTCTTCGATCGTCCGTGACAGTGTCAAGGAAGAGGATATCGCAGGCGTTGTCTCCCGTTGGACCGGAATCCCGGTCGACAAGATGCTGTCTGGCGAGCGTGAAAAACTCCTGCATATGGAAGACGACTTGCGCAAACGCGTGGTTGGTCAGGAAGAGGCGCTTAAAGCCGTCTCGAATGCGGTGCGTCGGTCGCGCGCTGGCCTTCAGGATCCGAACCAGCCCATAGGGTCATTCCTGTTTCTCGGACCGACTGGTGTCGGTAAAACGGAACTGACCAAGGCGCTTGCCGGCTTCCTTTTTGATGACGAGCATGCGTTGCTTCGTATCGATATGTCCGAATTTATGGAGAAGCATAGTGTTGCCCGCCTGATTGGCGCACCTCCGGGTTATGTCGGCTACGACCAGGGCGGCGTCATAACGGAAGCCGTCCGTCGGCGGCCCTATCAGGTAATTCTGTTCGATGAGATCGAAAAGGCTCATCCGGACGTGTTCAATATCCTGCTTCAGGTATTGGATGATGGACGTCTGACCGATGGGCAGGGGAGGACAGTCGATTTCAAGAACACGCTGATTGTCCTTACCTCGAACCTGGGGAGTGAGCATTTGGCAACTGGTGAAGATGCGGATGATGCGCTTGTCCAGCACAAGGTGATGGAAACTGTCCGGGCTTCCTTCCGGCCGGAGTTTCTCAACCGGCTTGATGAGCAGATTATCTTCCATCGCTTGAGCCGTGAGAATATGAACGCCATTGTTGATATTCAGCTCGATCATTTGCAGAAGTTGCTCAGCGACCGGCGTATAGAGCTCGATCTTGATGCGACGGCCTATGAATGGCTCGCAAACCGCGGTTATGACCCTGTGTATGGTGCCCGGCCGTTGAAGCGCGTCATTCAGAAATACCTGCAAAATCCATTGGCGACGCAAATTCTCGAAGGAAATATCGAGGAAGGTGAGAAGGTCAAAATTACCGCCGGTGAAGATGGGTTGTTGATCAATAATGTATTGGCGGTTGCGGCCTGACCGTTTTGCTCAGCCAACAGCAAAAACGGCCGCCACTGATTGGCGGCCGTTTTTTTAATATACTCAGGTGGGTTGAAGTTCCTTATTTAGCACTCGCGAGCTGTGTCTCGAGCTCGGCACTAGCTACTTCCCGACGAACCTGTTCAGTGAATTTATTGAATGCCGTCAACATTTTTCCGCCAAGTTTCCGCCCAGCCGGGAGCTTCACGGACAGAGGATTGATCTGGTGGTCGTTCTTGTGAACTTCGTAATGCAGGTGCGGGCCCGTCGATCGGCCCGTGGTTCCCACATAACCGATAATCTGGCCCTGTTTGACGTGGGAGCCTTTGTGAATGCCGTTGGCAAATTTCGACATATGGGCATAGGCGGTTTTATATTCGCTGTTGTGGCGGATGCGGACGTAGTTACCATATCCGCCGTTGCGTCCCGCCATTTCGACGACGCCATTACCTGCAGCCATGATTGGTGTTCCGCTGCGTGCGCCGAAATCGACACCGCGATGCATTTTCGTATATCCCAGAACCGGATGCTTGCGTTTTCCGAACCCGGAGGTCAGGCGGGCGCCGTCAATGGGCGTCCGCATGAGGGTCTTCTTAATGCTCCGGCCATTTTCACCGTAGTAATCTGTGAAACCGTCATCGTCGGTTTTAAACCGGTAGACGGTTATTGTCTTGCCGCTGAGAGTCATTGATGCCCAATGGATGGCGCCATCCTTGAGGATTTGACCATTTTCATCGGCGAAGCGCTCGAAATAGACTTCGAAACTGTCACCGGGCTGGATTTCGCGCTGGAAGTCAACATCATAGCTGAAAATACGGATAAGGTCGATAATGGTTTTGGTGGGGATGCCCGCTTGCGCGGCTGAAAGAAACAGCGAACTCTCGATTATGCCGCCCGCTCTCACCATTTTTTTATCGAGTTCCAGGATTGTTTCCTGCGCTGTGAAACCTGCTCCGGGCGTACGTACTGCCGCCAACTGTCGATCGACATCTTCCTTTAACGAGACGCGAACGAGGCTTGGCTCTCCGGCGTCGCCCTCCTGATCGTTATTGGAACTGTCAAAATACAGCGTGACATCCTGTCCGATTTTCAGGTTACGTGGGTCGAAAATCTCGTTCAGAGCGGAAATTGCCTCATGGCTTTCGTTGCGGTCGGCACCTGCGCGGGTCAGCACCTTTATCAGGGTATCCCCTTTGCCAACTGAAACCGTCTTAGTCAATTCCTGAAGGCTTTCCACTTTTGGCACCGCATAGGCGGCAACCGTGACATCGCTTCTCTTTTTGGGCGTCTGCGGCGGGGCGGTTTCAGCCGTCACGACTTGTGGGGCTTTAGCGATTTGATTGTCGACAAGCGTGTCCTGATCGTCGGGATTTGATAGAAAAATGGTTGCCAGTATTGCTCCAACGACGCCACCGACAATCACGGTAGCGACAGGTGTAAACAATGATTTACCGAGCTTCCCGGACAGGATCCCTATATTCAGTTTCTTCAGCACTTGATGAACCACCCATTATAATACTCTGATTTAGAACCCGTTAACCATAAAAGCGCTACAAAACATGCGTTCAGATCGTAATTTTGTCAAGTATTCCTCAATTTTTCCTTAAGCAGCAAAGACCGATTTTCCCTCGTTGGAAGTTTGGCCGATTCACCGTCCTTGTTTTGCTTTCCAACCAAGATTGGCGCCTTGAATAGAACGTCATTTTACCAAAAGCATTCGGGTTCGGCGGCAGGCGAGGGTTCTAGGGGGCTTTTACGGCATAATGAAGGCGATGACAAAAACATCAAAATAGTCGTTGACGTTGGTTTGGGATGGTCCTATAACGCGGCTCTTGCTGACTTGGCGGGTATCTGTTTCGGGTTATTTTTGGTGATCCGGGGTTGGATATTTGTTGGGTTGGTTTTGTCTGGACG
>JAIOYL010000151.1 GCA_021741195.1 Sneathiella sp. | reverse complement strand
AAAAAATACTGACCGAGGCCGCCTCAACCCTGAAGATCGCGCCGCATGAGCTTGGCAACCGCCTCCATAACCTGCTCGACGAGCGGAAAAAGCTGGAGCGGGAGCTCGCCGATACCCGCAGGAAGCTGGTGAGTGGCGGCGCGGGCGGCGCTGTTGATGCGCCGGAAAAGGTGGGTGATATTTCCCTGATGGCGCGGCTTTTGAGCGATGTGCCGCCGAAAGACCTGAAGCCGATGGCGGACGAGATCAAGAAGAAGCTGAAAAGCGGTGTCATTGTCCTGATCGCGGACAATGACGGCAAGGCCTCGATCGTTGTCAGTGTTTCCGACGATCTGACCGGGCGGTTAAGCGCGGTCGATCTGGTGCGCGCGGGCTCGGAAGCGCTGGGCGGCAAGGGCGGCGGAGGCCGCGCTGATATGGCGCAGGCAGGTGGTCCCGATGCGGGTAAGGGTGATGAAGCGGTTGCCGCCATAAAGGGACTGATCGCAGCCGCTTGAACGGTTTTTTGAAGTAATTAGTAAAAGTCGGCAGGTTTATTCCCGCCGGCTTTCACAGGCTACCGGGTACGCAACATAGCTGCGCCGCCGCAATCAGGGGTGAAAAGCGACGGCACAGCAGTCCTCCCTGGACTTGCCGGCTAATCGGTTTGCGCCAACTAACCGGTAAACGGCCAGTTGGGGGTGCGTTTTGACGGAAGCTGGGCGATTTTAAGGTTATTTCGTGTCGCATCGTATTTTGCGCGCGCCGCTTGACCTTGCTCTTTTCCCCAATACATATAAGGGGCATCCTGGACCTTAGAATTGGGCGGGTTTCATGAATTATTTCAAGACCGGATTATTGATTGCGGCGATTACCGCGCTGTTTCTCGGGGTTGGTTTCCTGATCGGCGGGACGGGCGGCATGCTCATCGCCCTTGTCATTGCCGTGGCCATGAACGGGTTCGCCTACTGGAATTCCGACAAGATGGTGCTGCGCATGTATGGCGCGCGGGAAGTGACGATAGCTGAGGCGCCGACGCTGGTGACCCTGGTGAAGGACTTGTCGGGCCGCGCCGGGCTGCCGATGCCGAAGGTCTATATCATGGAGAATGCCCAGCCCAACGCCTTTGCGACGGGCCGCAATCCCGAACATGCGGCCATTGCGGTGACCAGCGGTCTGCTGACGCTCCTGAGTACCGAGGAACTCGCAGGCGTCCTATCCCATGAACTCGCCCATGTCAAAAATCACGATACCCTGACCATGACCGTGACGGCGACGATCGCAGGGGCGATCGGCATGCTGGCGAATTTCGCCTTTTTCTTCGGCGGCAACCGGAACAGGGGCGGGATCATCGGCACCCTGGCGGTCATGATAATCGCGCCGCTGGCGGCAATGCTGGTGCAGATGGCAATCAGCCGGACACGGGAATATTCCGCGGATCATGCGGGCAGCGAGATTTGCGGTAACCCGGACTGGCTGGCGAGCGCTTTGCAGAAGCTCGAAAGCGGTGCCCGGGGGATCGAGAATGTCCCCGCCGAGAGAAACCCGGCCTCGGCCAGTCTTTTCATCATCAATCCGCTGCACGGCCATAGGGGCGACAGCCTGTTTTCGACCCATCCCTCGACCGCGAACCGGGTACAGCGCCTCAAGGAGCTTGCCTTGTCGGCCGTCCAGGGCCGCCAGGGCGCATACCGTCCGCCTTCCGACCGCTACACGCGGCTGTCCGACCGGATGCCTGCGCGAAAAGGGTCAACACCCTATACGGACGATAAAGGCGGGCCGAGCCGTCGAAAAGGACCGTGGGGATAGCGCGAGAAAGGCCGTCGTTAGTCGAGGGTTTTCGGTGACTTGACCAATGCGCGGGTCAGGAATCGGCTCAGGTGATTGACATATTCCTGGCGGCTCTGGCCCCGGCGGTAGGCATGCGGGGCGGAGAACTGGATCAGCCCCATCATGGCATGGCCGATCAATTCCGGATCGATATCATCATAGAGTTCGCCATTCAGGCGCGCGTCTTTCAACCTGCTGATAAACCCGGCGGCGAAACGGCTGCGGACCTCCTTGGAGGTGGAGTCGGTCGGGTCGAACACCTTCGTATCGACGAGCGCCGAGCGCAACAGGCCCGGGTTCTGCTCGGCAAATTCCTGAATGGCGGTCAGGCTGTGACGGATATATTCCTCGAAACTATCTGTCTTCGGGATGCGGGCATGGACGAATGTGTGAAGATCCTCCTGCGCGCCGCTGGCGAAGGCCATGAAGATTTCGCGCTTGTCCGTATAATGACTGTAGAAGGTACCGTGCGCGACATCCGCCTCGCGGGCGATATCCTGGGGGCGGGTTTCGTGATAGCCCTTGTTGACGAAAAGCTTGCGCGCCGCCGCCAGTAACCGGTTGCGTTTTTCTTCTTTTCGCTTGCTGGCCCTGTCCGTTGCCACCACGACATGTGTCGTTTCGGTCATTCGCGTTTTACCTTTTTATATTTTTCTTCTTTAATCCGCGTCTGCTGCTGGCAATTGTTACGACAATTTGTCAATATCATTACAATAACAGTCTGCCAGTAAAAATAGAACAAAAAAAATCAGGGGAGTTTGTTGCCCGCATGTCTGTAAAAATACCATTTAGCAAATTAAACCGTCCGGCGCCGGATATTTCTGTCGTCAAGAATACCGATGGAACCTGTGTTATCACGAGCAATATTGACCTTGGCGATATCGACACGAACATCGCGTCCTACTGGCGGCGGTCCGCCGCGGAATATCCTGACCGCGCCTTTCTGGTCAAATGCGGCCCGGATAGGGATTGGCCTGAACTGACCTACGCAGAGGCGAAGCATCAGGCGGATCAGGTGAGTAACTGGCTGCTGGCAAAGGGATACGGGCCGGATAAACCGGTGATGATCTTGTCCGCAAACAGTTTCGCCCATGCGGCGCTGACCATGGGCGCCATTCAGGTCGGCATACCCGTCACGCCTGTATCGCCATCCTATTCCCTTATGGGAACGGATTTCACGAAACTCAAATATGCGGTGGAATTGACGGAACCCGGAATGATATTTGCCGAGGACGGTGATCTCTATTCCAAGGCGCTTGATGCGCTTGGGACGGAGAATATCGATATTGTCACGGTGTCGGGCTCCTCCCATGGCGGTCTTCGGTTTGACGCCCTGCTCGGCGATATCGATGAAAAGGCGGTTGAGACCGCCTATGCGGCGGTGACAGGCGAAAGCCTCGCCAAGATTCTCTTCACCTCCGGGTCCACCGGCATGCCGAAGGCGGTGCCGAATACGCAACTGATGCTCTGCTCGGCCCAGAAAACTCTCGAACTGATCTCGGAGCCGCGCGATCCCGAGAATGAGCCTATCCGGGTTCTCGACTGGCTGCCCTGGCATCATACCTATGGCGGGACGGTCAATTTCTTCGGCATTGCCCGCGTGACCGGCACGCTTTTCATAGATGACGGCAAGCCCGTGCCCGGCTTGTTCAACCGCACCATAGAAAACCTGAAACGGGTATCGCCGTCGCGCTTCAGCACGGTTCCTGCCGCCTACAGCTTCCTTGCCGACCAACTGGAACAGGACGAGGAACTGGCGGTCGCTTTTTTCAGGAACCTGAAAATCTGCCAGTATGGCGGGGCGGCGCTTTCGCAGGAAATGTTCGAGCGTATGCAGCTTCTGGCGGTCAAATATACGGGCCTGCGCATCCCGTTCGGGACGGGCTGGGGGGCGACGGAAACGACAGGAACCGGCACGGCTGTCTATTGGGAGACGGAGAAAGTCGGGCTTATCGGCGTGCCGACACCCGGCATCAGCATCAAGGTCATGCCGGTCGGCGAAAAGCTCGAAATCCGTATCAAGGGACCGAATGTCCATAAGGGTTACTACAAGCGCCCCGACCTGACGGCGCAGTATTTTGATGAAGAAGGCTATTACTGCATTGGCGACGCGGTGAAATGGGAGGATCCGGCCCGGTTGGAAACGGGGATGATCTTTGATGGCCGCGTCGCCGAGGATTTCAAGCTGGCGAACGGAACCTGGGTCAGCACGGGCTCGCTCCGCCTCTCGCTTATCGACGCGCTTGATCCGGTGGCGCGGGATGTGGTAATCGCCGGGCACGACCGCGATGAAATCGGGATTTTGATCCTGCCGACCGAGGCTGTGCAGCGCCAGCTCGTCGCGGATCCCTCGGCCCGCTCGCTGGATAACAAAACTATTCTCGCGCCGAACATGATTGAGGCTGTTCAGCAAAGGCTCAGTCGCTATAATCAGCTCAACACATCTCCAAGCCGACGGATCGGCAAGGCGCTGATCATGGCCGAGCCGCTCTCCGTCGACAAGAATGAGATTACTGATAAACAATATATCAACCAGGGAGCCGTTCTTGCCAATCGCGCAGATCTCGTGGTGCGCCTGTTCAGCAATTCGGAGAATGCCGATATAGTCGATTTTAATAAAAACAAACACATGAAAGGTGTTGTTAATGTCTAGAATGAATAAACAGATACTGCTCAAATCCCGCCCGGAAGGGGAGCCGACGGCGGACAATTTCGAATTGGTCGAAACCGCGGTGCCGACGCCGGGCCCCGGCCAGTTTCTGGTGAAAGTCATCTATATGTCCCTCGATCCCTATATGCGCGGACGCATGAGCGCGGCGAAGAGCTATTCCGCGAGCGCCGAAATCGGCCAGGTGATGCTGGGCGGCGGCGTCGGCGTTGTTGAGCAGTCGAATAATGACCAGTTCAAGGCCGGAGATTACGTGATGTGCGCCACCGGCTGGCAGAGCTACTGCCTGTCCGACGGCGCGGGCGTGATGAAGCTCGATCCTGCCAATGCGCCGATTTCCACAGGCGTCGGCGTTCTCGGGATGCCGGGCCTCACCGCCTATTACGGGCTTTTGAAAATCGGTGAGCCGAAGCCGGGCGAGACTGTGGTGGTTGCCGCGGCCTCCGGCGCAGTTGGCGGCGTTGTCGGCCAGATCGCCAGGATCAAGGGCTGCCGTGCGGTCGGTATCGCCGGCTCGCAGGATAAATGCGCCTTTGTCGTCAAGGAGCTCGGCTTCGACGCCTGCATCAACTACAAGGACCCGGACTTCGCCGCGCAGCTTGCCGCCGCCTGCCCCAAGGGCATCGACGTCTATTTCGAGAATGTCGGCGGCAAGGTGTTCGAGACGGTCCTGCCGCTTCTCAATGACGATGCGCGCGTGCCGCTTTGCGGCCTGATTTCGCAATATAACATGACGGAACTGCCGAAGGGCACGAACATGCTGCCCGCCCTGATGCGCGACATGCTGACCAAGCGGATTTTGATGAAAGGCTTTATTATTTCCTATCATTTCAATCTCTTGCCGGAATTTCTGAAGGATGTCGGCGGCTGGATCAGAAGCGGCCAGCTCAAATACCGCGAGGATATTGTCGAGGGCATCGAAAATGCGCCCGAGGCCTTCATGGGTCTTTTGAAAGGCGAGAATTTCGGCAAGCTTTTGGTGCGGGTCGCGGATGATCCGACAAGAAAATAAACAGTCAATAAGAAACCCCAGAAGGAAGGAATAAGAAAATGACTGCCATCAATGAATTTGTCAGTTACGAAGCCAAGGGAGATGTGGGCGTCGTCACCGTTAATAGCCCGCCGGTCAATGCGTTGAGCCAAGGCGTGCGCGCCGGCATCAAGGGCGGGATCGAGGCGGCTGTCGCAGATAGTTCGGTGACCGCAATTGTCCTTGCCTGCGCCGGACGGACCTTTATCGCCGGTGCCGATATCACCGAATTCGGCAAGCCGCCAAAGGAGCCGGGACTTCACGCCGTGATCGACACCATCGAAGCCTCGACCAAGCCGGTGGTCGCCGCCATTCACGGAACGGCGCTCGGCGGCGGTCTGGAAACCGCGCTCGGCTGTCATTACCGTGTCGCCAACGCCTCCGCGAAAGTTGGCCTTCCCGAAGTGAAGCTCGGCATTCTGCCGGGCGCGGGCGGCACCCAGCGCCTGCCGCGTGTTGTCGGGGTTCCGATGGCGCTTGAAATGATCACTTCAGGCATTCATATGCCGGCTCCCAAGGCCCATGCGGCCGGGCTCGTCGATGAAATCATCGAAGGGGACCTTACCGAAGGGGCCATTAATTTCGCGAAAAAGGTGGTTGCCGAAGGCCGCCCGCTCGTGAAAATCAGTGACCAGAACGGCAAGATCGAGGAAGCGAAAAAGACTCCGTCGCTCTTTGATGATTTCCGAAAAGCCAATGCCCGCAAATTCCGCGGCTTCGAAGCCCCTGAAAACTGCATCAAGGCGGTCCAGGCGTCCGTCGAGCTTCCCTTCGCGGAGGGCCTGAAGCGGGAGCGGGAACTGTTTATGGAGCTGTTGGCGGGCGAGCAGGCGAAGGCGCAGCAGTATTTCTTCTTCTCCGAACGGCTCGCCAACAAGATCCCGGATGTGCCGAAGGATACCCCGCTCATCGATATCAAGACGGCGGGCATTGTCGGCGCGGGCACCATGGGCGGCGGGATCGCCATGAACTTCCTGCAGGCGGGCATCCCGGTGACCATCGTCGAGACCAGCCAGGAAGCGCTCGACAAGGGCATCGGCATCATCAAGTCGAATTACGCCGCGACGGTCTCGAAGGGGCGGATGAAGCAGGAGGCCATGGATAAATGCATGTCGCTCCTGACCGGCAGCACCAATCTTGAGGACCTGAAAGATGTCGATATCGTCATCGAGGCGATTTTCGAGAATATGGACGTGAAGAAAGAGGTGTTCGGCAAGCTTGATAAGATCTGTAAATCCGGCGCGATTTTGGCCACCAACACCTCGACACTCGATATTGACGAGATCGGTGAGGCGACCAGCCGCCCCGAATATGTCATCGGCCTGCATTTCTTCTCACCTGCCAATGTGATGCGGCTGCTCGAGGAGGTGCGCACGAAGAAAACCAGCGCCTCCGTCATGGCGACCTGCATGGCGCTTGCAAAGAGAATCGGCAAGGTTCCGGCGATGGTCGGCGTCTGCGAGGGCTTCGTCGGTAACCGCATGCTCGCCAAGCGCGGCGAACAGGCGAGCCAGCTTATCCTCGAGGGCGCAAAGCTCGAGGATGTCGACCGGGTGCTCTATGACTTCGGCTTCCCGATGGGACCCTTCGCCATGTCGGACCTCGCGGGCAACGATGTCGGCTGGCGCATCCGTCAGGGCAAGGGCGTCAAGAGCGCGGTCGCCGATGCAATCTGCGAGCTTGGCCGCTTCGGCCAGAAGACGGGCGATGGCTATTATCACTATGAGAAGGGCAGCCGGACACCCGAGCCCGATCCGATCGTCGAGGATATCATCGTCAAGGCGGCCCGCGATGCCGGGATCAACCGCCGCGAGGTGTCGGATGAGGAAATCCTCAAACGCTGCATTTACCCGATGATCAACGAGGCGGCGAAAATCCTCGAAGAAGGCATCGCCACCCGCGCCAGCGACATCGACGTCATCTGGGTCTACGGCTATGGCTGGCCGATCTACCGCGGCGGGCCGATGCGCTACGCCGATTATATCGGCCTTGAGAATATCTATAACGACATGCTGAAGTTCAAGGCGGAGCATGGCGATGCCTGGACCCCGGCGCCACTCCTTGAAAAGCTGGTCAAGGAAAAGAAAGGCTTCAAGGATCTTTAAAGCCGAGAAGGTACGAAAAGCCCCGCTTCAACCGCGGGGCTTTTTTTATGCCGGCGCCGCCCCCTTCGATTTCCGCGCGAGATAAAGGATCGGGATCAGGGCGAGCGCGAAGAAGATGCAGGCGATCAGGAAGCAGTCCTGGAAGGTGAGCGTCATGCTCTCGACGATCTGTCCGGGGCTCAATGCCGCGCCGCCGGTCTTCGCAAGTATTTCGCCCCCGTAATGGGCGGAGCGCGCCGTGATCAGCAGGGCGATGATATTCACCCCGATGGTGCCGCCCAGCATTCGGCAGAAGTTGAGCGCGCCGGACGCCTGCGGCACCTGCGGTCCCTGCACGCTGGAAAGCGCGAGGGTGCTGTTGGCGGGAAGAATGAGACCAAGCGCGCCGCGGCTCACGACCACCCAGCCCGCGATCATCCAGAAGCCGCTGAGGGCGTCGGCATAGGTGAGGGCGTAGGTCGAGATGACGAACAGGATCACCCCGGCAAGCAGCAGGCGGTGAGCGGGCATGCGGTCGACGAGCCGCCCGGCGATCGGCGAGACCAGCGCAAGCGCAAGACCGCCCGGCAGCAGCAGAAGCCCGGCCTCCGTCGCGTCGCTGAGCTGCACGGTCCGCGCAAACAGCCGCAGCATATAGATGGTGGAGAACATGGCCGCCCTGACGATGGCGCCGATGATGACGGTCGAGGTGAACTGCAGATTGCGGAACATGGCGAGATTGAGGAGCGGCGCCTTGCTGTGACTTTCGCGGCGGAAGAAGAGGATGAAGGCGATGAGCGCGATCACGAGGAAGACGACGACCCGCACATCCGTGAAGGGATGAAACTGGCTGTTGGAAAGGCCGGTGAGTAATGTGCCGACGGTCATGGCGATGAGGAGGAAGCTGACATAGTTAAAACGGCTTGATCCCTGGTTCTCATCGCGGTCGGGAAGGAAAATCCAGCCGGCAATGGCGGCGAAAAGCGAAAGCGGCAGCGCCGCCGTAAAGGTGAAATGCCAGTCGAGGCTATCGGTGATGATGCCGCCGATGGTCGGCCCGATGGCGGGCCCAAGAACGACCACCATGCTGAAGACGCCGATGGCGGAACCGCG
>JAIOYL010000011.1 GCA_021741195.1 Sneathiella sp. | reverse complement strand
CGTCGGCGTCTCCACCCTGACTCTCGGCACCTACACCATGTATAGCCTTGGCCTTGCCTGATATACCGATCGCGAATAAAAGGCTGATCGAGCCAGTTTCCAGCGTGCTGCCGCATCTGGCCTTGCTCATCTCTGTCATGATTCTTGGTCTCTCCTTCGTCGGCGTGCGAGCCATCATGGCCGATAATGAGGCGCCTGCGGCGCTTGGCTTTCTGCGTTACGGGATCGCAACACTGTTACTGCTGCCCTTCCTGTGGGGGTCGAAAAGGGCAATGCCACCGCTTAAAATTATCGGAACGGTTGCATTGCTCGGCATTCTTCAGTTCGGTCTCTTCCATCTTTTCGTTAATACAGCGCTTGAGGAGATTACAGCGTCCCGCGGGGCCGTCATCTTCGCCCTGATCCCGATCATGACCATGCTTATTGCGACCATCACAGGGCGCGATTCCCTGACAACGATCAAATTGTTTGCAGCCGTGCTCTCTATCGTCGGCGTCTCTCTCGCCATTGGCGAGAAAGCATTCGCCCCGGAAACCTCGCCCAAAAACTGGGTGGGAGAGCTTCTCTTCTTTATGGCTGTATGCTGCGGCGCGACCTATAACGCCTTTTCCAGCCGCCTAATGCAAAACCGCTCCGTCCTGATGCTGACGATAATCGGAATGAGTGCTGGGACCATGGCGATATTTCCCGTTGCCTATAGCGAAGGGCTCGGCGACGTAATCCGCGATTACAACACACGGGACTGGATGTGGATTTTCTATCTCGCCGGGCCAGCTGCCGCCTTCAGTCTTTTCCTGTTTAACTGGGGCCTGCAACAACTCTCGCCCTCACAGGCTGCTATCTATGTCCCGATCGCACCCATCATGGCCGCCGCCTTTGGCGCATTGATTTTGGACGAGCATCTTTCCAGCCTGTTTCTCGTTGGCCTTGGCTGCGCCGTCGCCGGTCCGGTTCTGGTAAACTGGCGCCGACGCTGAGACAGAACACTCCCGGATGTCATAAAAGTGAGTACCCGGAGCTTATAAAAGGCTCTATGTTCCTATCCTGGCATTTTTTAAAAGAGACAAGAAAATGAACTCAGCCAAAAATCGCTGTAATGTCCTGCCATTCCTGCTGATTCTTCTATTCGCCATTTTTGCCGGTGAATTAGCGCTGCGATGGCAAAGGACAGTGTGACATTCGGGCCGCGTCCGCGTTATCTTGTGGACGATATGGATCCGGGTGAGTTGAAAGAAAAACTGCTGCAATGCCAAAGCGGTCCAATTAAAACATCCGACTTCTCCATCGGTCATCGCGGCGCGTCCCTGCAATTCCCCGAACACACGAAAGAGGGATATCTTGCAGCGGCGCGTATGGGCGCTGGTATTATCGAGTGCGACGTGACCTTTACCAAGGACAAGGCCCTTGTCTGTCGGCATTCCCAGTGCGATCTGCAGGCAACGACAGATATTTTAAGCCGACCGGAACTTGCGGCGAAATGCTCACAGCCCTTTAGCCCGGCAGAGGGAAGCAACGGCAAGGCGAGCGCCAAATGCTGTACCTCCGATATCACGCTTGCCGAATTCAAAAGCCTGCGCGCGAAAATGGATGGCGCGAATTTAAAAGCCAAAAGCGCCGAAGAATACCAGAAGGGAACCCCTGACTGGCGTACCGAACTTTATGCGACAAAGGGCACATTGATGACCCATGCAGAGAGTATTAAACTGATCAACTCCCTCGGCCTTAAATTTACGCCAGAGCTTAAATCCGCCGATGTTGCGATGCCCTATAACGGCGATTACAGCCAACAGGATTATGCGACGGCGCTCATCGCCGATTACAAGGCAGCCGGGATCGACCCCGCCCGCGTCTTTCCGCAATCCTTTAATCTTGAAGACATCCTCTACTGGATCAAGAACGAGCCCGAATTTGGTGCGCAAGCCGTCTATCTCGATGATCGCTACCAAGGAAACCGTATAAATCCTGGTGATCCCTCGACCTTCTCGCCCAGCATGGGCGAACTTGCGGCAAAAGGCGTCAAATATATCGCGCCGCCGATCTGGATGCTGCTCAATCTGGACGGCGACGGTAAAATTATCCCGTCGGCCTATGCCCGGGAAGCAAAAAAAGCCGGGATTAATATCATTACCTGGACATTGGAGCGCTCCGGCTCACTCGAGGGTGGCGGCGGCTGGTATTACAAGTCGGTGAAAGACGCCATCAATAACGATGGCGACGTGATGACCTTGCTGGATGTCCTGGCAAAAGACGCCGGCGTCAAGGGCGTCTTCTCCGACTGGCCTGCGACGACGACCTATTACGCCAATTGCATGGGACTTGATTAGGCTTCATTGGCGGCAAGCAGCTTCGTATTGCCGCCCGATGCCGTCGTATCGATGCAAAGCGCGCGCTCGGCGACATAATACTCCCAGTCATCCGCTCCGACGATCAACGGGATAATCGGACCGTCGCGCCGGGCAATGGCAAGACGCAAACGATGTAAATCATAGGCCCCTGACGTCAGCGCTACACCGGCAATGGCGGCCAGCGCAGCGACAAGCCCGGCGGAAAGCGGTTCCGGGAGCTGCAGTATCAGATCTCTCGGCGCTTTTTCGGCGCGAAGGGCCGCGGTGAGCGCGTCAACATTATCCGGCGCATCGATCAGCAACACAGCGTTCCCCGTCAGGAGCGACACCGTAGCAAGCGCAAGCGCGTCATCTCCCGCGCAGAGAATAACGCCCCGGCCATGCAATGAAAGACGATTACTTTCCCCGGTCGGACCAACAAGATTTTGCGGCGTCTGATCGTAGGATTTCGCCTGGCCTAACGTGGCGCTGATTGTCTCGCCGGTGCTTCCCGCAAGCCTTATCGCAACCTTCTCCAATACCTGCCGACGGTTGTCAAACGCATCCCACTTACCCTGAGCGACCCGTGCGATATTCATGAGACTGGCCGTTTCATCAGAAATTGTTGCTTTCACGAGCTCAACAGCCGCGCCGCTCGACTTCGGCGCAGGCGATACGGCCCCTGCTTTTTTCATGAAGCGATGCAGATAGAGGGGGCCGCCAGCTTTCGGGCCGGTTCCGGAAAGGCCTTCCCCGCCGAAGGGCTGCACTCCGACGACGGCGCCGATCTGGTTGCGGTTGACATAGAGATTGCCGACATGGGCACGATCGCATATCTCCTGAACCCGCGTATCGACACGCGTATGTACGCCGAGCGTCAGGCCATAGCCGGTGGCATTGATCTTGGCAACAACCTTCGATACGTCGTCCGCCTTGAACGTCGCAATATGCAGGACGGGCCCGAAGATTTCCCGGTCCAGCTCTTCAATTCCGTTAATTCGGTAGGCTACCGGGCTGACAAATGTCCCCGATTTCGTGGAGCGTTTCATTTCCAGTTTCTTGATCAGGCGGCCTTTTTCCTCCAGCACCCGGCAATGGGCTTCAATCCCGGATTTGGCTTCCGCGTCAATAACCGGTCCTACATCCACCGAAATGTCCCAGGGATCGCCAATTTTTAGTTCCGCCATCGCGCCCTCCAGCATATGGATCACCTTACCGGCGACATCCTCCTGCACATAGAGAACCCGAAGCGCGGAGCATCTCTGGCCCGCTGACTGAAAAGCGGAGGCAACGATATCACGCACCGCCTGTTCGGGCAGCGCACTGCTATCGACGATCATCGCGTTCAGACCGCCGGTTTCCGCAATCAACGGCGCCTCGGGATCCGTATTCTCCGCCATGGACCGGCTGATACGCTGTGCTATCTCTGTAGAACCGGTAAAGCATACCCCTTTTATCTTCGGACTGGAGACTAGTGCCGCTCCGACGACCGCGCCATCACCCGGCAGGAGATGAAGGACATCCGCCGGAATACCGGCTTCCAGCATCAAATCGACAACCCGCGCCGCAATCAGCGGGGTTTGTTCGGCCGGTTTGGCAATCACCGGATTGCCTGCGACCAGGGCGGCAACGATCTGGCCGGTGAATATTGCGAGCGGGAAGTTCCATGGTGAGATACAGACGAACAGGCCGCGTCCGACAAGATCGCTTCCCGCCGCATCCTTGCGGGCCCGGAGCGCATAGTAGCGACAGAAATCAGCGGCCTCCCGCACTTCGGAAATACCATCGAACAAGGATTTGCCCGCTTCCCGGCTCAAGAGCGCCATTAACTCGACCCGGTGCTGTTCATAGAGATCGGCAATGCATTCCAGTATCCTGGCACGCGCCTCGACCGGAGTGTTGCGCCATTTATCCTCGGCCGATACCGCTGCCTTTATGGAGGCGGTCACATCCACGGGAGTTGCATCGATGCAGTGCCCGACGACATCCGCATGGCGCGACGGATTGAGAACGGCATATTCCTTCCCCGGCATCTTCTTTCCGTTAATAACCGGCGCAGCCTGCCAGCTTTTCGTTTTGAATTCACTTCGCGCCTTGTCGAAGTCAGTGAGTACAGAGGGGTTGGGGAAATTAATCCCAGAAGAATTCCGCCGTACATCGCCATAGAGGTCTTTGGGACGGGGAATCCTGGTATTTTCGATCGACGGATAGCTTAAAATCGCTTTGACCGGATCGCGCACCACGTCCTTCGCCGGGACTTTTTCATCTAAAACCTGATTGACGAAGGAACTGTTCGCGCCATTTTCCAGCAACCGCCGGACCAGATAGGCAAGCAGGTCCTCATGCACGCCGACGGGCGCATAAATCCGGCAACGGTTTTTATTCTGCTTCATGACCAGATCATGCAGCCCCTCACCCATGCCATGCAGACGCTGGAATTCGAAATTGTCGTTGCCCTTCGCGATTTCAAGGACGGCCGTGACAGAATGCGCATTATGAGTAGCAAATTGCGGATAAATGCGGTCGGTCATTGAGAGCAGTTTTTTGGCACAGGCGAGATAGCTCACGTCGGTTGCGGCTTTGCGCGTGTAAACCGGATAACCATCATAACCCATGACTTGCGCGAGTTTAATCTCCGTATCCCAGTAAGCACCCTTGACCAGCCGTACCATGATCTTGCGGTCAAGGCGTTCCGCCAATGCATAGAGCCAGTCGAGGACATATGCAGTGCGTGGCCCGTAGGCCTGCACGACAACCCCAAAACCATGCCAGCCTTTCAGGTCCGGGCTTGCCAGAACCGTTTCGATGATATCGAGTGACAGATCAAGGCGATCTGCCTCCTCCGCATCGATATTAAACCCCATATTCGCATTTTTCGCCTGAAATATGAGGGATGACAGTCGCGGAACCAGCTCATCCAGCACTCTTTTCCTTTGCGTATATTCATAGCGCGGGTGCAGCGCCGACAGCTTGACGGAAATACCGGGATTGGCGCGGGTATCCGAATTCGTGCTATGTTCGGAGATGCTGGATATCGCTTTGGAATAAGCCATGAAATAGCGCCGGGCATCCTCGGCGGTGCGTGCTGCCTCCCCCAGCATGTCGTAGGAATAGGTGTATCCCTTCTTTTCCATTCCCCGGGCCCGCTCCATGGCTTCGCGGATATTTCGTCCAAGAACGAACTGGTGACCCAGAACCTTCATTGACTGGCTGACGGCTTTGCGGATAACCGGCTCCCCCACCCGCCTTATCAGCTTGCGAAGCTGACCGACGACGTCAAGATTTTCCTGACTGAGCGGATGAACGACCTTTCCGGTTAGCAACAATCCCCAGGTCGAGGCATTGACAAGTGGAGAGGCAGAGTTACCGAGATGCTTGCTCCAGTCGGCGGGGGCGATTTTATCGCTGATCAGCGCGTCCATGGTGATTTCGTCCGGCACCCGGAGAAGCGCCTCCGCCAGACACATCAGCGCGACACCTTCTGCCGTCGTCAGCCCATACTCGCCAAGAAATGTTTCCATAACGCCTGGATTGTCGGCCCGGCGCAGCTCCTCCACAAGAAGCGCGGCTTTATCGACGATCCGTTGGCGATCCTCGTCGGTGAGATCCAGACTGTCTATCAGTCCTCTGACCGCCGCCGTTTCATCGCCAAGATAATGTTCGCGAATATTGGCTCGAAGTTTCTGCAGTGCATTTTCGAGCATGGGCCACCTCGCTTAATTGTATGAGTTATTTGGCCGCATAATATCCTTTCTCTTAAAGGCGATGTGACCAAATAATCACTCGAAAAAGTCAGATAGTCCGGAAAATTCCTCACATATTTCCCAAATTTCCTGGAAGTCAGGAACTTTCAGGGAAAATGTCCATTTATCCAGTATATTATGGACGCACGCCGAAGCTGGACACCCCGGTTTTACGCAAAGGGGCAGCCATTTCGGCAAAATCACAGAGTATTCTGCGGGTATCTCTTGGATCAACAATCTCATCGATCATGAATCTTTCGGCTGTCCTGAACGGCGACCGCAGAAGGTTAAGCCGTTCTTCGATTTCATCGAGCTTTTTCTTGGGGTCGTCCGACGCCTCAAGCTCCGACTTATAGGCCGCCTCAAGACCGCCTGCGATCGGCAGCGATCCCCAATCCCCGGATGGCCAGGCGTAACGCAAATTGAAACGCGACGAATTCATATGGGCGGCGCCCGCAACCCCATAGGTTTTGCGGACGATCATTGCACACCAAGGCACTGTGGCCTGGAAAATAGCGGTCATTGCCCGCACGCCATGGCGGATCGTCGCCTGGTCTTCGGCCTGACGGCCGACCAGAAAGCCCGGAATATCCACAAGATGGGCGACGGGTAAATGAAAGGTCTGGGCAAGATCGACAAACCGCAGCACTTTTTGCGAGGCGTCCGCCGTCCAGGCCCCACCATAGTGATAGGGGTCGCTCGCAATAATGGCGACCGGCCAGCCATCAAGCCGCGCGAAGCCGGTTATAATCGACCGCCCCCACTTTTTTCCCATTTCGAAAAAGCTGTCTTTATCAACGACTGACTGAATGATCTTGCGCATTTTATAGACCTTGCGCGGATCACGCGGGATAGCATCAATCAACCATTCGTCGCGCCGACCCGGATCATCATCGCAAGGCGTCCGTTCCGGCAGATCGTAAACCGACGGCGGAAGGTAGGAAAGGAACCGGCGGGCCATTTCAAAGGCCTCTTCCTCCGATTTGGCTTCGTCATCAACGGCGCCGTTGCGGGTGTGAATATCTGAGCCGCCAAGCTCATTCTTCGTCAGAACCTCTCCAGTCCGGGCGACTACAGGCGGTCCGGCGACAAACATCTGCGATGTTTCTTTGACCATGACCGAATAATGACTTGCAGCTACGCGCGCCGCGCCGAGACCCGCCGTCGAGCCAAGCGCGAGCGCAACGACCGGCACCTTGGACAGGTTGTCGACCACCACTTCCCATCCCATCACGGCCGGTACATAGGTCCGGCCTTCCGTTTCGATTGTCTTGACAGAGCCGCCACCGCCCGTACCATCCACCAACCGAACAAGCGGTAGCTGAAGCGTATTGGCCATATTTTCAACGTGAATGAGTTTTTCGCGAATACCGGCATCATTGGCGCCACCGCGAACCGTGAAATCGTCGCCGGCGATGACAATCCGCTTGCCATTGATACGACCACGTCCGGTAATCAGGTTGGCAGGCTGCATATCCACGAGATTGCCTGCGTCGTCATATTCCGCCTTGCCGGTAATCGAGCCCACTTCTTCAAAGCTGTCCTGATCGAGAACCTTTTCGATTCGATCGCGAACCGTCAACTTGCCCGCATTGACATGGCGCGCAACTTTTTCGGGCCCGCCCATTTTCTTGGCAAGTCTCTGACGGAGCTTCAATTCCTCGATTTCTTTTTCCCAACTCATCGATATTTCCCTTTTTATTGTTGTTCTATGGGAGCGGTCCGCAAACAATTGCAAAGACCACACAGCGTAAACGCTTCCGGAGCATGAAAGCCTTGTATTTTATCTCTGTCAACTTCTTCGGGAATACAAGGCCCTATTAATGCGTCTCCGGCAGCGGCGTAAATTCACTCTCGCCGGAAATTTTCGTAAAACGCTGGTCCCGCCAGTCACTTTTCGCCCGGTCGATCCGTTCCCGGCTTGTGGAGACAAAATTCCAATACATAAAGCGGGGTTCTGGCAAACTGTCGCCGCCCAAAAAGGCAATCACAGAAGCCTCCATTGCGATCAACGATACATCCACATGTTTTTGAAGCACCGCGAGTTCCCCGGCCTCGACAGTCTTTCCGCCGATCTGCACTCTCCCCGACACCACATATACCGCCCCTTCGTCATAGTCGGGCCTGAGCGCAATTTCCGCACCCGTATACATCCGTATATCGGCAAAAAACAACGGATTGAGGGTCGCAACCGGAGATCTCGCGCCAAAAAGAGCCCCCGCGATCAGCCGCCCCGTCCAGCCGTCGCCAGAAATTTCCGGAAGTTCGGCCCTCGGATAATGAATAAAGGAAGGCTTGATTTCTTCCATTTTTCTTGGCAGCGCAACCCACGCCTGAAGGCCGTGAACAAGCTGTTCCCGCGCCCGCGCGGTGTCACCGCTACGCTCCGAATGCACGATGCCGCGGCCCGCCGTCATCCAGTTGACGTCGCCCGGAGTGATTTCCTGCACCGAACCAAGGTTGTCACGATGAAGAATGGAGCCCTCATAAAGATAGGTAACGGTGGCAAGACCGATATGCGGATGCGGGCGAACATCCATGCCCTGCGCTGGTGCAAGAACGGCGGGGCCCATATGGTCCAGGAAAACGAACGGGCCCACTGAGCGCCTTTTCGCAGCCGGCAACAGCCGACGGACCTCAAATCCGCCAATATTCTTCGGCTTCCCGGAAATTATGAGCTCTACCGGTTCAGATTCCATCGTTCAACTTCGGCGGCCTCCCTATTGTGCGGTCCAACCACCGTCAATGGATTGCAGGCTGCCCGTAATATTTTCAGCGGCATCTCCGCAAAGGAAGACCGCCAGTGCAGCGACCTGCTCGATCGTCGTGAATTTCTTGGTCGCCGCCGACGCCAGAAGAACATCGTTTTTTACCTGTTCTTCGGTAATACCGCGAGCTTTTGCAGTATCGGGGATTTGCTTTTCCACAAGCGGTGTCCAGACATAGCCGGGGCAAATCGCGTTTACAGTGATATTATCCTGCGCAACTTCCAGCGCCACCGTCTTCGTCAGTCCCGCAATGCCGTGTTTCGCCGCAACATAGGCGCATTTGTCAGGTGATGCGACAAGTGCATGGGCAGAGGCTGTGTTGACAATACGACCCCAGCCCCGCTTTTTCATGATCGGGACTGCATACTGAATGGTATGGAAAGCAGAACTCAGGTTGATAGCGATAATAGCGTCCCATTTCGCGACGGGGAAATCTTCAATCGGCGAAACGAACTGGATACCCGCATTGTTGATCAGAATATCGACGCCGCCAAGCTCCTTGTCCGCCGTCGCAATCATATCGCCAATTTCTTCGGGCTTTGTCATGTCCGCGGCATGATACAGGCATTTGACACCATGCTCACTTTCAAGCGACTGACGCAATGTCTCAATTTCGTCTTTATCCCCAAACCCGTTGATCATCACATGGCAACCCTCTGCCGCCAACGCCCGGGCATATCCCTCGCCAATTCCTGAAGTTGACCCGGTGATAACAGCTATCTTACCCTTTAACATGCGGATGCCTTTCCTGTTCGGATTTATAATTAACCTGCTTTTCAATATGGAAAAAAAGGGTTGTACTTACAATGGCCAGAAAAACAAAATTGCCGGTATGGCTACGACAATCACCAGAATTTCCAAGGGTAGCCCCATGCGCCAATAGTCCCCAAACTTATAGCCGCCCGGGCCCATAATCAACGTGTTATTCTTGTGCCCGATAGGCGTCAGGAAGGCGCAGGAGGCGGCGACCGCCACCACCATCAGAAACGGATCCGGATTCACATTGAGACGGTTCGCGATATCCAGCGCAATTGGTGCGCCGATGACCGCCGTCGCTGTGTTATTCAGGACATCGGACAAGGTCATTATTACAACCATCAGCACGGTCAGAACGACCATTATCGGCAAGCCCGCCGTCAGATCGACAATCCCGCCCGCGATTAATGCAGTCCCTCCGGAAGCTTCGAGCGCCGCGCCGAGAGGTATCATCGAGCCCAGCAGGACAATTACCGGCCATTCGACCTGCAGATAGACCTCCTGTATAGGAACGATATCAAGGATCACATAAGCGGCGACAACAATGGCCAGAGCAACCGCGAGATACAGACCGCCAAAACTCGCCACCGCAATAGCTGCGGCAAAAATACCCGCCGCCAGACCAGCCCGGCGGTACTGGGTGACGGAGAGACCGCGTTCGGCGAGCGGCAGCACGCCGAGCCATTGCGCCACTTCCGGCACACGGTCGTTCGATCCGAGTAGTAGCAGTATGTCTCCCGCCTCGATATTCAAATGCCGGACCCGATCCCGGAATTTCTTTCCCTGCCGCGAGACCCCCAGAAGTGTGACCCCGCGGCGAGAGAGCAGCCGCAGCGACATGGCGGATCGACCCTCAATGCGGGCGTAGCGCGGGACAACGAACTCCATGAGTACCATCCCGCCGGATTCCGCTTTTTCGCGCTGCTTCTCTCCATCAAACTCAAGCTTCATGGCACCACGAAATTGGTCGATGCCTTTGGCGCCTGCATCGACGACCAGAATATCACCTGCGCGGATTTCGACATTTCGCGCCTGCCCGGCAAGTCGCTTATGATTCCGGACCAGTCCCACGACCGCCGCATCGCTGTCCTCCGCCGTATCGTCGAGCTCGCGGACCAGCATACCAATCGCGGGTGAATCTTCCGCCACCTGCAATTCCGCGAGATAGCCTTCCTGATCCAGCAAATCAATCGTCGGACTTTTACTGTCCCGCGCTCCGGGAATGAGACGCCAGCCGACGATCGCCACGAAAATAATCCCGACGGCGGCGCAGGTGAGGCCGACCGGGGCGAAATCAAACATGCCAAACGGGGCTCCCAGCGCCTTTTCCCGATAGGAGGCAATAATAATATTGGGGGGCGTACCAATGAGGGTGACCAGCCCGCCGAGAATGGTGGCGAAGGCAAGCGGCATCAGGGTAAGGCGCGGACTGCGTTTAGCTTTCACCGCCGCCTGCAAATCGACCGGCATCAGCATGGCCAGCGCCGCGACATTATTCATGAAGGCGGAAAAGATGGCGCCAAGCCCGCTCATCGCCGCAATATGGCTGGAGAGTTTCAGATCTAGCGACGTCAGTTTACGGGTGACGATATCCACAGCACCGGAATTCACCAGTCCGCGCGAGACAATCAGGACAAGTGCTATAATGATTGTCGCCGGATGGCCGAAGCCCGAAAAGGCCAGCGATGTCGGCACCAATCCCAGCACCAGCGCAATAATCAGGGCAACAAACGCCACAAGATCATATCGCCAACGGCCCCAGATCAGCAGCGCGAACACCACGCCAAACAGTGAAAACAGCAGAATTTGATCGGTCGTCATCTTGTTTCCCAGGCTAAAATATTCGACTGAAGTTACATCACCCTGGCGAGCATCTCCGCCATCTTCTGATGGACAAGATTTATAGCCTTGAGAGGACGGATCATCACCTTGAAATCCGTAATTCTTCCGTCCTCACCCCAGGAGATCATATCGATTCCATTTATGAGGATATCGTCGATTGTAGTTGTGAACTCAAGCACCGCATCGTCGACGCCAATGACCTCACGAACATAGGTAAAATCGTCGCCGTTCAAAACCTGAAAGGCCGCCAGCAGATATTTACCTGTGACGGCTTTTCCACGTTGAGGCGTGAAGACAACAGGGCTATGGAAGGTCGCATCCTCATGCAAGAGATCGTGCAACAGTTTCGGATCGCCAGATTTCACGCAATCATGCCAGGCGGCGATAGTATTATTTATCATTATTTTACCTTGCTTCAGTTGGATTAACGGAAACTGGATTGACCATTTCAACACGAACGTCCCGCTGCGGGAATGGAATACCAATACCTTCCTGTTTGAATATTCGCCAGATCTCTACGAGGACGTCGCTGGTGACATTCCGGCACCCGTCCTCGGGATCCGCAATCCAGAATCGAAGTTCCAGATCAATCGCACTATCACCAAAGCCGCGCATCAGACACCGCGGCGCAGGATTGGAGAGTACACGGGGCACCTCCTTGGCCGTAGCCTCAACTAGAGCAATGGTTTTGGGTATATCGGAATCATAGGCAACACCGATCGGCACGCGCAATCGCACATTCTTGGAACTATAGGACCAGTTGATGACCTGCTGGGTGATCAGGTCCTCATTCGGTATGAGATATTCCATCGCATCCCGGGTAATCACCGAGGCGTAGCGGGCGCCCATTGCATTGACGCGGCCATAGGTATCGCCAACTTCGATGACATCACCCGGTTTAATGCTCCGGTCGAGCAGTAGAATAATTCCGCTGATCAGATTGGAGACAATTTTCTGAAGACCAAACCCGATGCCAACACCAAGGGCACCACTGAACACTGCAAAGGCTGTGATGTTGATGCCCGAATTGGATAGTATGATCAGTACCGCCGCGGAAATCAAACCAACGCGGACCAGTTTTGCGGTCAGCACCTGAACCGACGGCGTCAGGGCTCGTGATTTATAAATACGCGCCTCGATAAAACGCGACAGGCCGAAGGTAATCCAGAAAACAATAATGGCGGCGACACCTGCTTTCGCGACGCCCAGCATGGAAATTCTCGTATCGCCAAGATTAAAGGCGAGGTTTTCGAGAAATCCCAACGTCGGTGCCAGCAGGCCAAGAATATTGAGCGCGGCAATCGTCCAGGCGCAAACGGCGACAAGCCGCGCCCAAATTTTATTCTCCGCAAGACTGGTCACGACATTAATAACAATCCAGGCACTTAGAAGCGAGCAGATTGCACTGACTATATGTGATGGCGGTCCGACACCCTGAAAGACGGCCAGAACAGTAAATTCGATTGTCAGCCATATAAGCGGGAAGGCCAATAAGGACAGAGTTTCAAGCGCCCGGGCAAATGGTGAGCGCGCCGGAAATCTGTCGTGCAGTGCAGTAAGTGCCGCCTGCAACCTGGCCTGCGTGAAATAGGCGACGGCAAGTCCGGCGATGACGGCAAGCAGCTGAGCGATCACGTTGATATCGGACCCAAGGTCCAACACGTGCTTCCAGCTCTGCTCGAGAAATTCTCGTATTTTATCTACGTTCATCACAGCCGAGCTTACCGTGATCGCGCGGGAAATAAAACAACTATCGGGCCCGGCGGATTGTCCGTTTCCAGTTTATGCGAAAAGGGATGCGCCCGCTTCAATGTCTGTGATAGGGTAATTCAAAATTACGAAATCCGCTTGAAGCTTTCGAAGAAAAGGCACGGCTCTTGTCCTTCTTTAATCCCCAAATCAATTCAGATGGCTCCTATCTGGATAGCTCGTATTCCTGGTTCCGCCTCACAATGTCGGTTCTGATATCGGTGATTGGCAGCGCCGGCATGTGGGCGGCTGTCGTCGTGCTGCCCGCCGTCCAGGCGGAATTTGGCATCGACCGCTCGGATGCGTCCATTCCCTATACTACGACCATGGTCGGATTTGCCCTTGGGAACTTTTTGATAGGCCGGCTGGTCGACCGTTTTGGCATTGCCTTGCCGATGATGGGAGCGGCCGTACTCCTTGGTGCGGGTTTTGCTTTGGGCGCCCTTTCCGGCAATATCTGGGTTTTCGCGCTGATACAGGGCCTGTTTATCGGCGTCGGATCCGCCGCAACGTTCGGTCCATTGATTGCTGATATTTCGCATTGGTTCGAGCGTCGGCGCGGCATCGCGGTCGCCGCCGCCGCTAGCGGAAACTATCTCGCTGGCACTATCTGGCCGCTTATCCTGAAAGAAGTCATCGCCACGGAAGGATGGCGCGAGGCTTATCTGTTGGTCGCCGTTGTTACCCTTATCGTGATGACGCCGATGGCGTTGCTGTTGCGCCGCCGCCTGCCCGGCCATGTGGCGGAACTCCCTTTGGCCGCCGGTACCACACCGGTGATCCGGAGGCAGATCAACCTTTCTCCTCGTGCCTTGCAGATCCTGTTGTGCACGGCGGGAATAGGCTGCTGTGTCGCCATGTCAATGCCGCAGGTCCATATTGTTGCCTATTGTGCTGACCTTGGGTTTGGTGTCGCTGCCGGAGCGCAAATGCTCTCAGTTATGCTCGCGGGCGGGATTGTCAGCCGCCTGGCGTCAGGGTTTCTTGCCGACCGGATCGGCGGTGTTCGCACAGTGCTGCTCGGCTCCTTCCTGCAATGCCTTGCTCTTTTTCTTTATATCCCGTTCAACGGGCTTGCGTCGCTATACATAGTATCGCTGGTTTTCGGGTTATCTCAGGGCGGAATTGTTCCGAGTTACGCCCTTATTGTACGAGAGTATCTTCCCGCCAGGGAAGCAGGTCAGCGGGTCGGCCTTGTGATTATGATGACCGTCGTCGGGATGGCACTCGGCGGCTGGATGTCGGGGCTGATTTACGATCTGACCGGCTCCTATCAGGCCGCCTTTATCAACGGCATCGCCTGGAACATGCTCAACATGATGATCATGGCCCTGCTCCTATGGCGTACGAGAGAACCAAGTATGGCCCGCGCCTGAATACAAGGAGGAATGAAAATATGAAGCTTTCAGTAAGTCACGCCGATGACGCGGAATTCTCCAGCGGCCTGAGAGGCTTTTTCGAATATCGTGACCTCGGCATAAAGGACGCTACAGACGGCAGATTTGGTGCCCATGTCATACGGGCAGTTCCGGGAAAACATGCCGTCGGCGACAGACATCGGCACCAACTTGAATTCCAGATGGTTTACGTCCTTAAAGGCTGGGTGAAATTCTGGTATGAGGGCACTGGCGAAGTTTTGCTCAAACCTGGCTCCTGCGCTCATCAGCCTCCCGGAATTGTGCACCGGGAACTTGAGCATTCTGACGATTTGGAGCTAATCGAGATTATCCTTCCGGCTGACTTCGAGACCGTCGATGTATCGGAATAATGAGGCCCGCAATTGCACCTTTGACACTCGTCAAAATTGACTCTAGGGCCTTTCTATCGTTTTGACATAACCATAGTGAACGGTTATGGTTTTTGGCGGGGAAATATTTATTTGGGATTTGGTCAGCATGTCGAGATTGCGTCATATTGTGCCTGTGACCTTTCTTTGCCTTGGTCTCGTAATCGCAGTGGCGAATGCCGATGATGACCCATTGCTCACCCTTGATGAGGCCCTGAGCATCGCGAAAGCGCAAAATCCGCAAGTCAGAAATGCCGATATCCAAATCGATGTAGCGGGCGAACAGACGGCCGCGGCCCGCACTAAACAATATCCCCAATTGAACGCCAATGTTCGTGGCTTTCATAATTTTGTTGATAACGCATACACCTTTCAAGAGGGCTCGCTTGGAACGGTCGGCGGCGACCCTGTTCCCTCCAGCAATGTGTCGATCGGCACGACAAACGGATTTAGCACCCATTATTCACTGACGGCGACGCAACCGCTCGCGGATCTTTATGAAATCGGCCTCAATGTCGACAAGCTCAAGACTCAACAGGATATCGCCCGGCAGCAATCCAGGCAGACCCGGCAATCCGTATCGCTGCAGGTCAAGCAGCTGTATTACCAGATTCTGAGCGACGAAAGCGCGATCGCGGCATCAGAGTCGTCCGTGCAATTTAATGAAGAGCTTGTGAAAATCCTCAAGGACAATGTGGCGCAGAAAACCGAGCTGGAATATCAACTTCTGAATGGCGAAGCGCAACTTGCCTCCGCCCGCCATCAATTGCTGTCGCAGCAAAACGATATGCTGACCAGCAAACAGCAGCTCAATACGCTTCTTGGCCGCGAAATTTCGACACCTTTCAGCGTGACCCCGGCCAATGCCAGCCCGGCGCTTCAGTATGATCCGGTTTCGGCGTCGGAAGCGGCGCTTTCCCAGCGCCCCGAAACGGAGGAAGCCCGTCTCCAGGTAAAGGCTGCCGAAACAGAGCTTGAAATCCAGAAGAGCGGCTATTTACCTGAAGTGAACCTCGTCGCCAGCTATGGCAGGGCAGAAAATACGAACTTTCTTCCGGATGAAAGCATGTATGTCGGCCTTATGGCAAAATGGGAATTCTTCACCTGGGGCCGCAATGGAAACCAGGTGACGGGCTCGAGGCTGGCCGTAACACAGGCAAAAAATTCGCTTCGCGACAATGAGGACCAGATACGCGCACAGGTCAGCGCCAATATCCGTAATCTCGACGTCGCGAAGGCCCTGGTACCGGTCACCACGATGGCCAAA
This sequence comes from Sneathiella sp., assembly GCA_021741195.1. GTDB lineage: Bacteria > Pseudomonadota > Alphaproteobacteria > Sneathiellales > Sneathiellaceae > Sneathiella. The sequence goes on along the minus strand of JAIOYL010000011.1, from coordinate 20,734 downwards.
AAAGCCGCGGAGGAAAAATTGCGGGTGAGTTTCAATCAATATAAAGCAAAAACAATTCTGCTCAGCGACCTGTTGGATGCCCAGTCGGAACTGTCTCAGGCAAATGACAATTACCGTCAGGCGCAACTGGCTGTATGGAATGCCAGTGCGGCGCTTGAACAAGCCCTGGGAGAGGATTAAATGCGGCGAAATTTTTTTGCGGTCATGGGCCTAACCTGCAGCTTCTTTTTCCTGCAGGCCTGTGACTCTGGGGATGAAGCGAAATCCGTGCCCTTGCAGCCGGTCAGGGCGCAGATCCTGACGCAAGTTAAACTGTCGAACGATGTTCGCTATAGCGCAAACATTGAGGCGAACAGCCAGGTGAATGTTGCCTTCAAAATTACCGGCTATGTCACAACCCTGATGCAGGTGAAAACGGCAGACGGAACAACGCGGGCGATACAATCTGGCGACAGTGTCGCCAAGAATGCCGTTCTGGCGACGGTCGACAGCAAGGATGTGCGTGACAGCCTCACCCAGGCGAACAGCCAGGTTGCCGCCGCCCAGGCGAACTTGAACAAAGGCAAGCAGGACTACGATCGGGCCACCGCTTTGTTCAAGTCCGGCAGCATGACAGCGCCAGACTATGACAGCGCGAAACAGGAATATGAAAACGCCGCCGCGCAGATGGACAACGCAAAGGCCCAACAAAAAATCGCGCAGAACAACGTCAAGGATTTTAAACTGGCCGCGCCGCTGGACGGCGTTGTCCTGCAGCGCAACGTCGATGTCGGAACCCTGGTCTCACCGCAGACAGTGGGGTTTGTCATTGCCGACACGTCCATCGTCAAGGCTGTCTTCGGCGTTCCCGATACCGTCGTACAGGCGTTAAAAATTGGCGATGCCCAGAGTTTTGTGACCCAGTCCTATCCCGACAAGGTTTTCAAGGGAACAATTTCTGAAATTTCACCCTCTGCCGATGCCAATAGCCGTGTGTTCGACGTAAAAATAAATGTTGCCAATACGGAGAACCTCCTGAAAGTCGGCATGATCGCCTCCTTGAGCCTGCCGAAAAGCAATGACGTCCATACCGGCGCCCTGATCCCACTTTCAGCTATTGTCCGCGCCAAGGGCAACCCTGCCGGATATGCGGTTTTTGTATTAAAAACAGGAGGGCAGGATACAGTGGCGGAGCTCAAGACGGTTGAACTTGGTGATGTCCATGGCAACAAGATTGTCGTTCTGGGCGGGCTCGACCCGTCAGCGCGTGTAGTGGTCAGCGGCGCAACCTTTCTCAGCGATGGCCAGCAAGTAGCGGTCATTCCGTGACAATATCTGATAGTGGGAAGTGGGGACCTTACCTTTGAAAGATATTACGGAAACCAGAAATACTGCACGATATTTCACGGAAAACCGGCATATTTCCTGGATTTTGCTGATCGCCGTCTTTATCTGGGGCGTCTACGGATATCTCGCCATGCCCAAGGCAAAGGATCCGGAAATTCCGGTCCGGGTCGCGACAGCAATCACAAGCTGGCCGGGGGCAGATGCCGCCAAGATTGAGCAGCTGATAACCCGCCCGGTCGAAGAGCAGATCGCGCTAAGCTCGACACTTCATCAAACAAGTCCGACGAAATTCGCCATCCAGTCACTCACACTTCCCAATATTTCCATCGTCCAGATACAGTTGGATGAGTCGCTGAAGGACACGAAACCGGCCTTCAACGAGATCAGCCTCAATCTTGCAGCGTTATCCGGGAGCCTTCCGGAAGGCGCCGGCACGATCCAGTTCAATGACGGCTTTGGCAATACCGCCGCAATCCTGATGACGATTGCAAGCCCGACAGAACGGCCCGTTGAAATCTCGCTCCGGGCCCGCGATATTGAAACCGCTATAAGGGCCGCCCGCAGCGGGGCAAACGATACAGGAACTTCCCACCGTTCCTTAATCGTTGTGATGCCTCGCGACATCGAACTTACAGCGCCTAGCCGCAACATGAACCTTTTCAAGGACTATCTCATCAAAGACAAGGCAGTCCGTAACCCGGTCAACCTGCAGGGGCCGGGATTTATCGGCCTCGATTTTTCTAGTGAGCTAACGGATAAACAACTTCTCACCGAGCTGAATGAATTTCTTGAAACGAAGCTCGCGCAGGTCAAATTTCATGAAGACGCCTGGCCCGCCGTAATCATCGCGGATCCAAGGGAAACGGATCGGCAGTTGCAGGCTTCCCCGGGTGGAAAATACAGTTATCGGGAGCTTGACGATTATGCGAACCTGATTACACGCAATCTGCAAACAATTCCGCTGGTAACGGTCGTCAATAGTTCCGGTGTCGTCGATGAAAGGGTTTTTCTTGAATATTCGCAGGATTTGCTGGCCTCTTACGGGCTGACGCCGAATGACGTGAGCGGAGCCATCGCGGCGCGCAACAGCGATATTTCGGGCGGCGAGTTTTATGCGGGTGGCTCGAACATACTCGTTGAGCCGGTCGGCAAATACACAAGCCCTGGCCAGATTGGAGGCACAGCCTTCACGAAATCCTCGTCGGGATCCCCCGTTTATCTCCGGGATATCGGTAATGTCGTGCCGGGATACCAATCGCCACCGGAGTTTCTGAATTTCTATAACTGGCGCGATGAAGGCGGGAAATGGCAGCGCGGCAAGGCCATCTCCCTCGCCATACAGATGCGTAACGGCGGCCAGATCGCCGAATTTGGCAAGGCCGTGGATAAGGTCCTCAAGGAAGTTGGCCCGCACCTGCCCGACGATCTGGTCATTGCCCGCGTTTCAAACCAGCCCTCTCAGGTCGCCGAAAATATCGATCTCTTCATGACCGCCCTGATCGAAGCGATTGTCCTTGTCGTGGCCATTTCGTTTCTTGGCTTCTGGGAATGGCGTTCCGCGCTTTTGATGATGATCTCGATCCCGATCACGCTCGCGATGACCTTCGGCATTATCGATATGCTGGGCATTCAGTTGCAGCAGGTTTCCGTCGCCACATTGATTATCGCCCTTGGTTTGCTGGTCGACGATCCGGTTGTCGCCGGGGATGCCATCAAGCGCGGACTTGCCGCAGGGCAGCCCCGTATTCTCGCCGCCTGGCTTGGCCCGACGAAACTTGCCCATGCAATCATGTTCGCGACCATCACCAATGTCGTCGCGTATCTTCCGTTTCTGTTACTGAACGGCAATACAGGAGATTTTCTCTATAGCCTGCCGGTGGTGATGGGAGCCGCCCTTATCAGTTCGCGCCTAATGTCGATGAGCTTTCTGCCGTTCCTCGGTTATTATCTCCTGCGGCCGAGGACAAAGGTGGAACCTACTATTGAGGAACGTCGAGAGCGCGGTTTCACAGGCTTCTACTACCGTCTCGGCTGCTTTTTGATCGACAACCGCAAAAAGGCCCTGCTTGTCTCTTTTGCCTTTATTGCCCTTATCATTCCGTTGAAGAGTGCCCTGAAAACATCCTTCTTTCCAGATGACGTGCAGTATATTTTTTATGCGGATGTGGAGCTCAGAAATAATGCCACGATCTATGAAACACAGAAGGTCGTTGATAAAGCTGAAGAAATTATCCAGGAGACCGCAACTAAATTCGGCGAGAGTCTTGGCGCGGATGGTGGCGGTGATCCCTTGCAGTCTATTGCCAGTTTTCTGGGCGGCGGCGCGCCCCGCTTCTGGTTTTCCGTAACCCCTCAATTGCATCAGCGCAATTATGCGCAATTGGTCATGCGGGTAAACGACAAGGAACTGACGGCGGAATTGATCCCGCCGCTGCAGGAAGCCCTGAGCTCTCAGATCCCCGAAGCAATTATTGATGTCCGGCAGCTCCAGACCAACCCCGTGCCCTACCCCGTTGAAATCCGGCTTTATGCAAAATCGGCAGTCCAGTCGGAAGGGCCCGAGTCAGAAGCGGAAATTGCGACACTCCGCGGTCTGGCATCAGAATTAGTTGAAATCCTCCGCAAGGCCCCCAATGCTACACGCGCCCGCGATGACTGGGGGCGTGAATCGCTCCGCCTCCGCCTCAACATCGATCCGGACAGGGCCTTTTTGGCCGGCGTCACGAACCAGAATATCGCCGCTTCCTCCTCCGCCGGCCTTAACGGCAATCAGGTGACGACGATGCAGCGCGGCGACAAGAATATTCCGGTCGTCTCGATCCTCAAACCGGCGGAACGGGCGCAGATATCGGATTTGAAGAACCTCTATGTCTTCGCCTCGACAAGCAACAATAAAATCCCGCTCGGACAGATCGCGACGGTCAAGTACCAACTGCAGACGGAACGCATCCGCAGACTGGAGCATTTTCGCACCGTAAATGTCCGGACCTTTCCGCTGGCGGGGATCCTCCCCTCCGAAGTCATGGCTATCGTCAAGGACGACCTTGATGACTTTGAAAAGCGGCTTCCCCCCGGATTCACCATGGAAATTTCGGGTGAGCAGGCGAATGCGGAGCATGGTTTCAAGCAACTGACGAAGGTTATGGGAATTTCCCTTGGCCTGATTTTTTTGGCGCTGGTCTTCCAGTTCAAGAATGCGATCAAGCCACTCATCGTTCTGGCCGCCGTTCCCTATGGCATTATCGGGGCCTTGATCGCTCTCGCGGTGACCAACAGCCCATTCGGGTTCATGGCGTTTCTCGGGATTGTCGCGCTCATCGGGGTAATTGTCAGCCATATTATCGTTCTGTTTGATTTTATAGAAGAGATGCATGAAAAGGGCGAACCGCTGCGCGAAGCGTTGCTGGATGCGGGTATTGTTCGGCTGCGTCCTGTCCTGATTACGGTAGGCGCGACCGTCTTTGGTCTTGGACCACTTGCACTCCATGGTGGCCCGCTCTGGCAGCCCCTTTGCTATGCCCAGATCGGCGGACTAACCATCGCCACCTTCACGACGCTGCTCCTGGTACCGGTGATCTACTCAATTTTTGTTCTTGATCTGAAAATCGTAAAATGGGAAGAAGGAGAGGCGGTCCCGGCTTGAGACCAAAGGAATAGCAAATCAAACCAAATCCGGTTATATTCCTTTGCGAATAACACCACGGTAGATAATTTTAAAAAGAAGACCTTGAAAAAGGGAAAAGTAATAGTGAAAAGATTTATGGGTGCCGTTACTTGTCTATTATTGACAATGGTTGGCGGTACCTCTGTCGATGCAGCAGAAACAATGCGCTGCAGTCATCAGCTCCCCCCCGATAATCACATTGCCAAAGTCATCGACCAATGGGCGGCGGAGATAGAAACCCTTTCCGAGCATACCATTGATGTGCAGGTATATGGTGCCAATAGTCTGGTAAAAGCTCCAAGAAATGCGGCCGCTGTCAAGGCCGGCGAAATCGAGTGCGCTTTTTCGATCAATTCAGAATGGGCAGGAACAATTCCCCTGATGGACGTAACCCTCGAACCTTTCACCCTTGGCAATATCGATGTTCTGAAGAAATGGAACGGTTCTGAAGCGGCCGCAGTATTGGAAAGGGAGATATTGCGCCAGGGGCTTAAAAACGTCACCTGGCTTTTCACGGCCACGCGGACAGCGGTAACTTCCAAAGGCAAAAGCCTGATAAAGCCCGCGGACTTCAAGGGGGTCAAAATACAGGGCCTAGGACCGATCCCGGACGCCGCCTTTGCGGCGATGGGCGCAAAGCCTGTTAATTTACCCGACAGCGCGGCCTATCAGGCGCTACAGCACGGTGAAATAGACGCAAGCGTGACCAGTTTGTCGACTGCCGTGTCCGGCAAATATTATGAAGTTCAGGATCGCGTCACAATTCTTCCCCTTTTCAGTATTTTCTTTAACGGCTACATTAATTCCGAATGGTATCAGAGGTTACCGGAAAAAAGCCGTCAGGCCATCGTTGAAGCAGGAAACAAGGCCGCCTTGTGGGCGATTGACGCTTCCGAAATATCAGCCGCAGCTGCTCCCGGAAAGCTCAAAGAGGAAGGCATGGGCGTCCATGTTGCGACGAACGCAGAAATTAAGGCGCTGAAGTCCATTATGCAACCGGCTTTCGCAGACGCCTTCCGCGAGGCTACGGGTAGTGACGGTGAGAATTTGATCAAGCTTGTCGGGAAGCTGTAATGACGCCTTGAAACAGATTCTATTCCGCGCAAGTTTGACCGGTCGTTTTGAGAAATCATTAACTGTATATGGGATAATCTGTAGTAGGAGGGACAGTCTTTTGGGCCCGCAAATCTTTCAGAGGAACATGGATGGCAAAGAATATTTGGCCGCGTCTGGCTGATTATTTCGAAAAAGTTAAGACCACAAGTATCGCCGATCTTTTCGACCGCGATCCAAATCGGTTTGGGAATTTCTCGCTTTCGCTCGATGACATGCTGCTGGATTTCTCAAAAACCAGCCTTGATGAGGGTGCCCGCGATCTTCTTCTTGAACTTGCCCGGCACGCCGATCTCGAACGAAAGCGGGACGCCATGTTTTCCGGTGAACTGATCAACCGAACCGAAGGACGGGCCGCTCTGCACACCGCCTTGCGGAACCGCTCGAACTCCCCGATCTATGTCGGAAATGAAGATGTGATGCCGGGAATCAATGCAACTTTGGCAAGGATGAGCGACTTCGCCGAAGGTATCCGTTCGGGCCATATTGCCACCGTGAGCGGCGATAGTTTTACCGATATTGTCAATATCGGTATTGGCGGGTCAGATCTCGGGCCGGCGATGGCCACAATCGCTCTTGCTCCCTATCATACGGGTCCGCGCGTTCATTTCGTCTCTAACGTCGACGGCGCCCAAATTGCCGATCTTCTGAAAGGACTGGTTCCAAAACGCACCCTGTTTATTGTCGCATCGAAAACTTTCACCACCATCGAAACGATGACCAACGCCAAAACAGCTAAGGCCTGGATGGCAGAGGCAATCGGTGAAAAATCATCGCACCATTTCGCGGCTGTTTCCACTGCGCTCGATAAGACATCCGCTTTCGGCATCGACCCCAAGCACGTCTTCGGGTTTGAAGACTGGGTCGGTGGACGCTATTCCGTCTGGGGGCCGATCGGACTTTCCCTAATGATTGCTATCGGGCCGGAGGCATTCACCGAGTTCCTTGCCGGTGCCCATGATATGGATCAGCATTTTCTGTCCGCGCCGCTTGAGAAAAACATGCCGGTAATGCTGGGGCTGATTGGCATCTGGCACAATAATATCTGCGGATATTCCAGCCGGGCGGTTCTCCCTTACGACCAGCGCCTTGCAAGATTGCCCGCCTACCTCCAGCAACTGGATATGGAAAGCAACGGCAAAAGGGTTACTCTCGAAGGGGCGTCTAGTAGTCAGAAAACCGGCCCAATTGTCTGGGGCGAACCAGGCACCAATGGCCAGCACGCCTTTTACCAGCTTTTACATCAGGGGAGCCAGATCGTCCCGTGCGAATTCTTGGTGGCAGCCCAATCACACGAACCGGATTTACAGCGGCATCATCACCTTCTGCTCGCCAATTGTCTTGCACAATCCGAGGCCCTGATGCGTGGGCGAAGCCTAGAGGAAGTGATAAAAATCCTTAGCGCCAAGGGCGCTTCCGATGACAGGCTGGCGCAGGCCGCCCATCAGGTTTTCCCCGGAAACCGCCCTTCTACCACCTTGCTTTACCGAAAGCTCGACCCCCGCACCCTTGGCCGAATTATCGCGCTCTATGAAAACCGGGTGTTCGTCGAAGGAGCGATCTGGGGGCTCAACAGTTTCGATCAATGGGGCGTTGAACTTGGCAAGGAACTGGCGGCCAGCCTCCAGCCTCTGATCGAGCGGGATGAAGGGTTCAAAAGCAAAGACGGCTCTACCCGCGGCCTGCTCGAAACGATATCCCGGCTCCGCCGGAACTAGGCATAATCTAATCCAGCAAATGGCAGGAAGCCAAATGGCCGTTGCCCCTGTCTGTCAATTTCGGCGGGATGCTATGGCATTTGTCGATGGCAACAGGGCATCTCCCTGCGAAACGACAGCCTTTCGGCAAATTGATTGGGCTTGGCGGATCGCCTATCAGTGGCACGCGCTCTTCATTGCCATCGCGGGCGCGGGCTTTAGGAACCGCCGCAAGCAATGCTTTCGTATAAGGATGCTGCGGATTCTTGAACAGTGAAATTCGGTCGGCTTGCTCGACAATCTGACCCAGATACATGACGGCAACATGGTCGCAAAGATGCTGGACAACCCCAAGATCATGGCTGATGAAAAGGTAAGTGAGCCCGAGCTCTTCCTGCAATTTTCGCATCAGGTTGAGAATTTGCGCTTGCACCGCGACGTCCAGCGCCGATACCGGTTCATCGCAGACAATCAGTTCCGGACGTGTCGAGAGAGCGCGGGCAAGCCCCACACGTTGGCGCTGTCCACCGGAAAACTGATGTGGAAACAGCTTGGCAAGCTCCGGCCTGAGACCGACCTGGACGAAGAGGTCATGAACCATCTGGTTCCGATCCGCTTCTGCGCCAATATTCATGAGATCAAGCGGCTCGCGCACAATATCGCCCACACGCCGTCTGGGATCGAGCGATGAGTAAGGATCCTGAAAAACCATCTGGACTTTTCGCCGGGCGAGACGGAGCTCTTTGTTTTCAAGGGCACTGATTTCAACATCACCAATCCGGATGCTGCCGTCCGTGACTGGAACCAGCCGCAGGACGGCAAGCGCCGTCGTCGTCTTCCCGGAACCGCTTTCCCCGACAATCCCGAGGGTCTTCCCTTTGGGAACCGAAAAGCTCACTCCGTCAACAGCGTGAACAATGACGGCTTTCTTGAATAGCTTCTTGCCGCCAAAATGAACTTTCAGATCCCGGACATCGAGAAGGGCTTCTTTGCTCATACCGCCACCACATATTCGACATTGTAACAGGCGACGGAATGGGATTCATTAATCGCCTCAATTTTTGGACGCACGTCCTCGCAAACGGGAGTCTTGTATGGACAGCGCGGTGCAAAGGCGCACCCCCGGCCGAGCTCCGTCAGCGATGGCACAACGCCCTTTATTTCACTGAGATAGGGACGTTCCTCGGTCGGGTTTTCCTCTAGATGCGGGACGCAGGCGATCAGTCCCCGTGTATAAGGATGCTGCGGGTTTGAAAGAATATCGGCGGTCAGGCCGGTTTCGATAATATGGCCCGCATACATCACCGCCACGCGATCGGCGAGTTCGGCAATCGCGCCCATGTCATGGGTGATCATAATGATCGCCGTTCCGGTTTCCAGCTGTAGATCTTTCAGAAGATCAAAAATCTGTGCCTGCACAGTCACGTCAAGGGCCGTAGTTGGCTCGTCGGCGATCAGTATGCGCGGGCGGCAGGAAAGAGCCATGGCAATCATCACTCGCTGGCGCATGCCGCCGGAAAGTTCATGCGGATAGGCCCGAGCACGAATCTCGGGTTCCGGAATACCAACTTTTGTCAGCATTTCAACGGCACGATCCCAAGCGGCGGCTTTAGTAACGTCTTCATGCAAAAGAACGCATTCGGCAATCTGATCACCAATCCGGAAAACCGGGTTCAGAGAGGTCATCGGTTCCTGAAAAATCATGGAAATAATGCCGCCACGCACCTGCCGCATCCGCGTTTTCGACGCGAGAACTAGGTCTTCACCGTCAAGTGAAATGGACCCGTTGGTAATCTTGCCAGGCGGGCTCGGAACGAGCCCCATTACCGACAGGGCCGTCATACTTTTTCCGCAACCTGATTCGCCCACAATACCGAGGATCTCGCCATTTTTTAACTCGAGTGTAATCTCGTTCAATACCCGCGCATTGCCGGCGCGTGTTTTGAAATCAACGATCAGATCTTTTATGGAGAGAATGCCAGGCATCAGCGTTCCCTTAATTTCGGATTAAACGCATCATTCAGTCCATCCCCGACGAGACTAAAACCAAGCACCGTCAGGAAAATCATGAAGCCCGGAAACGTGACCACCCACCAGCCATCGAGAATATATTCGCGGCCCGCACCGATCATCATGCCCCAACTGAAGACATTTGGATCGCCGAGGCCTAAAAAGCTCAGACCCGCTTCAAACAGGATGGCGATGCCGATGGTCAACGTCGCCGCCACAATCAGCGGCGCCAGGGCATTTGGAAGGATTACCCGCCACATAATCCGCCGGTTACGGGCGCCAACAGAACGCGCGGCATTGACATATTCCAGATTGCGGATACGCAGAAATTCAGCCCGTGTCAGGCGGGCCGTCGTCGGCCAGCTGACGATCCCGATAGCAAGCGCCACAACATAAATCGTCGGCGTGAACAAGGTGACGAGCACCATGGCGAACAGCAACGCAGGCAGCACCTGAAAAAACTCCGTAACCCGCATCAGAATTTCATCAACAACGCCGCGGTAAAATCCGGCAAAAGCGCCGACTAGAATTCCAATCGTAATTGTAATCAAGCCGGCAACCAATCCGACATAAAGTGTCGCGGAACCCCCGTGAATGAGCCCGGCGAGAATATCCCGCCCCAGATAATCCGTTCCCAGTGGAGCCATTTCCGACTGACCCGGCGCCGTCAGTGGCGCCCAGACAATCTCAAACGGATCAACCGGATATAAAACCGGACCGACATAGGTGAAAATAACGACCATGGCCAGAATGATAATACCGAGCATTCCAGCCCAGCTTTGGCGAAAGGCCCGTAAAGCTTCGCGTATGGGGCTCTGGCTTTGAACTATCTCTGTCGCGTTGTCGATAGCCGTCATCTTACCCACCCGCCCGGATACGAGGATCGACAAGACGGTAGACGAAGTCAGTTAGCAGATTGGCGATGATGACAAGAACGGAGGAAAAGAAGAGAATGCCAAGAATTGTCGGATAGTCACGCGCGAGGATTGCTTCAAACGCGAGAGTTCCGAGACCAGGCCAGCTGAACACTGTTTCAACAAGGACCGCTCCGGAAATGATACTGCCAAACTGCAGTCCGGCAATTGTCACTACTGGCAGGATCGCATTCCGAAGCGCATGATGCCCATAAACCTTGATCTCCGAGACACCCTTGGCGCGCGCCGTGCGGATATAATCAGAGCCGAGTATTTCCAACATACTCGCCCGGGTCAGCCGGGCATACTGCGCAAGATAGACAATTCCTAACGTGAGCGCCGGGAGTATGAGATGGTGTAAAATATCGAGTATATGCCCAAAAAAACCGGCATCCTTGGTGATATCGGACATATTTGCGATCGGAAATATCGGATAGACCCAGGCGAAAAGAATAACCAGCATCATGCCCGTCCAGAAGATAGGTGCTGAATAGCCGACAACGGAAACCAGGGTCACCAGCCCACTGACTATGCCCTTGGGTTTATGGGAGGCAATCACACCGAGTAACGTGCCGACAAAAATCGCGAACAGAAGTGCCGTCGTCACCAGCAGGATAGTCGCTCCCGCCCGGCCCGCAACCAGCCCGAGGACCGGTGAATTATAGAAAAAAGACTGGCCGAGGTCGCCTTGCAGCGCACGGCCGAGATAAATGCCAAGCTGGACATAAACCGGCTTGTCCAAGCCATAGTTTTTGCGGATATCCGCCATCATCTCCTCGGTCGCGCCCCCCATTTCCCCGGCAATCACATCCGCCGGATCGCCCGGCGCTAGATGAATAAGGAGAAAATTCAGGATCAGTACGGCCAGGATCAGAAGGAATGCATGCAACAGACGGCGGGTAACCATCATCGCCATATTCATGACGTGACTACCCGCCGTAAAAAGGACAGGTGCTGAAGCATATTACTTAATATAAACCTCATCCAGCGGCGCCATTGTCCCCCATATGGTCAAAGGCGGATTTCCAATCGTTTTACTATAGGCCGTATGGTAGGGAAGAACATTGATAAAGGCAATCGGGGCATCCTCAACAATGATTTCCTGTGCCTTGTTATAAAGCGCGATACGTTTCGCCTGATCCAGCTCCGATCCGGCTTCATTGAGCAATGCATCAACTTCCTTGTTGCAATAGCTTTGTGTGTTCGACCAGATAACACCCTTTTTGATATTGTCGCAAAGATAGGTGCGATGAACCCCGATTACAGGATCACCCCAGTTAAAAACGATATCCATGGTCATATCGAAATCGTGACCACCAACCCGTTTCGCCCAGGTCGGAAAATCTGGCGAGGCCCGAAGTTCAACGTCGATGCCGACCTTCTTGAGTTGTGATTTAAGATATTCGGCAACACCTTTTTGCAGTTCGGCCGAACCCGGAATATAGTCGATAGTCAGTTTGAAACGCATGTCCCCGTCACCTTTAGGGAAACCGGCCTCATCCAGCAGGGCATTGGCCTTGTCGAGATTGACATCATATTTCTGGACATTCGGTGCATAGAATGGGCTACCCGGTGCAACTGGACCCGTTGCGGCTTTTGATTCCCCGCCGAGCAAGGCTTTGATGATGAAGTCGCGGTCCATGGCATAGGCTATTGCCTGCCGTACCCGCTTGTCCTTCAAATATTGGTTCTCAGTATTGAACGCCAGCCAGTTTATTGGACCGACCGCCTCATACCCTTTGTCGGTGACAATAATTTTGTCGTTCTTTTTGAGGCGGGCAATATCTTTCGTCGGCGCGAGGAAGGGATACATGTTGATCTCTCCCTTATCCATAGCAAGTGCAAGACTGGTCGGATCCTTGTAATTCTTGATGATTATCTTGTCGAGATAGGGCCGGTCTTTGATAAAATAATCGGGATTTTTTTCGAGAATAATGTACTCGCCCGGCTTGTATTCAACAAATTTAAAGGGGCCCGAACCGACCGGCGCACTATTGGCTGGATGGGTTTTGATATCCTGTCCATCGCCATAGATATGCTTGGGAATAATTGGCAGAAGCGCGCTCGACATTGCCAGGAATGCGGCGGGATGAGGTTTATCAAAATTGATCACGGCCGTCAGTGGATCCGGTGTAACAACACTTGTCACTGGTGCAAACATCGATTTGAAGGGATGATTGTCCTTCACCGTCTGCAGAGAAAAAGCCACGTCTTCAGAGGTGATTGGCACGCCATCATGGAACCTCGCATTTGCGCGTAATTTCAGCGTAATGCTCTTCCCGTCATCCGAAACCGACCAGCTTTCGGCAAGATACGGATGCGGCACCCAGTTTGCATCGAAACGGAGAGGGGTTGCAAATATCTGCGTTCCTGGAACCGCTGTTGCGATACCGGATTGTACTGCAGGGTTCAGATGCCGCGCTTTCTGTGTTGTTCCGATGACGAGGGTGCCGCCATTTTTTGGCTCGTCCGCCCGTGTAACGGCACTGGTGCCGGCCATCAGCAACATGGCTGCCGCTATCGCCATAAATCCAATTGTTCTCATGGTGTCTCCTGTGACCTAAAAATTTTGGGTTTCCCTCAATTTTCAGGCTAGTTCAGCCAATATCATTCGTAAAATATATTTTTATGCTGTTATTAATACATTTTGTTGTTGATTAATGTCGGCCATCCCCTCTGGCAAAACGGCCCTGTTGAAGGCCCCGCTGTCACGAAGCCTGAGGCATGTATCGATAACTACCTGATCGACTTTACTTAAATGGGCATCATTCCGATGCAATATGCCGTATTCAACGCTCATATAACCCGGGGTCAAGGGGATACGAACAATATCCCCAACAGTATATTGCTGCTTTTGCAACGGCCGGAGATTGAAAACTGAATAACCGAGACCAGCAGCAACCATATTCCTGACCATTTCCCCCGTCTGTGAAGAAAAAGCGACTTTTGGCGTGAGATTTTCGCTATTGAAAAGACCGAACATATATTCACGTGTTTCATCTAGATCGAGCAGCACCATTGGCTCATCATAGACATCCTTGAGCGACAGCAAACTGCGATTGGCGAGCGGGTGATCATGCGGCAGAACAATATGAGGAGGCGCGACGAACAGGGGTACAAAGGAGACACAGGGATCAAGATTGGCGCCAACCCCGATAGCGAGGTCTATCTTGCTATCCACCACACGCTGCATATTACGCCTGACGTCCCCCTCCGTCAGATGGATGGAAATCCCCGGATAATTATCTGCAACAGACTTAGTGATGAGCGGCAGGATGATTGGCGCTGCGGGCGTAAAACATCCCATACGGATTGCTCCGTTGATTGCTTTCGCCTGCTCGTCCACTGCCTCTTCAAAGGTTACATGGGCTTTCAGCAACTGACGGGCATTGGACAGGAAGCCATGGCCATACTGGGTCGCAGAAATTCCCTTGGACGGATGCCGTGTGAATAATTTCTTTCTTGTTTGTATTTCAATGGCGTCGATTGCGGAAGATATGGACGAAGGAGATATGTTTAGTGCTTTCGCCGCACCGGTGATGGATTTGTGCCGCGCGGCGACATCAATGTAGGTTAGTTGCTTCAAGGTGTATCGCATAAATTCCTCTGCTTTTTATGTTAATAACCGCAGAATAAACTATTTTTCAGAGGTTAAAGCGCCTCCTAAACTCTGTCCAACAAAATTCGAAAAGAGGGGGCCACATTTTGTCGGCAACAACTGTATTCAGCGCAAAAAAAATTATCACCATGAACCCTGCCCGGCCTCATGTTAGTCATGTCGCGGTCCGGGATGGCAAAGTATTTGCCACTGGCACACTAGAGGAAATTGCCCGCTGGGGTGATTATACCCTGGATGAAACCTTCGCCGATAAGATTATTATGCCGGGCCTTATCGAAGGTCATTGTCATCTGATGGCGGGTGGTATCTGGAAATACAGCTATGTCGGATATCAGGATCGCGTTGATCCGGACGGAAAGTCCTGGCCGGGAGTTAAAACACTTGAAAATGTCCATGCCCGGCTAAAAGAAGCAGAGACGAAACTTGGCCCGGACGAACCGCTGGTCGCCTGGGGGTTTGATCCAATTTTCCTGATGGACCGGCGGCTTGACAGGAATGACCTTGATGCCGTCAGCAAGAGCCGTCCGATCGCTGTCGTGCATTCCAATTTCCATCTTATGACCGTCAATTCGACAGCTCTCAGCCTTGCAAATTATGTTGCGGATATGGGCGTCGACGGGATCGCTCTCGGCGCCGACGGTACGCCCAATGGCGAATTGCAGGAAATGGCGGCAATGTTCCCGATCATGCGGCGGCTCGGCATCAATCTGCGCGAGCTGGGCCGCACCCGCGCGAGCATTGTAGCTTTTGGCAAGGTCTGTAACCGGGTCGGTGTCACTACTGCCGCGGACCTTATCAACGATCTGCCGGATGAAGATGTTGACGAAATGCAGGATATTACCGCCGCTGCGGACTATCCCATTCGTCTTCTTTCCTTACTCAATGGTCTTGCACAGCCCGCCGATGAGACACGCACCCGCGCCCTTGAGCTTAAACCCAAGAGCACAGACAAACTCCGCCTTGGCAGTGTCAAGATCGTCACAGACGGCTCCATTCAGGGATTTACAGCGCGGATACGCTGGCCGCACCATTATAATGGTGCGCCGAATGGTATCTGGAATATTGTACCGGAACAGCTCAATACCCTTGTAAGTATATTGCATGATGCCGGCATCCAGATGCATATTCATACTAACGGCGACGAAGCGATCGAGGCGGCGTTGGAGGCACTTGAAATTGCCAAGACAAAGAACAACCGCCCTGACATCCTGCATGTGCTGCAACATTGCCAGATGGCAGATCGCGCTCAATTTCGAAAAATGAAGAAGCTTGGTGTCGCCGCCAATCTTTTCTCAAATCATATCTTTTATTTTGGCGACAAACATTATGAGCTGACCATCGGTCCGGATCGCGCGCTTCGCATGGATGCCTGCCAGTCGGCGATCGATTATGATGTTCCCTTCACTATTCACTCCGACGCCCCGGTAACTCCTATGGCCCCGCTTTTCACTGCCTGGTGCGCCGTCAACCGGCTCACGGAAAGTGGCCGGGTTCTTGGCGAGTATGAGAAAATTTCTGTCGCCGAGGCGTTACAGGCGATTACACTCGGGGCGGCGGCGACGTTGCAGATGGATCATGAGGTCGGCTCGATCGAAGTCGGGAAATGGGCTGACTTTGCGATCCTTGACGATGATCCGGAAACAATCGGAGCGGAAAATCTGAAAAATGTCGGCATCTGGGGGACAGTGCTCGCCGGCGATAAGCACGAGATCAGATGAACCAGCGCGACAAGCCGCTGCCAATGACAGTCCTCTCCGGCTTTCTCGGGGCGGGGAAAACTACTTTGGTCAATCACCTGCTCCGTCATTCAGCCGGCCAGAAAATTATGGTATTGGTCAATGATTTCGGGGAACTGCCCATTGATCAGGACCTGATCGAGGCTGAAAATGGCGACGTGATTACGCTCGCCAACGGCTGCGCCTGTTGCTCGATGGGCGGTGATCTCTATAAGGCTTTTTCGACGGCCCTGGACTTCACTCCGCCGCCGGATCAACTCCTGATTGAGGCCAGCGGCGTTGCCGAGCCGAAACGGATTGCCAATTTCGCAAAGGCCGAACCTGACCTCACCTTGAATGGCATTGTGACAGTGATCGACGCCCTGAATTTCGAAGAAATGCAGTCAGACCCTCGCGTTAGTGACGTTATTAAAGCGCAGATTTCGGCAGCACATCTCCTGCTGGTCAACAAGATCGATCGGGCAAGTGAAAGGCAGCGGGCGGAAGTTGAAGCAAAGGTTCGAGAGATTAACGCAACCGCACCGCTCGTCGCCATCGCAAATGGCGCGCTCGCGAGCGAGATTTTCTTCGGTCCCAAGATAACACCTGATGAACTGCCAATGATCGATGCTGCACATCTTTCCCATGAAATGCAATTTGACCGTTGGTCTTATCGCACGGAGGAGAAAATTGATGCGGAGATGTTACGCAATATGCTTCGCTCTCTTCCGCCATCCGTTCTACGATTGAAGGGCATTTTCTGCAGAACCGACAAGCCTGGCGTCTGGACGGTTCACAAGGTTGGCTCCCATGTCGACATCGGCCCCGTCAGCCGCGCCTTTAATCCGGCGGATACATCCGAATTCGTCGCCATTGGAATGCAAAATACAAACCTAAGCCAATTTCTTGATAAGGCTTTTTCGAACCTGAAATAACACCGGCGGCACGCCCCGTGGCCAGTTAATTGTGAAAGGTCAAGGTGCAGAAGCGATGGCAGCGTTGGTTGTTCCCACATTTTCAGGAATGCTGGCAGCCGCAACGTTTGATATGCTGCGGATTCCCATGTTATATATGTCCTTTCCGTGGCCTCCTAAAAAGCCCGGACGGAACCCAGTTGCCCAACGATAGGAAAGAATTCTTCGACGATGTCTGAAAGTGAAACAGCAACCGATCCGGTATGCGGCATGACCGTGACCCTTGGAAAGGGCAAACCTTCCCTGCAACATGGGAGCGCAACCTATCATTTTTGCTCCCAGAAATGCCATGATGCCTTTGAGAGGGACCCCCATTTTTATCTCAGCGGTGGCCATAAGAAGAAGCAGAAGGCCGCCCCCAAGGCGGCCCAATATACATGTCCGATGCATCCGGAAATTGTCCGCGATGGGCCCGGTGACTGTCCGATTTGCGGCATGGCTTTGGAGCCGATGGGTGTTCCAACCGGTAAGGATGAACCTAATCCGGAGCTGATTGATTTCACACGGCGCTTCTGGGTCAGCACCGCCCTTTCCATACCTTTGCTTATCCTCACCATGAGCAGCATGGCCGGGCTCCCGGTCGACACTTGGATCGGCGCGAAGCTCTCGACCTGGATAGAGTTTGCCCTGGCCAGCCCTGTTGTGCTTTGGGCGGCGATCCCGTTTTTCAAACGTGGCTGGGCGTCAATATTAAATAGAAGCCCTAATATGTGGACGCTAATCATGTTGGGCGTCGCGGCCGCGTATGGATTCAGTGTCATCGCGACCCTCATCCCGGAAAGCTTCCCACCATCCTTCAGGACGGATGCGGGGATCGTGCCGGTCTATTTCGAGGCCGCTGCCGTGATTATCGCGCTGGTCTTTCTGGGTCAGGTGCTGGAGTTGAAAGCGCGGGAACGGACCGGCTCCGCGATCAAGGCGCTACTTGACCTTGCGCCTAAAAATGCCAGACGGATAAATCCGGATGGAACCGAGCATGACGTCCCGCTTGAGAATATTCTGGAAGGCGACAAACTCCGCGTCCGGCCCGGTGAAAGCATTCCCGTCGACGGTTCCGTTCTCGATGGTCACTCGTCTGTTGATGAAAGCATGATCAGCGGAGAGCCCGTACCGATCGAGAAGACGGAAGGCGACGCCCTCACAGGCGGCACATTGAACGGCACCGGGACGCTGATCATGAAGGCCGAGCGGGTTGGCGCCGATACCTTACTGTCCAAAATTGTCGAAATGGTTGCCTCCGCGCAACGGTCCCGCGCGCCCATCCAGGGCCTTGCGGATAGGGTCGCCGCATGGTTTGTACCGACTGTTGTACTGGTTGCCATAATCGCCTTCTTTATCTGGGCCTTCTTTGGTCCCTCCCCGGCCATGGTCCATGCGATTGTCGCGGCAGTATCTGTACTAATCATTGCCTGCCCCTGCGCACTCGGTCTTGCGACGCCGATGTCTATCATGACGGCGACAGGTCGTGGCGCCATGGCCGGCGTCCTGATCCGCGACGCCGAAGCACTTGAGCGTTTTGCATCGGTTGATGTGCTGGTGGTCGACAAAACCGGTACGCTGACGGAAGGACGCCCCAAACTGACCGATGTGATAACAGTTGGTGATGTTAACGAAAACGACCTGCTGATAGTAGCGGCCGCGCTCGAAAAGGGCTCCGAGCATCCTCTCGCCGAAGCGATTGTCAGTGGCGCTAAAGATCGTAATATTGATATCCCGGACGCAGTCGATTTCAACGCTGTGACCGGCAAGGGCGTTGAAGGGCGCGTCTCGGGAAAATCGGTGGCGCTTGGCAATCGGGCGATGATGGACCATCTTTCGCTCGATGTTTCTGCGCTTGAAAAACAGGCGGCAGATTTGCAAAGAGAGGGGAAAACCGCGATGTATGTCGCGCTGGACGGCTGCGTCAGCGGCCTCGTTGCGGTCGCCGACCCCATCAAGGAAACAACCAAGGAAGCGATCGAGGCACTGCATAAACTCAATATCAAGGTTATCATGGCGACGGGCGATAACGAACGCACCGCCAAAGCCGTTGCTGCAAAGCTGGGGATCGATGAAGTTCGCGCAGATGTCCTGCCCGCCGACAAGAAAGCGCTGATTGATGAGCTTCGAAAAGACGGCTATCTGACGGCGATGGCCGGTGACGGTGTCAATGACGCTCCTGCCCTCGCCGCCGCCGACGTCGGCATAGCTATGGGTACCGGCGCGGATGTCGCCATGGAAAGCGCCGGGATCACGCTTGTCAAAGGCGATTTGAACGGCATTGTCCGCGCCCGGAAACTGGCCCGTGCCACCCTTCGCAATATCAAGCAGAACCTGTTTTTCGCCTTTGCCTATAACGGCGCCGGAATACCAATTGCGGCCGGAATACTGTTTCCTTTCACCGGCACCCTGCTGTCGCCAATGATTGCTGCCGCGGCAATGAGTTTGTCGTCGGTCTCGGTTATCTCAAACGCACTGCGCCTCCGCGCCGTTAAGCTGTAATGAATACACTGGGCTCCCGGATTTAACACTTTGATTTTCCTTCTTTAAATTTTATAGTTCAGGCACGTTATAAATAAAACGCCCTGGAGAAATCGACATGAGTGACAATATTCCTCCGCAACTGGATGAACTTCGGCGGCTGATGGCCGCGGAGCTTGCGACGCACTGGAAGCTTTTTCTCTTTCAGGGGGTTGTTATGGGCGTTCTCGGCGCACTCGCCATTGTAGTTCCGCAAGTCGCCACTCTGGTTGTTGACATATTTGTCGGCTGGCTGTTTCTGGTCGGCGGGATTGTGCGCGGGCTGACCATATTTCGGACCCGCAGCCTCCCCGGAACCTTATGGTCCGTGCTCGCGGCCATTCTGGCCGTGATCCTGGGTCTT
Organism: Sneathiella sp.; assembly: GCA_021741195.1. Lineage (GTDB taxonomy): Bacteria > Pseudomonadota > Alphaproteobacteria > Sneathiellales > Sneathiellaceae > Sneathiella. The sequence continues at coordinate 839 of JAIOYL010000011.1, read as the reverse complement.
TTGCTGATTCTGCAACCGGCACAGGGCGTCCTGACGCTAACGATGGTTCTGGTTGCCTTCTTTATCATACAGGGCATTGCCTCCATCCTCCTCGCCCTGCAGTTCCGGACACATTTAAAAACCTGGGGCTGGACGCTGTTCAGCGGTGTCGTCGATCTGGTCCTCGCCTATCTGATCTGGAAAGGATGGCCCGACACCGCATCATGGGCTATCGGCCTGCTGGTCGGCATCAATATGCTCTTTGCCGGTATGGCGCTGGTATTTACGGCACTTGCCGCCCGCTCCGGATCGCCGGACTAGGTCGTTCGCGCAATAAAATCAGGGACGATCCCAGAAAGCCGGATCAGGTCTGGGACATTCTGCCCTTTTAGAAGGCCATGATCCGTGACCAACACGGTTTTGAGCCCGGCGGCAGCGCCACCGAGAATATCCGTGTGCAGGGTATCCCCAACCATGGCGATCCGGGATTTTGGAAAATCGTCAAGACCGGCCGCGCAAAGTGCCCGTTCGAACACCTCGGCAAATGGTTTCCCATAGAAAGCTGGGGTGATGCCGGTCTTGTCGGCAATATCATGAGCAAAAAATCCGGGCTCCAGCGACAGGCCATATTCCCGGGGCGCAACAAGATCCGGATTACCGACGATCAGCGGCCGCGGATGCCGTGCAAGCGACTGTACCAACAACTGCTGCCTCGGGCCTGTCCATTCCGCCGCGCTCAGGAATAAAAAGGCATCAACCATTTCAAAGTCTACCAGGTCGTCGCCCAGCAATCGCGCTTGAATTGGAATTTCCTCAAGCCCTGAATAGGGCGTAGCGGCGACGCCCCAGCTATAGTCCCC